>NZ_JBRIQR010000040.1:0-42954 GCF_052983755.1 Enterobacter sp. CFEC122 | reverse complement strand
GAAGCGCCACCCGGCACAATCGCCGCTACTTATTTAAATCCAGGTGATAAATCGCGAACCCAATATCATCCGTCGCGACCTGTTTCATCGGATACTGCGCCTTCTCCTTAATAAACGCGGCTGCCTTCTCGGACGGTGACGTTTCAAAGCGGATATCCAGCGGCGTATCGCTGTGGATCGGCGCCAGACGCCAGTTGTTATCCACCGCCGGATGAATTTCGCCGGCCTTTTTCGACTCCGCGCTGATCCACGCCGCCAGCACAGAGCGGTTCTCGTCCGGCGAGGCAAAGGCGATGTGGCTATCTCCCGTACCGGCAAACTTACCGCCGTAGGCACGGTAGTTATTGGTCACCACCAGGAAAGTGGCATTCGGGTCGATCGCCTTGCCGTTGAAGGTCAGGTTTTTAATGCGCTCCGCCTGCGGGTTGATCGCCTGACACTCGCCGTCATATTTCGCCGGCTGGGTGGCGTCAATCTGGTAGTTCACGCCGTCGATCACGTCGAAGTTGTAGGTGCGGAAGCCGTCCCAGTTAATCAGCGACTGCGGCTTGCTGCTGTGTGGGTCAATCTGGTTAAACTGTCCGGCAGAACACTCCAGCCACTCTTTTACCTCTTTCCCGGTGGCTTTAACCACCACCAGCGTATTCGGGTAGAGATAGAGATCGGCGGCATTACGGAAGGTGAGCTGGCCCTTTTCGACCTCCACATAGCTTGCCGGGTCATTCTTACGTCCGCCCACTTTGAATGGCGCTGCGGCTGAGAGTACCGGCAGTTTCGCCAGATCCGGATCGCCCTGCACAAAGTGTTCGGCATAGGCTTTCTGCGCCATGTTGACGACCTGGACGGTCGGATCGTCCTGCACCAGCGCCAGGAAGCTGTACATGCTGTCGGCGGATTTGCCGATCGGCTTGCTGACGAATTCGCGCGTGGCGTCGTGATCGTGCTTCAGCACGTCGACCAGTTTTTTATCTTCCGCCGCCAGCGATTTTTTCGCCGCCGCGTCGTAAATTGGGCGCGCTTCGGCTTTTGACTGCGTGACCTTCCAGCGGCCGCCGTCGTTATTCAGCACCAGATCCACCACGCCAAGATGGTCGCCCCACATGCCCGGCATCACCGACGGCACGCCGTTAAGCATCCCTTTCTCAATATCCACCCCTTTAATGCTGGCAAAGTCTTTGCCCGGGAAGACCGCGTGGGCGTGGCCGAACAGGATTGCATCAACGCCCGGAATCTCACTCAGGTAGTAAACGGAGTTTTCTGCCATGGCCTGGTATGGATCGGCGGAGAGGCCGGAATGGGCGACAACGACCACCAGATCGGCGCCTTTCTCACGCATTTCCGGCACGTATTTACGCGCGGTTTCGGTGATGTCGTTAACGGTCACCTTACCGTCGAGGTTGGCCTTATCCCACGTCATGATCTGCGGCGGGACAAAACCGATATAGCCGATTTTCAGCGTCTGTTTTTTCCCGTCCTGATCGACAACCTCAGTCTCTTTAATCAGGTAAGGCGTAAAAAGCGGCTTTTGGGTCTTAACGTCGATGATATTGGCGTTAACGTACGGGAATTTTGCACCTGCCAGGGCATCATGCAGGTATGTCAGACCGTAGTTGAATTCATGGTTGCCGAGGTTACCGACGGTATAGTCCAGGGTGTTCATCGCTTTATAAACAGGATGGATCTCGCCTTTTTTCAGCCCCCTGGTCGCCATGTAGTCCCCGAGCGGACTGCCCTGAATGAGATCGCCGTTATCGACCAGCACGCTATTTTTCACTTCGCCGCGCGCCGCATTGATCAGACTTGCCGTGCGTACCAGTCCGAATTTTTCCGTCGGGGTATCTTTGTAGTAATCGAAATCCATCATGTTGCTGTGCAGATCGGTCGTTTCCAGAATACGTAAATCGACCGTCGCTGCCTGCACGCTCGCCGCAATCAGCGTCGCCAGGAGCGTTGCGCTAAACTTAATCATCAGAAGAGTCCTTTTTTCGATCCAGGCCACAAAAGAGTATGTATCTATAACGTGTTGCTTACATAAATGTGAATCCTGACAGAAAAAAGCAACCTGAAACCGGAATTGCTTCACAGATAGCGGAATTGTTCACATTACGATATAACTAAAACAAAGAGTTAACCTCACTGAGTTAACAAAGAGGTGGAAAATGCTAGATAAAATTTGTCAGCTCGCACGGGATGCGGGGGATGCCATCATGCAGGTGTATGACGGTAGTAAACCCATGGAGGTTGTCAGCAAAGCGGACGACTCTCCGGTCACGGCGGCAGATATCGCGGCGCATAAGGTGATCCTGAAAGGGTTACAGGCCTTAACGCCGGACATCCCCGTCCTGTCAGAAGAAGCGCCGCAAAGCTGGGAAGAGCGCCAGCACTGGCAGCGCTACTGGCTGGTGGACCCCCTGGACGGGACAAAAGAGTTCATCAAGCGCAACGGTGAATTCACCGTCAATATCGCCCTGATTGAGAAGGGTAAAGCGGTGCTGGGCGTGGTCTACGCGCCGGTCATGAAGGTGATGTACAGTGCTGCGGAAGGAAAGGCGTGGAAAGAAGAGTGCGGCGTGCGCAAGCAGATCCAGGTGCGAGACGCGCGTCCGCCGCTGGTGGTGATTAGCCGCTCGCACAGCGACAGCGAGCTGCAGGAGTATCTGCAGCAGCTGGGTGAACACCAGACCACCTCGATTGGCTCATCGCTGAAATTCTGCCTGGTGGCGGAAGGACAAGCTCAGCTCTATCCGCGTTTTGGGCCGACGAACGTCTGGGATACCGCCGCCGGGCACGCCGTGGCTGCGGCCGCCGGGGCGCACGTTCATGACTGGCAGGGCAAGCCGCTGGACTACACCCCGCGCGAATCCTTCCTCAACCCCGGCTTCCGCGTCTCTCTTTATTGAGCCAGCAGCTTATGCAGCAGGTCGACAACCTGCTGCACCTCTTCCTGGGTCAGCGCCCCGTCTTTCACCCACTGTACGCGGCCGTTCTTATCCAGCACGACAATCGCAGAGCTCTCTTCCTCCAGCTGCCAGGCCTTACGGGTGACGCCGTTGCTGTCGACGATAAACTGCGACCATGGGTAGAGCTTTTTATTGCTCTCAAGGCTTGAACGCACAAACATCCCGGAGCCCGGAATGGCGTCATCGGTATTCACGATCGTGGTGGTCTGGTAACGATCGTGTGGGAATTTTGCTGCCTTGATCGCCTCCACCAGGTTGGCATTTTTCTCTTTTGCAGATGTACGACCGGCAATATGTTGTACAACTCTCACTTTGCCCGCGAGCTGCGCGCTATTCCAGGCTTTATAGCTAAACTTATCATTGTCGAGAATCAATTCTCCCCGGTCAGCAATGCCGACTGGCGGTACACGTTGTCCTTTTTCAATGTTGTGAGCACTCGCCCACAGGGGCAGCAGCAGGCAGGCTGCTGCAAGGATATTACGTAGGGTCATGGCGTTTCCTTATTGTTTGCAGGTGATCCGACCACTTGGTCATGCACTTTTAATGATAAGTGCGATCAATGTGGTTTTCCCGCAATCCCGATGCCACTTTGCGGGTGAACGCACATATCCATGAAAAAACGACGGCTTATACTGCGCTCAGTCACGCTTTGCAAAGATTATTCTGAATAATTGTAATCAAACGGTAAATAAACTTATGCACACTGGGTAACACCGTAGTTCTGGTCTATAGTCATTGGGCATTAAAATTTGCGCTCAGGACAGTCGGGCCGATTGTGGCACCGCAAGAGCGTATGATTCGCAGGAGATACAAGAATGAAAATTTTCCAACGCTACAACCCGCTTCAGGTGGCGAAGTACGTGAAGATCCTGTTCCGTGGACGGTTGTATATCAAGGATGTTGGCGCTTTTGAGTTTGATAAGGGCAAAATCCTTGTCCCAAAAGTGAAGGACAAACAGCACCTGTCTGTGATGTCCGAAGTCAACCGTCAGGTTATGCGTCTGCAAACTGAGATGGCTTAACCAACGTGCTATGCAGTAGTTAAAAAAACGGCTCCCGATGGGAGCCGTTGATGTTTGTGGGGACCGACGTTACGCCGATACCTTCTCTTCCGCATCCGGCAGCTTCGGCACCAGTACGGTCGGTTTGTTGTCGATGCGCGTCACCAGCAGCTGGTCGATGCGGTAGTTATCAATATCCACCACTTCAAACTTGTAGCCGGAGAACTTCACCGAGTCGGTGCGTTTCGGGATCTTACGCAGCATAAACATCATAAAGCCGCCGATGGTCTCGTAGTTTCCGGACTGCGGGAACTCGTCGATATCCAGCACGCGCATCACGTCTTCAATTGGCGTGCCGCCATCAATCAGCCATGAATTATCGTCACGCTGGACAATCTGCTCTTCCAGCCCCTGGCCTACCAGGTCGCCCATCAGCGTGGTCATGACGTCGTTGAGGGTGATAATACCCACCACCAGCGCGTATTCGTTCATGATCACCGCGAAGTCTTCCCCGGCGGTTTTGAAACTTTCCAGCGCTTCTGAGAGCGTCAGGGTGTCCGGCACAATCAGGGTATTGCGGATCTGCACGCCGCTGTTCAGCGCCAGGCTCTGGTTCGCCAGCACGCGGTTCAGCAGGTCTTTGGAGTCGACGTAACCGATGATGTGGTCAATATCTTCATTACAGACCAGGAACTTGGAGTGCGGATGCTGCGCCACTTTGTTCTTCAGGCTCTGCTCATCTTCATGTAAATCGAACCAGATAATGCTTTCACGGCCCGTCATGGAAGAGGGCACGGTACGGGATTCCAGTTCGAATACGTTCTCAATCAGCTCGTGTTCCTGCTTACGCAGTACCCCGGCCAGGGCACCGGCTTCCACGACCGCATAAATGTCGTCAGAGGTGATGTCATCTTTACGCACCATCGGCAGCTTAAAGATGCGGAAAATGACGTTTGCCAGGCCGTTGAAGAACCACACCAGCGGGCGGAACACAAACAGGCAGAAGCGCATCGGGTTGATGATACGCAAAGCCACGGCTTCTGGCGCAATCATACCGATGCGTTTCGGGGTCAGGTCGGCGAAGAGGATGAACAGCCCGGTCACCAGCGAGAAGGAGAGGATAAAGCTCAGCTGTTCGGCCAGTTCGGCGGACATGTACTGCGCAAAGAGGCTATAAAACGCCGGGGAAAACGCCGCATCGCCCACGATACCACCCAGGATAGCCACCGCGTTCAGACCAATTTGCACCACGGTAAAGAACGTACCGGGGTTTTCCTGCATTTTGAGAATGCGAGAGGCGTTGATGTTGCCCTCGTCGGCGAGCAGCTTCAGTTTGATTTTACGGGACGCGGCCAGCGAGATCTCGGATATCGAGAAAAATGCACTGACGGCAATCAGACAAAGTATTACTAAAATACTGTTTAACATAGTTTATCCGGCTTCTCGCCAGATCCTCAGAAGGGGAGTTGATACCATTTGTGTGGAAACACATTGAACATCAGCTCGTAGCGTTGAGCCGATTATTTCAGCGGCTAGTATAGCGTAAAGAGATGTAAATCTGCCAGAGGTCACATTTTTACATAAAACAGACCGGACAGCGGGTGCTGCCCGGTACGGGCGACGATCTAACGGCTGATAATCAGGCCAGCTGTGGTGGCAGGCAGACGCCGATACCTCCGATTCCGCAGTAGCCGTACGGGTTTTTATGCAGATACTGCTGGTGATCGTCCTCGGCGTAGTAGAACGGTTTCGCGGTGGTGATTTCCGTGGTCACCTCGCGCGTATCGCCCGCTTCACGCATGGCCTGCTGGAAACGCTCAAGGCTGGCGCGCGCGGCGGCATTCTGCTCAGGGGTGAGCGGATAGATAGCCGAGCGGTACTGCGTGCCGTGGTCGTTGCCCTGACGCATGCCCTGCGCCGGGTCGTGGTTTTCCCAGAAGACCTGCAGGAGCTGTTCGTAGCTGATTACCGTCGGGTCGTACACTACGCGTACCGCTTCCGCATGGCCGGTTTCGCCGGAGCAGACTTCGCGGTAGGTTGGATTCGGCGTGTAACCGCCCGTGTAGCCGGCTGCCGTGCTGTAAACGCCAGGCAGCTGCCAGAAGAGGCGCTCAACGCCCCAGAAGCAGCCCATAGCGAACAGGGCGATTTCCATGCCATCAGGAACGTTAGTCATGGAATGGCCATTGACGGCGTGTAAAGTCGCCACAGGCATAGGGGTGTTGCGTCCCGGTAATGCATCTGCTTGTGAAACCAGATGCTTTTTGTCGAATAAACTCACGGTGGGGCCTCCCGGGGTGCGATGTTTCGGTTAAGGTTGTCACGGCGCGTTTGATTGAACACAATAAATGCGCTGAATGAGTCTAGATTTAATCATAAGAAATATTTGGGTGTTACACCCATTTTCAACCCGAGATTCGGGTTTTTGGCCAACAGGCTGTATTTTGCCGCGGAGCGGCACTTCATTTGCTTCCAGGGTGGAAACAGGGATATTCAGGAGAAAACGTGACAAAAATCCGCCAGTTATGTTTAGTCAGTCTGTTGCTGACAAGCGGGATTGCCAGCGCGGCGAATGTCCGTTTGCAGGTTGAGGGGTTATCCGGGGCGCTACAAAAAAACGTGCGTGCGCAGCTATCGACCATCCAGAGTGATGAGGTGACGCCGGACCGGCGTTTCCGCGCGCGCGTCGATGATGCCATCCGTGAAGGACTAAAAGCGCTGGGGTATTACGAACCCACCATTGATTTCGATCTCCGCCCGCCCCCAAAGAAGGGGCGCCAGGTGCTTATTGCCCGCGTTTCGCCGGGCGAGCCGGTGCTGATTGGCGGCACCAACGTCATCCTGCGCGGCGGGGCGCGTACCGACCGGGATTACCTCGACCTGCTCAGCACGCGGCCGAAAATCGGCACCGTGCTCAACCACGGTGACTACGACCACTTCAAAAAAGAGCTGACCAGCGTTTCCCTGCGTAAGGGCTACTTTGACAGCCAGTTCAATAAAAGCCAGCTGGGCATTGCGCTGGCGCGACGTCAGGCCTTCTGGGATATCGACTACGACAGCGGAGAACGCTACCGCTTTGGCGACGTGACGTTCGAAGGGTCGCAAATTCGTGAAGAGTACCTGCAAAACCTCGTGCCCTTTAAAAAAGGGGATTACTACCAGTCGAGCGACCTGGGAGAGCTGAACCGACGGCTCTCAGCCACCGGCTGGTTTAACTCCGTGGTTGTCGCCCCTGAATTTGATAAGTCTCGCAAAACCAAGGTGTTGCCGCTGCACGGCGTTGTTTCGCCGCGCACCGAGAACACCATTGAAACCGGTGTGGGCTATTCGACGGACGTTGGCCCGCGCGTGAAGGCCACCTGGAAAAAGCCGTGGATGAACTCCTACGGCCATAGCCTGACCACCAGCGCCAGCATTTCCGCCCCGGAACAGCAGCTCGATTTCAGCTATAAAATGCCGCTGCTGAAAAATCCGCTTGAGCAATATTACCTGGTTCAGGGGGGCTTTAAGCGCACCGACCTGAACGATACCGAGTCCGATTCCACCACGCTTGCCGTGTCGCGTTACTGGGATCTCTCCAGCGGCTGGCAGCGCGCCATCAACCTGCGCTGGAGCCTGGATCACTTTACCCAGGCCAACGTCACCAACACCACCATGCTGCTCTATCCTGGGGTGATGATCAGCCGCACCCGCTCGCGCGGCGGCCTGATGCCGACCTGGGGCGATTCCCAGCGTTACTCTATCGATTACTCCAACACCATGTGGGGTTCCGACGTGGATTTCTCGGTGATTCAGGCGCAGAACGTCTGGATCCGCACGCTGTATGACAAACACCGCTTTGTGGTGCGCGGCAACCTCGGCTGGATTGAAACCGGCGACTTCGACAAGGTCCCGCCGGACCTGCGCTTCTTCGCCGGGGGCGATCGCAGCATCCGCGGCTATAAATACAAATCCATCGCGCCTAAGGACGATGACGGCAAGCTGATCGGTGCCTCTAAGCTGGCTACCGGCTCGCTGGAGTACCAGTACAACGTCAGCGGAAAATGGTGGGGCGCCATGTTCGTCGACGGCGGCGAAGCGGTGAGCGATATCCGCCGCAGCGATTTTAAAACCGGCGCGGGCGTCGGCGTACGCTGGCAGTCACCCGTCGGGCCCATTAAGCTCGATTTCGCCGTGCCGGTGGGCGACAAAGAAGAACACGGATTACAGTTTTACATCGGTCTGGGGCCTGAATTATGAGTTTATGGAAGAAGATAAGCCTCGGGGTGCTGATTTTTATCGTGCTGCTGCTCGGTACGGTGGCGTTTCTGGTAGGAACGACGACCGGGCTGCATCTGCTGTTTAACGCCGCGAACCGCTGGGTGCCGGGGCTGGAGATTGGCCAGGTGACGGGCGGCTGGCGCGACCTGCGCCTGAAGAACATCCGCTATGAGCAGCCGGGCGTGGCGGTGAACGCCGGGGAGTTTCACCTGGCGGTGAAGCTGGGCTGTCTGCGTGACAGCAAGCTCTGCGTCAACGACTTGTCGCTAAAAGACGTCAACGTGGCGATAGATTCGAAGAAAATGCCGAAGTCTGCGCCGGTAGAGGAAGAGGACAGCGGTCCGCTGAATCTCTCCACGCCGTACCCGATCGCGCTTTATCGGGTGGCGCTTGATAACGTCAATATCAAAATCGACGACACCACCGTGTCCGTGATGGATTTCAGCTCTGGCCTGCGCTGGCAGGAGAAAAACCTCACCCTGACGCCAACCTCCCTGCAGGGCTTGCTGATCGCGCTGCCGAAAGTGGCCGACGTGGCGCAGGAAGAGATCGTCGAGCCGAAGATCCAGAACCCGCAGCCGGAAGAGAAGCCGCTGGGCGAAACGCTGAAAGACCTCTTCTCGAAGCCTGTCCTGCCGGAAATGACCGATGTGCATCTGCCGCTGAACCTCAATATTGAAGAGTTCAAAGGCGAGCAGCTGCGCCTGACAGGCGATACCGACCTGACGGTCTATAACATGCTGCTGAAAGTCAGCAGCATTGACGGCAACATGAAGCTCGACGCGCTGGATATCGACACCAATCAGGGCTCGGTGAACGCGTCAGGCAACGCCCTGCTGCGCGACAACTGGCCGGTGGATATCACGCTGAATAGCGCCCTGAACATTGACCCGCTCAAAGGCGAGAAGGTGAAGGTCAAAGTGGGCGGGGCGCTGCGCGAGAAGCTGGATGTCGGGGTCAATCTCTCCGGCCCGGTAGACATGGTCCTGCGTGCGCAAACCCAGCTGGCGGAAGCCGGGCTGCCGCTCAATCTTGAGGTGGTCAGCAAGCAGCTTTACTGGCCATTCACCGGCGAAAAACAGTACCAGGCCGATGACCTGAAGCTGAAGCTGAGCGGCAAGATGACCGACTATACGCTCTCGTTCCGCACCGCAGTGAAGGGGCAGGGCGTGCCGCCCGCGAACATCACCCTGGATGCGAAGGGCAACGAACAGCAGGTTAACCTCGACAAGCTGACCGTCGCGGCGCTGGAAGGCAAAACGGAGTTGACCGCGCTGCTCGACTGGCAGCAGGCGATCAGCTGGCGCGGTGAGCTGAAGCTGACGGGCATTAACACCGCCAAAGAGGTGCCGGACTGGCCGTCGAAGCTGGATGGCCTGATCAAAACCCGCGGCAGCCTGTACGGCGGCACGTGGCAGATGGACGTGCCGGAGATTAAGCTCACCGGGAACGTAAAGCAGAACAAGGTAAACGTTGAAGGATCGGTGAAAGGCAACAGCTACCTGCAGTGGGTTATCCCGGGTCTGCACGTGGCGCTGGGCCGCAACACGGCGGATATCAAAGGCGAGCTGGGGGTGAAAGATCTCAATCTGGACGCCACCATCGATGCGCCGAATCTGGATAACGCCCTGCCGGGCCTGGGCGGTACGGCGAAGGGGCTCCTGAAGGTGCGCGGCACGGTAGACGCGCCGCAGCTGCTGGCGGACATTACCGCCAATAACCTGCGCTGGCAGGCGCTGAGCGTTGCCCGCGTCCGCGTGGAAGGGGATGTGAAATCCACTGACCAGATCGGCGGAAACCTGAACCTGCGCGTAGAGCGCATTTCTCAGCCGGACGTCAACATTAACCTGGTGACCCTGGACGCCAAAGGGAACGAAAAGCAGCACGATCTCCAGCTGCGCGTGCAGGGCGAGCCGGTCTCCGGCCAGCTTCACCTGACCGGCAGCTTCGACCGCAAAGAGGAGCGCTGGAAAGGGACGCTGGATAACACCCGCTTCAACACGCCGGTCGGGCCGCTGGCGCTGTCGCGCGCCATCGCGCTGGACTACCGCAACGCCGAGCAGAAGATCAGCATTGGGCCGCACTGCTGGACCAACCCGAATGCGGAACTGTGCGTGCCGCAGACCATCGACGCGGGCGCGGAAGGACGCGCGCAGATCAACCTCAACCGCTTCGATCTGGCGATGCTGAAACCGTTTATGCCGGATACTACCCAGGCCAGCGGCGTCTTCAGCGGAAAAGCCGATGTCGCCTGGGACACCACCAAAGAGGGGCTGCCGCAGGGTAGCGTCACGCTGTCCGGGCGTAACGTGAAGGTGACGCAGGAGGTGAATGACGCGCCGCTGCCGGTGGCCTTCGACACCCTGAACCTGAGCGCAGATCTGCATAACAACCGTGCGGAGCTGGGCTGGCTGATTCGTCTCACCAACAACGGTCAGTTTGACGGCAAGGTTCAAATTACCGACCCACAGGGACGGCGAAATCTGGGCGGCAACGTCACTATCCGCAACTTCAACCTGGCGATGGTGAACCCGATTTTCGCACGCGGGGAAAAAGCCGAGGGCATGGTAAATGCCAACCTGCGCCTGGCGGGCAATGCGCAAAGCCCTCAGCTGTTCGGCCAGCTGCGCCTCAGCGGCGTGGATATTGACGGCAACTTTATGCCGTTTGACATGCAGCCCAGCCAGATCGCGATGAACTTCAACGGCATGAGCTCGACGCTGAGCGGATCGGTACTGACGCAGCAGGGGCAAATCAATCTGAGCGGCGACGCGGACTGGAGCCAGCTCGACAACTGGCGCGCCCGTATTGCCGCGAAGGGCAGTAAGGTGCGCATCACCGTACCGCCAATGGTGCGCCTGGACGTCTCGCCTGATGTGGTCTTTGAAGCTACGCCAAGCCTCTTCACGCTTGACGGTCGCGTTGACGTGCCGTGGGCGCGCATCGTGGTTCACGACGTGCCGGAAAGTGCGGTCGGCGTCTCAAGTGATGAAGTTATGCTCAATGAAAATCTGAAACCGGTCGAACAGAAGAGCGCGGGCATACCGATTAATAGTAACCTTATCGTGCACGTGGGGAATAACGTGCGGTTGGATGCGTTTGGGCTGAAGGCGAGGCTTACGGGCGACCTGAAGGTGGCGCAGGATAAACAAGGGCTTGGCCTGAACGGGCAGATCAATATCCCTGAAGGGCGATTCCACGCCTATGGTCAGGATCTGATTGTCCGTAAAGGCGAGCTGCTGTTCTCCGGTCCACCGGATCAACCCTTGCTGAACATTGAAGCGATTCGTAACCCGGAAGCGACGGAAAACGACGTCATTGCCGGGGTACGCGTCACCGGTTCCGCCGACGAACCGAAGGCGGAGATCTTCTCTGACCCGGCGATGTCCCAGCAGGAAGCCCTCTCTTACCTGCTGCGTGGTCAAGGTCTCGACAGCGGTCAGAGCGACAGCGCGGCGATGACTTCGATGTTAGTGGGGCTGGGGGTTGCACAAAGTGGGCAGGTTGTGGGTAAAATCGGCGAGACGTTCGGCGTAAGCAATCTGGCGCTGGACACCCAGGGCGTGGGTGACTCCTCGCAGGTGGTGGTCAGCGGCTATGTACTGCCGGGTCTGCAGGTAAAATATGGTGTGGGGATCTTTGACTCACTGGCAACACTCACGTTACGCTATCGCCTGATGCCTAAGCTATATCTGGAAGCAGTGTCCGGCGTAGACCAGGCACTTGATCTGCTCTATCAGTTTGAGTTTTAGCAATGCGAATATTTGTCTACGGCAGTTTACGAACCAGGCAAGGCAACAGTCACTGGATGACCAATGCCCAGCTACTGGGGAATTACAATATCGAGAACTACCAGTTGTACAGCCTGGGCCACTATCCAGGCGCGGTTCCGGGTGAAGGAACAGTACAGGGTGAAGTTTATCGTATTGATAACGCGACGCTTGCCGAACTTGATGCCTTGCGCACCAGGGGCGGTGAATACGCACGCCAGTTGATCCAGACGCCGTACGGAAGTGCGTGGATGTATGTCTACCAGCGTCCAGTCGACGGGTTAACGCGGATCGTAAGCGGTAACTGGTTAGACAGAGACCAGTACTGAAAAACGACATCGCCACCGTAAGGTGGCGTTGTTTTTTGTGTCTGGCAGTAAGAATTACTTCTTAGCAGCGCGTTCGAAAGAGGCGATGATTTCCGCTTTCGCTGCTTCTGCGTTGTCCCAGCCGTCAACTTTAACCCACTTGCCTTTTTCGAGGTCTTTGTAGTGCTCGAAGAAGTGAGTGATCTGCGCTTTCAGCAGCTCTGGCAGGTCGTTCACATCTTTGATGTGATCGTACTCTTTGCTCAGCTTGGTGTGCGGTACCGCAACCAGCTTCGCATCTTCACCGGATTCGTCGGTCATTTTCAGCACGCCAACGGGACGGCAACGAATCACTGCGCCTGGCTGCAGTGGGTATGGCGTTGGGACCAGTACGTCAACCGGGTCACCGTCCAGAGACAGGGTGTGGTTGATGTAACCGTAGTTGCACGGATAGAACATCGCGGTAGACATGAAGCGGTCTACGAACAGGGCGCCGCTCTCTTTGTCCACTTCGTATTTGATCGGATCTGCGTTAGCCGGGATTTCGATAACTACGTAGATGTCTTCTGGCAGTTCTTTACCCGCTGGGACGTTGAGTAAGCTCATGTCGGTGTCCTTTAAAATGGATGGTAAACAAGTGGCAGGTATTATAGCCAACTCGCGCTGAATGTCTCCGCCTGTTTTCGCCTTCTCTCCACGTTCTTCCCACTTTTCAGACCGATTCCATGACAGAAAAATCCATAAACTCAGCCGCATTTTTCATGGAGAAATGAAAGCGATTACAAACTTGTGATTAACGTTTTATTCACTTTTCTGAAGTGTGATGTAACGCAATTCGTTACATATTTCATGGGCTATAGTCATTCCGCAGAACATCTTTTAACCAACAATAACTCACCCTACGAGGACGTTCATATGTGGAAGCGCTTACTCCTTGTCACAGCAGTTTCGGCAGCCATGTCGTCTATGGCGATGGCCGCTCCCTTAACCGTAGGTTTTTCGCAGGTCGGCTCTGAATCTGGCTGGCGAGCGGCAGAAACCAACGTGGCGAAAAGCGAAGCTCAGAAACGCGGCATTACCCTGAAAATCGCCGATGGCCAGCAAAAACAAGAGAATCAGATCAAAGCCGTGCGCTCCTTTATCGCCCAGGGCGTGGATGCCATCTTTATTGCACCCGTCGTGGCGACCGGCTGGGAACCCGTCCTGAAGGAAGCGAAAGACGCTGAAATCCCGGTCTTCCTGCTCGATCGTTCCATCGACGTCAAAGACAAATCTCTCTATATGACCACCGTGACGGCCAACAACGTGCTGGAAGGGCAGTTAATTGGCGACTGGCTGATAAAACAGGTCGACGGCAAGCCGTGTAACGTTGTTGAACTGCAGGGCACCGTCGGGGCGAGCGTGGCCATCGACCGTAAAAAAGGCTTTGCTGAAGCCATCGCGAAAGCGCCAAACATCAAGATTATCCGCTCTCAGTCCGGCGACTTTACCCGCAGCAAAGGTAAAGAGGTGATGGAGAGCTTCATTAAGGCTGAAAACAACGGCAAGAACATCTGCATGGTTTACGCCCACAACGATGACATGGCGATCGGCGCGATTCAGGCAATTAAAGAAGCGGGCCTGAAGCCGGGCAAGGATATCCTCACCGGCTCTATCGACGGCGTGCCTGATATCTACAAAGCGATGATCGACGGCGAAGCCAACGCCAGCGTGGAGCTGACGCCAAACATGGCCGGCCCGGCATTCGACGCGCTGGAGAAATTCAAGAAAGACGGCACGATGCCGGAGAAAGTGACGGTCACCAAATCCACGCTCTACCTGCCTGACACGGCGAAAGAAGAGTTAGAGAAGAAGAAAAATATGGGCTACTAAGCCTGTCTGAACATGCCGGGTGACGCTGCGCTTACCCGGCCTACGATACGCTCTTTTGTAGGCCGGATAAGCGTAGCGCCATCCGGCTTGATGCAGGGGGAAACCATGACCACTGAACAACACCAGGAAATCCTCCGCACAGAGGGCTTGAGTAAATTCTTCCCCGGCGTAAAGGCGCTGGATAACGTTGATTTCAGCCTGCGGCGCGGGGAGATCATGGCGCTGCTGGGGGAAAACGGCGCGGGAAAATCGACGCTGATTAAATCTCTGACCGGCGTTTATCACGCCGACCGTGGCACCATCTGGCTGGAAGGTAACGCCATTTCGCCAAAAAACACCGCCCATGCCCAGCAGTTGGGGATCGGGACGGTATACCAGGAAGTGAACCTGCTGCCGAATATGTCGGTGGCGGATAACCTGTTTATTGGCCGTGAGCCACGACGCTTTGGCCTGCTGCGCCGTAAAGAGATGGAGGCGCGGGCGACAAAGCTGATGGAATCCTACGGCTTCTCTCTCGACGTTCGCGAGCCGCTGAACCGCTTTTCCGTGGCGATGCAGCAGATCGTCGCCATTTGCCGCGCGATCGATCTCTCGGCAAAGGTGCTGATCCTCGACGAACCCACCGCCAGCCTCGATACCCAGGAGGTGGAAATGCTCTTTACCCTGATGCGCCAGCTGCGCGATCAGGGCGTCAGCCTGATCTTCGTTACCCACTTCCTCGATCAGGTGTACGAGGTGAGCGACCGCATTACGGTGCTGCGCAACGGCAGCTTTGTCGGCTGCCGTGAAACCCGCGAGCTGCCGCAGATCGAGCTGGTCAAAATGATGCTGGGCCGCGAGCTGGAGACCAACGCCCTTCAGCGCGCGGGCCGCACGCTGCTGAGCGAGAAGCCGGTCGCCGCGTTCAGCGATTACGGCAAAAAAGGGGTCATCTCGCCATTTAACCTTGAGGTGCGGCCGGG
Source organism: Enterobacter sp. CFEC122 (assembly GCF_052983755.1). Taxonomy (NCBI): domain Bacteria; kingdom Pseudomonadati; phylum Pseudomonadota; class Gammaproteobacteria; order Enterobacterales; family Enterobacteriaceae; genus Enterobacter; species Enterobacter sp. CFEC122. Next base: position 27,821 of record NZ_JBRIQR010000040.1, on the reverse strand, counting down.
CGAAATTGTCGGGCTGGCGGGCCTGCTGGGCTCGGGCCGAACCGAGACCGCCGAGGTGATCTTCGGGATCAAGCCCGCCGACAGCGGCAGCGCGCTGATCAAGGGCAAACCGCAAACCCTGCGATCGCCGCATCAGGCCTCCTGCCTGGGCGTCGGCTTCTGCCCGGAGGACCGGAAAACGGACGGCATTATTGCCGCCGCCTCGGTGCGGGAAAATATCATTCTGGCGCTTCAGGCGCAGCGCGGCTGGCTGCGGCCGATCCCACGCAAAGAGCAGAACGCCATTGCTGAGCGCTTTATCCGCCAGCTCGGCATCCGCACCCCGAGCGCGGAACAGCCCATCGAGTTCCTCTCCGGTGGTAACCAGCAGAAAGTGCTGCTCTCCCGCTGGTTGCTGACCAAACCCCAGTTCCTGATCCTCGACGAACCGACCCGCGGCATTGACGTAGGGGCGCACGCCGAAATTATCCGGCTTATCGAAACCCTGTGCGCAGACGGTCTGGCCCTGCTGGTCATTTCGTCCGAGCTGGAAGAGCTGGTGGGCTATGCCGATCGCGTCATCATCATGCGCGATCGTAAACAGGTGGCAGAGATCCCGCTGGATAAGCTGTCCGTTCCAGCGATCATGAATGCCATCGCGGCATAAGGAGTGAATCGTGATGTCCCGTTCGCTTTCGCAAACCGGTGAGTCAAAGCGCCGCTTCAGCTGGCCGACCGGCACGCCGCAAATCGCGGCGCTGCTGGTGGTTTTACTGGTGGATAGCCTGGTCGCGCCGCATTTCTTCCAGATTATCGTGCAGGATGGCCGCCTGTTTGGCAGCCCGATAGACATTTTAAACCGCGCCGCGCCCGTGGCGCTGCTGGCCATCGGGATGACGCTGGTCATCGCCACCGGCGGGATTGATCTCTCCGTCGGCGCGGTGATGGCTATCGCCGGGGCCACGGCAGCCTCCATGACCGTGGCCGGGCATAGCCTGCCGGTGGTCCTGCTGGCAGCCTTAGGCACTGGCGTGCTGGCCGGATTATGGAACGGCATTCTGGTGGCGGTGCTGAAAATCCAGCCCTTTGTCGCCACGCTCATTTTAATGGTGGCCGGGCGCGGCGTCGCGCAGCTAATTACCTCCGGACAGATTGTCACCTTTAACTCGCCGAGCCTGGCGTGGCTCGGCAGCGGCAACCTTCTGTTCTTCCCGACGCCGGTGATGATTGCCCTGGTGACGCTAGTGGTGTTCTGGCTTTTCACCCGCAAAACGGCGCTGGGCATGTTCATTGAGGCCGTCGGGATCAACATCCGCGCCGCGCGCAACGCCGGGGTCAACACGCGGCTGATGGTGATGCTGACCTACGTGCTGAGCGGTATTTGCGCCGCCATCGCCGGCGTGATCGTCGCGGCGGATATTCGCGGAGCCGATGCCAACAACGCCGGGCTCTGGCTGGAGCTGGATGCGATCCTGGCGGTGGTCATCGGCGGCGGGTCGCTGATGGGCGGGCGCTTTAACCTGCTGCTCTCGGCGATCGGCGCGCTGATCATTCAGGGCATGAACACCGGGATCCTGCTTTCGGGATTCCAGCCGGAACTCAACCAGGTGGTGAAAGCGGTGGTCGTGCTCTGCGTGCTGATCGTCCAGTCGCCGCGCTTTGTCAGCATCATTAAGGGGATCCGTGGCCATGATAAAACGTAATTTACCGCTAATGATCACGCTGGGCGTGTTTGTGCTGGGCTATCTCTACTGCCTGACCCAGTTCCCGGGGTTTGCCTCGACGCGCGTGATCTGCAATATCCTGACCGATAACGCCTTTTTAGGCATCATCGCCGTCGGCATGACCTTTGTGATCCTCTCCGGCGGGATCGACCTCTCCGTCGGCTCGGTGATCGCGTTTACGGGCGTGTTCCTCGCGAAAGCGATCGGCTTCTGGGGCATCTCACCGCTGCTGGCGTTCCCGCTGGTGCTGGTGATGGGCTGCGCGTTTGGCGCCTTTATGGGGCTGCTGATCGACGCGTTAAAAATTCCGGCGTTTATCATTACCCTCGCGGGGATGTTCTTCCTGCGCGGGGTGAGCTACCTGGTGTCGGAAGAGTCGATTCCCATTAACCATCCGGTGTACGACACGCTCTCCAGCCTTGCGTGGAAAATCCCCGGCGGCGGCCGCCTGAGCGCGATGGGGCTGCTGATGCTGGGCGTGGTAGTGATTGGCATCTTCCTCGCCCACCGCACCCGGTTTGGCAATCAGGTTTACGCCATTGGCGGCAACGCCACGTCGGCCAACCTGATGGGGATCTCGACCCGCAGCACCACCATCCGCATTTATATGCTCTCGACCGGCCTGGCGACGCTGGCGGGGATCGTCTTCTCGGTGTATACCCAGGCGGGCTATGCCCTTGCAGGCGTTGGCGTGGAGCTGGATGCGATTGCTTCTGTGGTCATCGGCGGCACGCTGCTCAGCGGCGGCGTGGGGACGGTGCTGGGGACGCTGTTCGGCGTGGCGATTCAGGGGCTGATCCAGACCTATATCAACTTTGACGGCACGCTCAGCTCCTGGTGGACGAAGATCGCCATCGGCATTCTGCTGTTTATTTTTATTGCCCTGCAGCGCGGCCTGACGGTGCTCTGGGAGAACCGTCAAAGCTCGCCTGTTACCCGCGTGAACACATCGGTAACAGAGCGATAACATGCTGAAAGTCTAAACATTTTCCGGTAGCGGCCGATACTCTTTTTTTATGCCCAGAAATATCTCGCTACCGGAAATAATATCATGCTGAAAACGCTATCGATTCGTACCGGCTTGCTCTCTTTACTGGCCGTTATGACCCTTCTGCTGCTGATTGTCAGCGGCATTGGCATTTATGCCCTCACACAGAGTTCTTCTTCGCTGCAGCGCATTAATCACCTTCAGGGTGAGCAGATGGTGCAGCTTAATTCAGGCTATACGCTGATCCTGCGCGCGCGCAATGAAGCGGGTCAGGCCGTCCGCATGATGGAAATCGGCATGCTGGACGATGCGGCCAGCGCGGTAAAAAACATTAATCAGGAAGTCGCCCTGGCCCAGAAAACGCTGAAGGGCGTGATCGACGGCGGCGTGGCTGACGAGCAGGGGCAGCAGCTGCTCGATAAAGTGGCAGCCAGCCTGGCGGCGTATAACCAGCAGGGGATCAACCCGATGCTGAAAACCCTCAACGACCAGAGCGCGGACGGGTATTACGATCTGCTGGAGAAGACGCTGATCCCGCTGGCGTCAGCGTTTGATAACGACATGCAGGCGTTTCAGAAATGGAGCGAAGCGCGAGGTCAGGCGGAAGTGAGCGCCGTGCAGGCGAGTAAAACCCGCGTCCTGATCCTGATTATCGTCGCCGCGCTGCTGACGGCGGGCATTATCGTGCTGGCCTGGCTGGCGCTGCGCCATATGCTGCTCAAGCCGCTCTCGGCGTCGATTGCTCAGCTGGAGAACGTGGCGGCGGGCGATTTAACCCATACGCTGGCCGCGCCCGCGAGCCAGGAGTTTAACCGCCTTAACGCGGTCATTGAGGAGATGCGTCAGTCGCTGATGAACTCGGTTCTGCGGGTACGCGATGCCAGCGCGCAGATTGACACCGGCAGCCGCGAGCTGACGCTGGGGAACCGGGATCTCGCCGAGCGAACGGAATCCACCGCCACGTCGCTGGAGCAGACGGCGGCGAGCATGGAACAGATCACCGCCACGGTGAAGCTCAACGCCGATAACGCCGAGCAGGCGCACCAGCTGGCGAAGTCGGTCTCCGACACGGCCGATCACGGCAGCGAAATGGTCTGCTACGTGATTGAAAAAATGCGCGATATCTCCGGCAGCTCGGCGCGCATCGCCGACATCCTGAGCGTGATCGACGGCATTGCCTTCCAGACCAATATTCTGGCGCTTAACGCCTCCGTAGAGGCGGCGCGCGCGGGCGAGCAGGGGCGCGGGTTTGCCGTCGTCGCGGGCGAGGTGCGAAACCTGGCCAGCCGCAGCGCCGACGCGGCGAAGGAGATTCGTTCCCTTATCAGTGATTCGCAAACCCACGTTAACGAGGGCAGCGAGCTGGCCCAGCAGGCGGGCGAAACGATGGATGAGATCGCAACAGAAGTGCTGCGCATGACCAAACTGATGCGTGAGATTGCGACCGCGTCTCAGGAGCAGAGCCGCGGCATTGAGCAGGTGAATATTGCGGTAAACCAGATGGATGAAACCGCGCAGCAGAATGCGGCGCTGGTGCAGCAATCCTCCGCCGCGACCCGCTCCCTTGAGGAGCAGTCGCGTCAGCTGATGGAAGCCATGTCATCATTCAAAGTGACGACTCAGAACGCGGCATAATATTACCCAGCCCCGGTACGTTCTGTGCCGGGGTTTTATTCCTTCCGGAATTAAGCGCCCCGATATTATCGTGAATTTCGCCCATTAATATTTCCAGCGAGCTGGTTAAGGCTAATGCTTTTTCAGTCGGCTCAAGATATAAGCCTTTGCGGAGAAATAACGGCTCATCAAAGAGTTGATTAAAACGCTTTAATGCCAGACTCACCGCAGGGCGTGACATCTCCAGACGCAAAGAGGCCTTTGCCATGCTGCCGCAGCGGACGATTTCAATAAATACAGGGATAAGATTTAAATCAATGCCGGTATTAGCACGGGAATAATTTTTCATTGCGTTTCTGCTCCACGAAATATCTGTCAAACTGTTATGGAAATAATGCAGGAGCAGTGGCGAATATTAAAGCGTGTTTTTTATAAACACTTATACGGTAAAATATATAAATGAACAGGGGAGCCGGATCGGCTCCCCTGAAGAGAGGGATTACGCGTCCGGGTACTCGCGGATAAAGCGTTCAACGTCTTCAACCATGTGGTTGTTGCCGACGAAGAACGAACGGCGCTGGTGAAGGCTTTCCGGCACGATCTCCAGAATACGCTCTTTACCGTCGCTCGCCTTACCGCCCGCCTGTTCGGCCAGGAACGCCATCGGGTTGCATTCGTACAGCAGACGCAGTTTCCCGTCCGGGTGGCTGGCGGTGCTTGGGTAGAGGTAGATGCCGCCTTTCAGCAGGTTACGGTGGAAATCCGCGACCAGAGAGCCAATATAGCGGGACGTGTACGGGCGCTGCGTCGCTTTATCTTCTTCCTGGCAGAATTTGATGTACTTCTTCACGCCGTTCGGGAAGCGGATGTAGTTACCTTCGTTAATGGAGTAGGTATTGCCCTTCTCCGGGAAGCGCATGCGTTCCTGGCTCAGACAGAAAACGCCCAGGGAAGGATCGTACGTAAAGGCGTGTACCCCGCAACCGGTGGTGTAGACCAGCATGGTGGAGGAGCCATAGACGACGTAACCGGCAGCAACCTGATTAATGCCCGGCTGCAGGAAATCTTCTTCGGTCACCGGCGTGCCAACAGGCGTGACGCGGCGGTAGATGGAGAAAATGGTACCGACAGAAACGTTAACATCAATGTTGGAGGAGCCGTCGAGCGGATCCATCAGAACAACGTATTTCGCGTGTTCACACCCTTCGAAAACAACAATTTCATCTTCTTCTTCGGAGGCGATACCCGCAACGATGTCGCGCGCGCGCAGTGCAGCTTTCAGTTTTTCATTTGCGAACAGATCGAGTTTCTGTTGAACCTCGCCCTGAACGTTCTCGGCACCGCTGGCACCCAGGATATCGACCAGACCGGCCTTGTTGATATCACGGTGGATGATCTTAGCGCCCAGCTTTATTGCCGACAGTAAAGCAGTGAGTTCACCGGTAGCATGAGAGAACTCGTGCTGCTTTTCGACAATAAATTCACCTAACGTTTTCATAACACTTTCCCTGCATCTTTGTGAGTAGAGCGATTGTATGTTCACTAAAACGACTAAAGCCCAACAATCTTAACAAATATTCAAATAGTAGCGCAGAGGTGAATCGCGCCAGCAACATACGGATTTACCTGAAATGCGTTTCACAGCCGCTAACATGTGAGTAAAATGTGCGCCACATTGAAGAAGGATAGTGACGTATGCGCATTCATATATTGGGGATTTGTGGCACTTTCATGGGCGGACTGGCAATGCTGGCGCGCTCGCTGGGCCATGAGGTGACAGGTTCGGACGCCAATGTGTATCCGCCAATGAGCACACTTCTGGAGAAACAGGGCATCTCTCTTATTCAGGGCTACGATGCCAGCCAGCTGGATCCCGAGCCGGACCTGGTGATTATTGGCAACGCCATGACCCGCGGCAATCCGTGCGTTGAGGCGGTACTGGAACGCAATATTCCGTTCATGTCCGGCCCGCAGTGGCTGCATGACTTCGTCCTGCGCGACCGCTGGGTGGTTGCCGTTGCCGGTACCCACGGCAAAACGACCACCGCGGGCATGGCGACCTGGATCCTCGAAGCCTGCGGCTACAAGCCGGGCTTCGTCATCGGCGGCGTACCGGGTAATTTCGACGTCTCTGCGCGTCTGGGAGACAGCCCGTTCTTTGTGATCGAAGCCGACGAGTATGACTGCGCGTTCTTCGACAAGCGCTCCAAGTTCGTGCACTACTGCCCGCGCACGCTGATCCTCAACAACCTTGAGTTTGACCACGCGGATATTTTTGACGATCTGAAAGCCATTCAGAAACAGTTCCACCACCTGGTGCGCATTGTTCCGGGCCAGGGCCGCATCATCCTGCCGGAAAACGACATCAACCTGAAGCAGACCCTGGCAATGGGCTGCTGGAGCGAGCAGGAGCTGGTGGGCGAGCAGGGCCACTGGCAGGCGAAGAAACTCAACGCCGATGCCTCCGAGTGGGAATTGCTGCTCGACGGCGAAAAAGTGGGCGAGGTGAAGTGGGGCCTGGTGGGCGAACACAACATGCACAACGGCCTGATGGCGATTGCGGCAGCGCGTCACGTGGGCGTTCAGCCTGCGGATGCGGCGAATGCGCTGGGTTCGTTTATCAATGCCCGCCGCCGTCTGGAACTGCGCGGTGAAGCCCACGGCGTCACCGTGTATGACGATTTCGCGCACCACCCAACGGCCATTCTGGCGACGCTTGCCGCCCTGCGTGGCAAAGTTGGCGGTACCGCGCGCATTCTGGCGGTGCTGGAACCGCGCTCGAACACCATGAAGATGGGCATCTGCAAAGACGATCTCGCGCCGTCGTTAGGACGTGCCGATGAAGTCTTCCTGCTGCAGCCGCAGCATATTCCGTGGCAGGTGGCGGAAGTGGCCGATGCCTGCATCCAGCCTGCGCACTGGAGTGCGGATGTGGATGTGCTCGCGGATATGGTGGTGAAAGCCGCTCAGCCCAGCGACCATATTCTGGTGATGAGCAACGGCGGTTTTGGTGGGATCCATCAGAAGCTGCTGGACGGGCTGGCGAAGAAAGCGGAAGCGGCCGCCGAAGCGTAAAAAAAAGCCCGGTGGCGCTAGCGCTTACCGGGCCTACGTTCTTTTCCCCCTCGCCCCTTCGGGGTGAGGGGAACGGATTACTCTTCGTTCTCAGACAGCTCGCGCAGATACTGGAAAATCAGGCGCGCAGACTTCGGCGGCTTATTCCCTTCTTTCTCTTTCTTCGCGTTGCGGATCAAGGAACGCAGCTGCTGGCGGTCGGCATCCGGCCACAGATTCAGCACTTCCGGTACGGCGTCATCACCCTGTTCAATCAGACGATCGCGGATCTGCTCCAGCTTGTGGAACAGCGCAACCTGCTGGTTGTGGCGGTTTTTCAGCTTATCCAGCGCCTGGCGGATCGGATCAACATCGCGCTGACGCAGCATTTTCCCGATAAGCTGAAGCTGGCGACGACGGCCTTCTTTTTTGATTTTCTGTGCCAGTTCAATGGCATCGCGCAGATCCTGGTCGAGCGGGATCTTATCCAGCGCGTTTTTACCCAGTTCTACCATTTCCGCGCCAAGCTGTTTTAACTCTTCGGCGTCACGTTTAATTTCACTTTTACTGACCCAGATGATCTCATCATCTTCGTCTTCGATGTCATCACCGGGAACGTCGTCGAGCCAGTCTTCGGGCTGCTTAGTCATGTCAGGCTCCTTAAAAAAAGAGGCTAATGTTACCAGTTAAGACGCGCACTGAAAAACGGTTCTCTGTTAGACTTCAGTTAACTCTCTCTTACAGTATGGCATTTGCGATGAAAGTAACCTCACAAGTTGAAGCGCAGCGTAAGATTCTGGAAGAAGCCGTCTCCACCGCGCTGATGCTTGCTTCAGAAAAATCAGATGGCGCCGAAGTGGCGGTCAGCAAAACCACCGGCATTAGCGTGAGCACCCGCTATGGCGAAGTGGAGAATGTTGAATTCAACAGCGACGGCGCGCTGGGTATCACGGTATACCACCAGAATCGCAAAGGCAGTGCGTCATCCACCGATCTCAGTCCGGATGCCATCGCCCGTACGGTGCAGGCCGCGCTGGATATCGCCCGTTATACCTCGCCGGATCCTTACGCCGGCGTGGCGGATAAAGATCTGCTGGCGTTTGAGGCGCCGGATCTCGACCTGTTCCATCCGGCGGAAGTGACGCCGGACGAAGCGATCGAGCTGGCCGCGCGCGCCGAGCAGGCGTCCCTGCAGGCCGACAAGCGCATCACCAATACCGAAGGCGGCAGCTTTAACAGCCACTACGGCATCAAAGTCTTCGGCAACAGCCACGGCATGCTGCAGGGCTACTGCTCTACCCGCCACTCGCTCTCCAGCTGCGTCATCGCCGAAGAGAACGGTGACATGGAGCGCGACTACGCCTATACCATTGGCCGCGCGCTGGGGGATTTGCAGTCTCCGGAGTGGGTAGGCAAAGAGTGTGCCGAACGCACGCTGTCTCGCCTGTCGCCGCGCAAGCTCTCCACCATGAAAGCCCCGGTGATTTTTGCCAACGAAGTGGCGACCGGCCTGTTTGGCCATCTGGTGGGCGCTATCGCGGGCGGCTCCGTTTACCGTAAATCGACCTTCCTGCTCGACTCGCTGGGCAAGCAGATCCTGCCGGAATGGCTCACCATCGAAGAGCATCCGCACCTGCTGAAAGGCCTGGCCTCCACGCCGTTCGACAGCGAAGGCGTGCGCACCGAGCGTCGTGACATCGTGAAAGACGGCATTCTGACCCAGTGGCTTCTGACCAACTACTCCGCGCGCAAGCTGGGGCTGAAAAGCACCGGGCACGCGGGCGGCATTCACAACTGGCGCATTGCCGGGCAGGGCCTCAACTTTGAGCAGATGCTGAAAGAGATGGGCACCGGTCTGGTGGTGACCGAGCTGATGGGTCAGGGCGTCAGCGGCATCACCGGCGATTACTCTCGCGGCGCGGCGGGCTTCTGGGTTGAAAACGGCGAAATCCAGTATCCGGTGAGCGAAATTACCATCGCTGGCAATCTGAAGGATATGTGGCGCAATATCGTTACGGTCGGTAACGATATTGAAACACGCAGCAATATACAGTGTGGTTCTGTATTACTCCCGGAAATGAAAATCGCCGGACAATAGAGATAGCGTTTTGTTAATAATAAAAAAGGAAGTGAGCAATGCGTAAACATCTGTTAGCGATCGTCGCGGCTTCAACGCTGGTTCTTGGCTCTTCTGCGTTTGCTGCCGATCTTGAAGACGACATGGGCATCCTCGGGCAAAACCTGAAGGTGGTGCAGAAAACCGACAATGCGGCGGAAATGAAAGACGCGCTGACCAAAATGCGTGAAGCGGCGCTGGACGCACAAAAAGCGACGCCTCCTAAACTGGAAAGCAAAGCGGCAGACAGTGCAGAGATGAAAGACTACCGCCACGGCTTTGACGTGCTGGTCGGCCAGATCGACGGCGCGCTGAAGCTCGCTAACGAAGGCAAAGTGAAGGAAGCCCAGGCGGCGGCCGAGCAGTTTGTGACGACCCGTAATACGTATCACAAGAAATACCGTTAACCGATCGCGCATCTGACAAACAACCAGCGGGGGCCAGTGGCCCCCGTTTTTTTTTGCGCAGTAATAAGTAAACCCTATCGCCATCACATTTTTGCGTCACCACGCCTGAACGTTTTCGTTTCCCCGGCGCGCGTTTTGCCGCTGGAATACGTGATATTAATCACGCAAATGCCGTGATTAATCCAGATTCACCGTATTTATGTGGCACAGATCACTGCTGCGGCTCCCCTTTCCACTTCGAAGTGGAAAACAACTCGCTACAAACAATTCCCCCCCAACGTTAGTTTTATTCCAGAGCCATTAACGGGGTAAGACCAGTGATTAACGGAGCGGTAATGAACGACGTTGGGGAACAGGCAGAGCAAACAGAACAGCTCGCGAACACCATGCTGCAGCAGGTTTATGCCCTGCTGGCCCGGAACAACATCATCCCCAATGCGGTACAGGAGCAGATGCTTACTTCCCACGTGCGCGCCATGGCGCACCGGTCCGTGACCGGCGAGCCGCTGCCGGAGGTTGAAGCAGAGCTGTTTGACGAAATTTCACCGGATTCAATGCGGCTTGCCCGTGAAGTGGTGGCGCAGTTTGGCAACCTTCCTGATGAAGAAGCCTGGCTGCTCTCCGTTCACTTTGAAGTCGCGAAAGACAACCTTTAAGGAGCAACACATGGAACAGATTACAGTCGTGATTGGCGATCGCCTGGGTAAAGGTCAGAAGGTGGCGGCCGGTGTGGAAAAAGCAGGTGGACGCGCGGTTGTCGTACCGGGCATGGCGGCAGACATGAAGCTCGGCGACGTGATGAAAGCCGAAAACGCCACCTTCGGCATCTCCTTCTGCGGCAGCGGCGGCGCGGGCGCCATCACCGCCCAAACCAAATATGGCTACAAGGCCAAATACGGCATGCGTTCCGTGGAAGAGGGCGTGACCGCCATCAACGAAGGCTGCAACGTGCTGGGCTTTGGCTTTATGGATAAAGAAGAGCTGGGCGAGCGTCTGGTGCAGGCGTGGCAGAAGAAATACGGCGCATAAGCATGAAAGAACAGTTCACAACCACGGTGAGAGTGAAGGGGAAGGGCGACGCCAAAGCGCGCGCCTTTGCCGACGCCCTCAACCACGTTCAGGCCGCGGTGATGAAAGCCTCACCGCATATCTTACTGCGTATTGAGCCACAGGATGTGCAGGTTGTTCAGGCGCAAGAAGCGGTGCGTAAAGAAGCGTTTCTGTTCTTCTTTTTGCGCCGGGAAAGACGCACCTACAGCGTGGAGCTGGATGTGACCGTCAACGTGACCGCCATCAATCTTGACCGGGTGGATTTCGTCACGCAACGCTGATTATTCATAAAAGGGCAGACTGATGTTCTTAATTATATTAATAAAATCGCTCATCATTGGCGGCCTGGTTGGCGTCGGTGTCGGAGCCGGGGCTGCACGCATGTTTCATGCGCCTACCACTCAGGGTATGGGCGCGTTTCGTACGTTGGGGGAACTGAACTCCTGTGAAGGGGATCCGGCGTCCCACTTCTCCTTTGGGTTAGGTTTCTTCTTTAACGCCTGGGCCTCTTCCGTGGCTGCAGGTGCCTTCACACAGGACGTTGACCACCGCATCATCCCGAACTGGGGTGCTGCTGCACTGATGATCAAAAACCGTAACGTCGGCGAAACGCTGCACGACCCCCGCAAAATGGCGATTGCCTGCGGCGTGATTGGCATGCTCGTCGTCACCTTCCTGAACCTGACCGCCTCCTCCGTGCCGGCAGCGCTGCAGGTCACCGCCGTGAAGGTGCTGGTGCCTGCCGCGAACCTGCTGGTTAACACCGTGATGCCGGTGATCTTCTGGCTGGCGGCCATCGACGCGGGTAAAAAATCGGGCTTCTGGGCCACCATCTTCGGCGGCGCGGCGCAGCTGATCATGGGGAACGCCGTACCGGGTCTGGTTCTCGGCATCCTGATCGGTAAAGGCGTTGAGGAGAGCGGCTGGAACCACGTCACCAAAGTGATGATGGCGGCGATCGTGCTGCTGTTCGTGTTGAGCGGCTTCTTCCGCGGCTTCGACATGAAGATGATCGAATCCTTCCATCTGACCGTGCCGAACTGGCTCGACATGATCCACAACTCGCTCAGCGGTAAATAACAGGAGCCTCTAAATGGAACAGAATAAAGGTTTTTGGTATGCCGACTGGTCGTTCCCGATCTTCGTTGGCCTGCTCTCCTCCGGCGTCTTCGCCGGGACGCACATGTACTACCTCTACGGCATCGGCGCGTTTAACGAAGTGGCCTTCGTGGCGATGCTGAAAGCGGGAATCGATACCGGCGTCTACGGCGCGGTGGCGGCGTTCGGCGCGAGCTTCCTGTTCGCCCGCATTATTGAAGGGTCGCTGGTGGGTATTCTCGACATCGGCGGGGCGATCCAGACCGGCGTGGGGCTCGGCGTACCGGCGCTGCTGCTGGGCGCGGGGATCATGTTCCCGGTGACCAACTTCATTGCCTCGCTGATTACCGGCCTGGTGATTGGTCTGGCGATTGGCTACGTCATCATCCTGGCGCGTAAGTTCACCATCAACCAGAGCAACTCCACCTACGGCGCAGACGTGATGATGGGCGCGGGTAACGCCTCCGGCCGCTTCCTCGGGCCGCTGATTATCCTCAGCGCGATGACCGCCTCCATTCCAATCGGCGTCGGTTCGCTGGTGGGCGCGCTGCTGTTCTACATCTGGCAGAAGCCGATTACCGGTGGCGCCATCCTCGGCGCAATGATTTTGGGCTGGCTGTTCCCGGTCGCCCTTTAATACCCGCGGGCGCATCTGCGCCCGCCCTATCAGGAGATCCTCATGTTTGATTTACTCCTGCGCCGTGCGCGCCTCGCCGACGATACCCTGACCGATATCGCCATTCAGGACGGGAAGATCGCAGCGACGGGCGAAATTGACGCTCCCGCCCGTAAAACGGTTGAGCTTAACGGTGACGTGTACGTTAGCGCGGGCTGGATTGACTCCCACGTTCACTGCTACCCGAACTCACCGATTTACCACGACGAGCCGGACAGCGTGGGTATTGCCACCGGCGTCACTACCGTGGTGGACGCGGGCAGTACCGGGGCCGACGACGTGGACGATTTTTACGAAATCACCCGCAAAGCCTCCACCGACGTCTTTGCCCTGTTGAATATCTCCCGCGTGGGGCTGATTGCCCAGAACGAACTGGCCAACATGGCAAACATTGACGCCGATGCGGTGAAGCAGGCGGTGAAGCGCCACCCTGATTTTATCGTCGGCCTGAAGGCGCGCATGAGCAGCAGCGTGGTCGGTGAAAACGGCATTACGCCGCTGGAGCGCGCCAAAGCCATCCAGAAAGAGAATGGCGACTTGCCGCTGATGGTGCACATCGGCAATAACCCGCCGAACCTCGATGAAATCGCCGAGCTGTTAAGCTCCGGCGACATCATTACCCACTGCTATAACGGCAAGCCTAACCGCATTCTGACGCCGTCCGGCGAGCTGCGCGCCTCCATCACCTCCGCCCTTAAGCGCGGCGTGCGTCTGGACGTCGGGCACGGCACGGCGAGCTTCAGCTTTGAGGTGGCGAAACGCGCCATCGCGATGGGCATCCTGCCGCACACCATCAGCTCGGACATCTACTGCCGCAACCGCATCAACGGCCCGGTCGGCTCGCTGGCAAGCGTGATGTCGAAATTCCTCGCCATCGGCATGTCATTGCCGCAGGTGATTGACTGCGTCACGGCGAACGCCGCCGACGGCCTGCGCCTGACGCGCAAAGGCCGCATTCAGCCGGGTCTCGACGCCGACCTGACGCTGTTCACCATTAAACGTCAGCCGACGGTGCTGACGGATGCCGAAAACGACAGCCTGCAGGCTGAACACATACTGGTGCCGCTTGCCGCGATCCGCGCGGGCAAGGGCTACATGACCGAACAAGGGAGCACGGAACATGCCTTCGATTTATGAGAAGTACAACTTAAAGCAGGTTATCAACACCTCTGGCCGCATGACGGCGCTGGGCGTCTCCACGCCGCGCCCGGAGGTGGTACAGGCGGCGATGGACGGCATGAATCACTATTTCGAGATGAAGGATCTGGTCAATAAAACCGGGGAATACATCGCGAAGCTGCTGGACGTGGAAGGCGCGACGGTGGTCTCCTGCGCGTCGGCGGGCATTGCCCAGTCCGTGGCCGCGGTGCTGGTGAAAGACAGCGACTGGCTGCTGGAAAACCTGCACGTCACCCCGATTGAGAACAACGAGATCGTCCTGCCGAAAGGCCACAACGTGAATTTTGGCGCGCCGGTGGGCACCATGGTGGCGCTGGGCGGCGGCAGGCTGGTGGAAGCGGGCTACGCCAACGAATGTTCCGCCGATCAGCTGGCGGCGGCGATTACCCCGCGCACGGCGGCGATCATGTACATCAAATCTCACCACTGCGTGCAGAAAAGCATGCTCAGCGTCGAGCAGGCGGCGGTTGTCGCACGTAAACACGACTTGCCGCTCATCGTCGATGCCGCGGCGGAAGAAGATCTGCACGTGTACTACCGCGCCGGCGCGGACCTGGTGATCTACAGCGGTGCAAAGGCGATCGAAGGCCCCACCAGCGGGCTGGTGATCGGCAAGACCCAGTACGTTGAGTGGGTGAAGCGCCAGACGGCGGGGATTGGCCGCGCCATGAAGGTGGGTAAAGAGGGCATTCTTGGCCTGACCTGCGCCATCGAACACTATCTGACGGCCACCAAAGAGAGCGGCGCCGAGATGGTGGCGAAAATGACGCCGTTTATCGAGGCGCTCAACACCCTGAACGGTGTGACCGCGCGCGTGGTCTGGGACAGCGCCGGACGCGACATCGCCCGCACCGAGATTAAGTTTGACGAAGCCACCACCGGCGTCGGCACGGGTGACCTGGTGGCGAAGCTCAAGCAGGGCGAGTACGCCATTTACTTCCGTGGCTACAAGGCCAACGAAGGGATTATCGAAGCGGACGTGCGCAGCGTAAACGCTGACCAGCTGAACATTGTGTACCGCCGCATTAGTGAAGTATTAGGACAGGAGAAAAACGCATGAAACTGACCCCCAACTTTTACCGTGACCGCGTCTGTCTGAACGTGCTGGCTGGCTCAAAGGCCAACGCCAGCGCCATCTACGAGGCGGCGGAAGGCCACGTGCTGGTGGGCGTGCTCTCCAAAAATTACCCGGACGTGGCGAGCGCCGTTGCCGATATGCGCGAATACGCGAAGCTGATTGATAACGCGCTCTCCGTTGGCCTGGGCGCGGGCGATCCGAACCAGTCGGCGATGGTGAGCGAGATCTCCCGCCAGGTGCAGCCGCAGCACGTTAACCAGGTCTTTACCGGCGTGGCCACCAGCCGCGCGCTGCTGGGGCAAAATGACTCCGTGGTCAACGGTCTGGTCTCTCCGACCGGTACCGTCGGGATGGTGAAAATTTCCACCGGCCCGTTGAGCAGCGCAGCTATGGACGGCATTGTGCCGGTGGAAACGGCGATTGCCCTGCTGAAAGATTTCGGCGGCAGCTCTATCAAATACTTCCCGATGGGCGGCCTGAAGTGCCGTGACGAGTACAAAGCGGTGGCGGAAGCCTGCGCCCGTCACGACTTCTGGCTGGAGCCGACAGGAGGTATCGATCTGGAAAACTATGAGGAGATCCTGCAGATCGCCCTCGACGCGGGCGTGAGCAAAATCATCCCGCATATCTACAGCTCGATTATCGACAAAGCCAGCGGTGATACGCGTCCGGAAGATGTGCGTACCCTGCTGGCGATGACGAAGAAGCTGGTGAAGTAGAACTCACACCTATACAGGAGCCACCATGCACACCCGTACCTTGCTTGTCGCTTCACTATCAATGTTCGCCACCGCCGCTGTCGCCCAGACGCAATATGCCTGGGTGGGTACCTATAATCCAAACGGTGAAGGGCTGTACCGTTTTACTGTTAACCCGCAAACCGGCGCGCTGAACGATAAAACGCGGGTAAGCAAACTGCCCAATGCGGCGCAGCTGACCCTTTCACAGGACGGCAAAACGCTGTATCTGGCAAGCGAAGTGGAGCAGGGCGTGGTGCAGGCGCTGCGCGTCGGCGATAACGGTGAGCTGAGCGAGCTCAATCAGGTGGCCTCCGGCGGTGCGGGGCCGGTTTACCTGTCGCTGACGCCGAACGGTCGCCATCTTCTGGTGGCGAACTACGTCAGCGGATCTATCGCGGTGCTGCCCGTTAACGCAGACGGCAGCCTGGGTGACGCCACGGACACACATCAGGATCAAGGCGAACCGGGCGCGGCGAAGCCGGCAGCTGCCGTCGAGGGCAGTTTCGCGATCAGCGATCATAACGGCCCCCATGCGCATATGATCGCCGCCGATCCGAGCGGGAAATACGTTTTTTCCACCGATCTGGGGCTGGATCGCATCTACCAATACCGCTTTGACGATCGGACAGGAAAGCTGACGCCGAACGATCCGCCGTTTATCAGCGCCTCCTCGAAAGGCGCCGGGCCGCGCCACTTTGTCTTTACGCCGAAGGGCGATGCCCTGTGGCTGATTAACGAAGAGGCGTCTACGCTCACCCGGTATACCGTGAATACCAACGGCACCCTGAAAGAGGGTAAAACGGTTTCTGCCCTGCCGGAAGGTTACAAAGGCACCAGCTTTGCTGCCGGGCTCGCATTAAGCGCCGACGGTAAGCAGCTGTATGTGGCTAACCGTTTGCATAACAGCATCGGGCACTTTACCGTAACGGCGGAGGGCACGCTGACGCATCAGGACGATGTGTGGACGCGCGGTGACTACCCGCGCACCCTGACGCTCGATAAGCAGGGGCGCTGGCTGTACGTCATGAACCAGCGCAGCGACAACATTACCCGCTTCCGCGTGGCGCAGGACGGGAAATTGAGCTTTGAGCCAGACTATACCCCGGTCGGCAGCCCATCCCAGATGGTCATTTCACCTTAAGCCGTAAGAGGACAACGACGTGCGATTTCCGAACCAACGTTTGGCGCAACTTTTCGACCTGTTGCAAAACGAGACGCTGCCGCAGGACGAGCTGGCGCAGCGGCTGTCGGTCTCCACGCGAACCGTCCGTGCGGACATCACCGCCCTGAACGCGCTGCTGGCCAGCCACGGCGCGCAGTTCATCCTGAGCCGGGGCAACGGCTACCAGCTCAAAATTGAGGATGCCGAGCGCTATCAGCAGCTTCAGGCATCCCACCCACGCGCGCTGCGTATCCCGCGGACCGGGCCGGAGCGCGTGCATTATCTGGTGGTGCGTTTTCTGACCTCGGCGTTTTCTCTTAAGCTGGAGGATCTGGCGGACGAATGGTTCGTCAGCCGCGCCACGCTGCAAAGCGATATGGCGGAGGTGCGCGAGTGGTTTCATCGCTACAACCTGACGCTGGAAACCCGTCCGCGCCACGGCATGAAGCTGTTTGGCAGCGAAATGTCGACCCGCGCCTGCCTGACCGATCTGCTCTGGGAGCTGGCGCAGCAGGACAGCCTGAACCCGCTGGTGACCGACGTGGCGCTGAATGCGGGCGTGGCGGAGCAGATGGTGCCGGTGCTGCACGACGCCTTGACCCGTCACCACATTCGCCTGACCGATGAAGGCGAGCTGTTCCTGCGCCTGTACTGCGCGGTATCGGTACGTCGCATCAGCGAAGGTTACCCGCTGCCGGAATTCCATGCCGAAGACGTGGAAGAGAACGTGCGCGAGGCGGCGAAGGATATCGCGGTGACCATCCAGCAGCTGGCGGGCAAGGCGCTTTCGCCGTCGGAGGAGAGCTGGCTGTGCGTGCACATTGCGGCGCGGCAGATTCAGGAGATCGCGCCCAGCGCCATTAACGCTGACGACGACGAGGCGCTGGTCAACTACATCCTGCGGTATATCAACACTCACTATAACTACAACCTGCTCAGCGACGCGCAGCTGCATGCGGACCTGCTCACGCACATCAAAACCATGATCACCCGCGTGCGGTATCAAATCATGATCCCCAATCCGCTGCTGGATAACATCAAGCAGCACTACCCGATGGCGTGGGACATGACGCTGGCCGCGGTGTCGAGCTGGGGCAAATACACGCCGTATGCGATCAGCGAAAACGAGATTGGCTTCCTGGTGCTGCATATTGGCGTCGGGCTTGAGCGCCACTACAACATCGGCTACCAGCGTCAGCCGCGCGTGCTGCTGGTATGCGACGCCGGTAATGCCATGGTCCGCATGATTGAGGCGGTACTGCAGCGTAAATACCCGCAGATTGAGGTGACGCGCACGCTCACCCTGCGCGAGTACGAGCTGGCAGAAACCATTAGCGAAGACTTTGTGATCGCGACCGCCCGCGTCAGCGAAAAGTCGAAACCGGTGGTGATGATCGCCCCGTTCCCGACCGACTACCAGTTAGAGCAGATTGGCAAGCTGGTGCTGGTGGACCGCACCCGCCCGTGGATGCTGGATAAATACTTCGACGCGGCCCATTTCCGCATTATCGGCAAGCCTATCGATCAGCAGACGCTCTTCCGCGAGCTGTGTGAACAGCTTGAGGCCGAAGGCTTTGTCGGCGCGGAGTTTCTGGATTCGGTTGTTGAGCGTGAAGCTATTGTCAGCACCATGCTCGGCGACGGCATCGCGCTGCCGCACTCCCTCGGCCTGCTGGCGCAGAAAACGGTGGTCTACACCGTGCTCGCCCCGCACGGCGTGCAGTGGGGCGACGAAACCGCGCACGTTATCTTCCTGCTCGCCATCAGCAAAAGCGAGTACGAAGAGGCGATGGCGATTTACGATATTTTCGTCACTTTCCTGCGCGAGCGGGCGATGTCACGGCTCTGTAGCTGCGAGGATTTCGCCGGGTTTAAGGCGGTGGCGATGGAGAGTTTGAGTCGTTTTTGAGATAAGGGCGGATGGATAATATCCGCCTTTGATCAACGCAGATGATGTACAACCTGGTTGCTGCTGCCGCGCCAGATGAGCGCCGGGTCTTTTAAATCCTGCATGAACTTGCCGTCGACCAGCACGTTAATCAGATCCACGACTTCCATCTGCTGCGCATTCAGTTCATCCAGCTTGTAGCCCGTCCAGACCCAGATATCTTTTCCCGGACATTCTGCGCGAATGCGCTCCACCAGCTTCAACATATCCGGCACGTTTTGCGGGTGCAGGGGATCGCCGCCGGAGAGCGAGATCCCCTGGCGTTTGATGCGCGTGTCGTTCAGGTCGTTGATGATTTTATCTTCCATCTCCGCGGTGAACGGCATGCCGGAATTGAGTCGCCAGGTGCTTTTGTTGTAGCAGCCGGGGCATTCGTGGACGCAGCCTGAAACAAACAGGGTGCAGCGGGTGCCGGGGCCGTTGACGATGTCGACAGGGTAGTACTGGTGATAGTTCATTGTGAATAACCACGCCGGGTGGCGCTGCGCTTACCCGGCCTACAAAAGAGAGCGGTCCGTAGGCCCGGTAAGCGCAGCGCCACCGGGCATTAACGTGGCAGCGGATTAACCGATCTGCCCATTTCCCAGATGCTTCACGCGGCGCTTCACCTCTTCCTGCTTGCCGGCGTTAAACGGACGGGCGTCCGGGCTGCCGAGATAGCCGCATACGCGACGGGTCACGGAGACGCGAGCCGCATCGTGGTTGCCGCATTTCGGGCAGGTGAAGCCTTTACTGGTACATTCAAACTCACCGGTGAAGCCGCACTCGTAACACTCATCAATTGGCGTGTTGGTCCCGTAATACGGCACGTGCTGGTAGCTATAGTCCCACACGTCCTCCAGCGCCTTCAGGTTGTGCTGAATGTTCGGGTACTCGCCGTAGCAGATGAAGCCGCCGCTGGCGATCGGCGGATAGGCCGCTTCGAAGTCGATCTTGTCGTACGGGTTTACCTTTTTCTCGACGTCGAGGTGGAAGCTGTTGGTGTAGTATCCTTTATCGGTCACGCCTTCCACAATCCCGAACTCGGCGGTGTCCAGGCGGCAGAAGCGGTCGCACAGGTTCTCGCTTGGGGTGCTGTACAGGCTGAAACCGTAGCCGGTTTCCTCTTTCCACTGGTCTACCGCGTCGCGCAGGCGCTGAACGATGGCGATGCCTTTCTCACGCAGGGCTTCGCTGTCGTACATGTGCGTGTCGCCAAACAGGGCGTTGATGGTTTCGTGAATGCCGATATAGCCCAGCGAAATCGACGCGCGGCCGTTTTTGAAGATCTCGGATACGTCATCGTCCGCCTTCAGGCGCACGCCGCAGGCCCCTTCCATATAGAGGATCGGCGCCACGCGGGCTTTGACCCCTTCGAGGCGCGCAATGCGGGTCATCAGCGCCTTACGCGCCAGCTGCAGGCGCTCATCCAGCAGTTTCCAGAATTCAGCTTCATTACCTTTTGCCTCCAGCGCGATGCGCGGCAGGTTGAGGCTGATCACGCCCAGGTTGTTACGCCCGTCGTGGATCTGCTCGCCGTTTTCATCCTCGTACACGCCGAGGAAGCTACGGCAGCCCATTGGCGTTTTAAACGAACCGGTGACTTTGACGACCTGATCGTAGTTCAGGATGTCCGGGTACATGCGCTTGCTCGCGCACTCCAGCGCCAGCTGTTTGATGTCGTAGTTCGGATCGCCAAACTTGTGGTTCAGGCCGTCGCGAATCGCGAACACCAGTTTCGGGAACACGGCGGTTTTACGGTTTTTGCCGAGGCCGGAAATACGGTTGCGCAGGATCGACTGCTGGATCAGGCGTGATTCCCAGCTGGTGCCCAGCCCAAAGCCGAAGGTTACAAACGGCGTCTGGCCGTTGGCGGTGTGCAGCGTGTTCACCTCATATTCCAGCGACTGGAAGGCGTCGTAGCACTCTTTCTCGGTACGGGAATGCGCATAGCCGTCCGCGTCCGGAATCTGCCACTCTTCGGCGGTTTTCCGGTGCTTGTTGAAGCTCGCCGTCACGAACGGGGCCAGCACTTCGTCAATGCGGTTAATGGTGGTGCCGCCGTAAATATGGCTGGCGAC
This sequence comes from Enterobacter sp. CFEC122, assembly GCF_052983755.1. Taxonomy (NCBI): domain Bacteria; kingdom Pseudomonadati; phylum Pseudomonadota; class Gammaproteobacteria; order Enterobacterales; family Enterobacteriaceae; genus Enterobacter; species Enterobacter sp. CFEC122. The sequence continues at coordinate 6,948 of NZ_JBRIQR010000040.1, read as the reverse complement.
CTGGGCGATAATCTGCGCCGTGACCGCGGTAGCCGTGGAGATCGACTTAGGCGGTTCAATCTCCGCGTTACCCATTTTAAAGCCGTGGGTCAGCATGCCTTTCAGATCGATCAGCATGCAGTTGAACATCGGGAAGAATGGCGAATAGTCGAGATCGTGGTAGTGGATCTCGCCGCGCTCGTGCGCCGAGACCACGTCGCGCGGCAGCAGATGCTGACGGGCATAGTGTTTGGCAACGATACCGGCCAGCAGGTCGCGCTGGGTGGGGATCACTTTACTGTCTTTATTGGCGTTTTCATTGAGCAGGGCGGAGTTGGTCTGCTCCACCAGGCCACGGATCTCCTGGTTCAGACGGCCGCGCTTCTCGCGCTGCACGTCGCGATCGTGGCGGTACTCAATATAGGCGCGCGCCAGCTGCTTGTAGGGCCCTGCCATGAGCTGGTTCTCAACCGCGGTCTGGATCTCGTTGATATCAACCTGGCTGCGTTCAGTCATCTGGCTGCTAACGACTTCTGCGACGGTGGCGCAGTAATCTGCGTCATCGACTCCCGCTGCTTTAGCTGCACGCAGAATGGCTTCCTGGATGCGCTCTGATTTAAACGGCACTTTACAGCCATCACGTTTCATCACATGCGGTGTCATGATCACTCCATTTTTAAAAACAGGTTATCCACAGAGGTGGAGAAGTATTCACCGGACGCATTTCCCGCCAGGCCAAAGACTTCCCGCGTTCCCAGCTCGTGTTATCCACAATTCCGGCCAGCGTAAGCGCCGTCTTGTTGTTGGAATAGTAGACGATAAATACAAGATGTTGGGTCGGCGTGCATTTTAAGTGCTACATATAGTGATTTGCATCAAACATGTTTGCGATTTATTTGATGCAGAACAAAGTAAAAAGACGAGAGTACAAACGACGGGCGCTTCAGCGATTGTAAAGGCGGGCGAGAAAAATCTGATTGATTATTCAACAAAAACAAGCGCTCAGCACGGTGTGTGCTAAGCGCTGTTCATTTAACTCCCCCCGCAGATCCAGCTCAGTCCCGCCTGCAAAAAGGCTGCGGTTGCGATACTGCCCAGCACCGCCGGGATGAGAAAGGAGCGTTCTGGAGCATCGTCCTGTTTTTGTGGTTCTTCAGCACTCAGCGCGGACATCGCCTCTTCCCGGGTGCGCGCCGCCAGCAGTCGCTCACGCACCCGATCTTCCGTCAATAAACAGGTCAGCGTCGTCAGCAGCTGCATATGGGTACTCCCTGCTTCCGCAGGCGGAATGGCGAGCAGGAAAACCATTCTCACCTCTTCATCACCGTCCAGCCCCGGCCAGCGTATCGGGTCATCGAAGAGGGCCAGACAAAAAGCCGCCTGCTGCACCGCCTCGGTTTTACCGTGCGGGACGGCGAGCGCTTCACCCAGCGCGGTAGGACCTTCACTTTCGCGTTGTAACACGCTCTGGATGAACGTTTCTTCATCACTGATGATTTTTTGCCTGGCGAGCGGTTCGGCGAGCCAGCGTATTAGCGCTTCAGGCGAACGGTGCGGCGGGTTGATAAAAACCAGATCGGGATGCGTCAATGCAAGCAGGTTCATATTAAGCCTCCATTAAAAAATCGCAGGTCGTGAAAGGGGGAATAGCCGTTACCGGCTGCACCGGCTCTTCCAGATAGTTGATCTGACGAAACCCCTCCAGGCTTGCCGGGACGGGAACGGGCTCCTTGCCGGCGTTAAACACGCGAACGACCGTACCCTGCGACTGCTGCGCATGGGGCAAGGCAGAGAGGATGAGCGGCTCCGGCAGGTACAATAATGAGAATTCTGCCGGAAGCCTGCGGTCGGGCAGACGCAACGAAAAGCGCTCAAGACGGTGATCGAGCGTGTGCAGCGTTTGCCGTTGATAGGTGAAGGGCTGTCCCGCTGTCTGATTTTCCAGCTGGCGAAGCGTGAGATGATCGGCGCTATCGGCCAGCGCGACGGTGAAGGAGAAGCGCAACGGTTTCAGCAACTGGGCATCGGGGGTCTCGACCACCGTATTATTGATGCCGGATGCCCGGCCCGGTCGCCAGTCGAGATCGCTGCGTCCCAGCACGCCCGTTGATTTAAACAGCGTCAGGGCAACCGTAGCCGGTGCGTCGCCGATTATCTGAAACTCCTTCATGCCGCGGCTATTCACCACCAGCGCTTTGCCCGCTTGTGCGACAGCGATGATTCCCTCGCTGGTTTCGATATCCACGGGCATTTCGCGATAGTGTTCCTGCCACTCTTCAGCGTGACACCCCGTTTCGCGCTCGATTATCGCGAAGGGCTGCGAGGCGATTGCGTGGCGGGTGTGAATATCGCTGTTAATCAGCAAACGTAGCCGGTGATCGCAGTGGCTGTTTTCCAGCGAGCTGTCCACATACAGGTTCGGATCGTGATCGCGTAATTCACACGCCAGACGAAGGGATAACGGCGTTCGGGCATTTTCTTGACGGTCTGCGAGATCCGGCGGAAGAAGCAGGGTGGCTTCCACGATCAGCTTTTCGACAAGCGGCGTTTTCAGGCAGTCGACGAGCGTGAACTGGTCGCACCGCGTCGGCGTGTCGCCCGCAAGCGGTGAGAAATCGTAGCTGTCGCCCGCATCCGCGCAGTCTTCGAGAGTAAAGAAAGAGGGAATGCATCTGCCGCTGCGTTTGTCGTGCAGGGTGAGCGTTCCGGCGTCCAGCGTTAATCGATAATGCGCATTCTCTATCTCGCTGCCCTTTGTCTGTTCCTGCTGCTGGAAAGGCGCCGGGTCATCGTTAACGTTAACGCTGAGATAGCCGACCGGCGGCAGAACCGGTGTCTTCACAGCAACGTGCCAGCGATAATAGGGAGGAAGGGGCGTTTCACATTCGCCTTCAGCGCTAAGGGAGATCGCCGTTCCGCCGGGCAGAATGTCTCTTTTCAGGACGTCGAAAGAGATGGGCTGCCCCTGATATGTCAGGGCGATATTATCAGCACGGCTATACAGGGTGGTTATCACTACGCGCTGCGTTGGGGTGCCCAGCGGGTTGAAAATCAGCAGGTCATTTTCCTGAGCGCAGGCGGCGGCCAGGGTTTTTACCACCAGGTTCCACAGGCTGTGGCACAGCTGTTCGGTTTGCTCCAGCCGATGCAGTATGTCGCGGTTGGTGGTATCGCTATTACAGCCGCCGATAGAGTCGTGGGCATGGCTTCGCAACAGCTTCTTCCAGAGCGTATCGACCACAGAGAGGTTGACCGCAATCCCCTGATGGCGAGCCATAGCGATTGTCGGCTCCAACTGCCGCAGGATGAACTGCTCCACCTCATCATTTTTCTTTTTGATGTCGTAGCGCACGGAGCCGATCGTTTTATGGATGCGGGTGTAGCGCGGCGATTTCAGCTCCCCTTCCCAGCCTTCAAACTGTTCACGCTGCGCGCGCAGAATGTCGACGTAGCGCTCCAGCGAACTGATAACGTATCGATCCCCATCGGGAGAGCGTGCGCTGGCGACCTGCAGAATTTTCGGCAGCGCCGGGTCGATGCAGACCTGATCGCCGCCGCAGGGCAGGAGCAGGTCGTTTATCCCGGCCCGTAAACGCAGAAGATTGACCATCGGGAAGATTTTACCCTGCAGATGGCTCGCGTCTGAACGCATGTTTTTAGCTGCGCCATAACCGAATGCCATCGCGCAGGCGATAACGGTCGCCCCAGACGGCGCGCGCCAGAGGAACTGGCTGCTTTTCGCTTGTATGTCGTGATCGATACCGCGCCAGAAGACGATATTGTCGATATTGCAGCCCTGCAAAATGGTGGGCATCTGAGCATTGTGGCCAAAGGTGTCCGGAAGGTACCCGACCTGCATAGCATGCCCCAGCGCACGGGCGGCGAAAATGCCGTACTTGAGATTGCGAATAATGGATTCGCCATGCACGTTGTAGGTGTCCGTCTGGGTATACCATGGCCCCACAAAGATTCTTTTCTCTTTGACGAGGGTTTCCAGCCTGGCGCGATAATCGGGATTGATGGCGAGAAAGTCCTCCACTACCGCCATCTGTCCGTCAAGGTGATAACAGCTGTAAGCGGGGTCCCGCTCCAGCGTGTCGATGACATCCGCAAAGTTATAGGATGCCAGCACCATGCTGTCCTGACGGGTGAAATACCACTCCTGATCCCAGTGCGTATGGGCAATGACGTGGATCTGATTCATGACGTTCCCCTTACCTGGCGTTCTTTGGGCTGACATAGAGCACGCCCAGGGCGCAAATCAGTGCGCCAATAAAGACGCTCGCCAGGTAGCCCACCACATTGGTTGCCAGCGGCCAGCCCCAGATGGCAGGCAGAGGCAGCGTCTGCTTCACGCCAAGTGCAATGGCGATTAGCGCGCCGGCAACGGCACCGGTCATGAACACCGGGATCAGACGTGGGTTTTTCAGGATGAACGGGATCGCGCCTTCGGAAATCCCAATCACGCCCAGCAGCAACGAGGTACTCCCGACGGTTTTCTCTTCCCGGCTGAAGACATCCGGTAGTCCAAAGCGGCCGTTGAGAAACGCCGCAAAGCCGACGCCAATAGAGGGGATCACGATGGAGAGTTCGCGGGCGGTGAGATCAAACGTTTCGCTCATGCCATTCAGGCCGAGCGCGACCGAGCCTGCCGCCTTGTTGACCGGACCGCCCAGGTCGAACGCGGTGCCCGCGGCGATCATCGCGGAATAGAATCCGCGCCCGGTGTCACCTGCCGAGGTAAAAAAGACCACCATCAGCTGGTTAAGCGAGCCAAAAATCGGGTTGATCAGGTATTCCATGACCATCACCAGCGTAATGCCGGTGATCAGCGGGACGATCAGCATGGTCTTAATGGTGGTGAGCTGCTGGCGGACGTGAATGGAATCATTCAGCCAGCGCACCAGATAGCCTACAAAGAAGCCGATGCCAATCGCGCCAAAGAAGCCGGACGGCATAAAGCCTTCGATATCGAAGAAGCGCTTGTAGACCTCGTCTGACATGATGCCGCCGATAAGCCCGGGGATCAGCGCCGGTTTACCCGCAACGGAAAATGCCAGATACATGGCGAAAACAGGATACATGAACTTAATGGTCATAAAGCCCACTTTATCCAGCACGCTGAACGGCGAGTGGTCGATGTTAATAAACTGGCCGGTGATTTTGGCCGTTGCCATCATCAGCCCGCCCATGACCACCACTGGCAGCATATAGCTGATGGCCGCCATGATATGGCCGATAAAAGTCTGGTAAGCCGAACGCGGAAGATCGTCTTCGTCTTCGACGGTAGTGGAGGTGACGTTTTTTTCCATGGCCAGCGCCTGACGTAGATAGCGATCGGTATGCTTAATCAGCTCTTGCGTGCGGGTCTGAAGGTGGGGAACGTTTTCAAAGCGCTCGGCATCCTGAATGGGAACGTCGGTTGCCAGTATAATGGCTGTGGCGGAGGCGATATCCTGTTTCGTTAAGCGGTTTTTAACGCCGTCGCTGCCCTGCGTTTCGACCTTTACCTCGATATTGTGCTCTTTAGCCCATGTAGTAATTTTATTCGCCGCCATAAAGGTGTGCGCAATGCCTGTCGGGCAGGCCGTCACCGCGACAACTTTTTGTTTCGTCATTGTCATAATTCCCTGGATGTGAAAACAGGGAAAGTATAAAGAGAACCTAAACCGGTTTTTAATGTTTGCTAATACTAATTACGTATCGTGATACGCGTAAATGCAATGTGTGAAGCGTCTTCCAGAGACTATTTTCCCGTTGTGTTAGTATCATGCCGGGATTAAACAGGGCGTAATTTATGAATTCATTCCAGGGAAGTGAACGTTTGATATTTGAATACATTCAGCATCACGCATGTAATATTTCTAATATATCGGCAAAAGAGATTGCCCGTGATACCTTTACGACGACAACTTCCGTTAATCGTGTGTGTAAAAAAATGGGCTATAAAAGTTATACCGAGCTTCGGTATCGTTTTTTGCGCGATCATTTTACACCCGCACCCGTAGAGCCTGACGTAGGGCCGCAGGCGGACGATATTGTGGCGGAGGTGTCCGGGTTGCTTACCCATTCCAGCCATATCTATCTGTACGCACGGGGAGCCTCGCTCACCAGCCTCAATTACCTGTCGCGCTTTTTATCGCTGGCGAGCCTGCCGCACCTTATTTTGAATGATATGCACCAGCTGACACGGGTATCGAAGGGGACGCTGGTGCTGATCAGTAAATCTGGGGAGACGCAGTCGCTGATTGAAATGGCGCGTAACGCGTTGCGCAAAGGGTTAAAGATTATTGCGATTACCCGCGAGGGATCGACACTGGCGGCGATCTCATCGCTATGCTGGCCGTTACCGATCGACATTAACGCGGTATCGCTGTATCAGCGGGAAGGGCAACTTGAACTGTTAAGCGCCGTGGACCGTATCGGCTGCAGGCTGCTGCAGCACGATACGGTGTAGTCAGACCGTCAGAGTTGCTTCACTATCCCCAGACGTACGGCATAATCATTTTCATGACTGCCATCGGCAGTGATGTAGGTTTTATCCAGTGAAACCAGCTCGACGTAAGGCGTCCAGCCATCGTCGAGCTTGTAGTTGAACGCAACGGTATGCTCCCAGTAGGTGTCATCCCCGGTTCCCTGATCGACATCATCCTGCCAGCGGAAGCGCGGGTTGTAGGACATACCGAATTTGCCAATGTTATACGCGAACCAAATGTCGAACTGGTGTGACTGGCGGCGGGTGTAGCCGCTGCCGTCTACTTCTTTGTCGCTGTGTGCGTCATTGACGGTGTTATATCGGTAACGGGCGGAGAGGTTCAGACCGTTATCGAACGCTTTCCAGCCCTGAATGAAGGGGCGGTAATGGGTATTGCTGGCGGTGAAAACCGTCACCATGCCAGGCGCAACGGCGAAGCCATTACCCAGATCGAAGCGCCAGCGCGTTTCAATCTCCTGTGCTGCTTCCGTTAA
>NZ_JBRIQR010000039.1:0-42999 GCF_052983755.1 Enterobacter sp. CFEC122 | reverse complement strand
ATACGCTTTCCTCTTTCAGAGTCAACCCGTTATTTCAGGATTTTTTCTCTTCAACCGAACCGCTTGTTGTGTGAAGTGATTCACATCCGCCGTGTCGATGGAGGCGCATTATAGGGAGTTCTCCGCAGGCCGCAACCGCTAAATGACAGAAAAATGACTGACTGCTGAATTCCACAGCAAAACCCCGCCTTATACCTTTTTACGCACAGACTTATCCACAATGATACGAAAAAGTGAAAATGTGCGAGCGTTGCGCAAACGTTTTCGTTAAAATGCTCGCGCTTTACTAGGATGCCTCGTCAGGTGTGTTAGATGAGTTTTTCACAGGAAAATTCATCTAACGCTCTCTGTAATCGTGAAATCCAGGGGATTTACCATGCAACAACGTCGTCCAGTCCGCCGCGCTCTGCTCAGTGTTTCTGATAAAGCCGGTATCGTCGAATTCGCTCAGGCACTTTCTGCACGCGGTGTAGAGCTGCTTTCCACAGGTGGAACCGCTCGCCTGTTAGCAGATAAAGGTCTGCCGGTAACCGAAGTGTCCGATTACACCGGTTTCCCGGAAATGATGGATGGACGCGTCAAAACCCTGCACCCGAAAGTCCACGGCGGTATTCTTGGCCGTCGCGGTCAGGACGACGCCATTATGGAACAGCACGACATCGCGCCGATCGACATGGTTGTCGTTAACCTCTACCCGTTCGCCCAGACCGTGGCGCGCGAAGGCTGCTCTCTGGAAGATGCCGTAGAGAATATTGATATCGGCGGCCCGACCATGGTGCGCTCCGCGGCCAAGAACCATAAAGATGTCGCCATCGTGGTAAAGAGCAGCGATTACACCGCCATTATTAATGAAATGGACGCCAACGATGGGTCGCTGACCCTGGAAACGCGTTTCGACCTCGCCATCAAAGCCTTCGAGCACACCGCCGCGTACGACAGCATGATCGCCAACTACTTCGGTAGCCTGGTGCCGGCTTACCACGGTGAAAGCAAAGATCCTTCAGGCCGCTTCCCGCGCACCCTGAACCTGAACTTCATTAAGAAGCAGGATATGCGCTACGGCGAGAACAGCCACCAGCAGGCGGCCTTCTATATAGAAGAAGAGGTAAAAGAAGCTTCTGTCGCTACCGCACAGCAGGTTCAGGGCAAAGCGCTCTCCTATAACAACATTGCTGACACCGACGCCGCGCTGGAATGCGTGAAAGAATTCAGCGAGCCGGCCTGCGTTATTGTGAAGCACGCGAACCCATGTGGCGTGGCGGTAAGCACGTCGATTCTTGAAGCTTACGATCGCGCATACAAAACTGACCCGACCTCCGCGTTCGGCGGCATTATCGCCTTCAACCGCGAGCTGGATGCCGAAACCGCTCAGGCCATCATCTCCCGCCAGTTTGTTGAAGTGATCATCGCGCCATCGGCCTCCGAAGAAGCGCTGAAAATCACCGCGGCAAAACAGAACGTGCGTGTACTGGTTTGTGGTCAGTGGGCGGAACGCGTGCCGGGCCTGGACTTCAAGCGCGTGAACGGCGGCCTGCTGGTTCAGGACCGCGATCTGGGGATGGTGACAGAAGCCGACCTGCGCGTGGTGACCAAACGTCAGCCGACCGAACAGGAGCTGCGTGACGCGCTGTTCTGCTGGAAGGTGGCGAAGTTCGTGAAATCCAACGCCATCGTCTATGCCAAAGAGAACATGACTATCGGGATAGGCGCAGGCCAGATGAGCCGCGTTTACTCGGCGAAAATCGCGGGTATTAAAGCAGGCGATGAAGGCCTGGAAGTCAAAGGCTCCGCCATGGCCTCTGACGCCTTCTTCCCGTTCCGTGACGGTATCGACGCCGCAGCCGCTGTCGGCATCACCTGCGTGATCCAGCCAGGCGGCTCAATCCGCGACGACGAAGTGATTGCTGCTGCCGACGAACACGGCATTGCGATGATCTTCACCGACATGCGTCACTTCCGCCATTAATTCCCGGAGCAGAAAATGAAAGTATTAGTGATTGGTAACGGCGGACGCGAGCACGCGCTGGCGTGGAAAGCGGCCCAGTCTCCGCTGGTTAAAACGGTCTTCGTGGCACCGGGCAACGCCGGTACCGCGCTGGAGCCCGCGCTGCAGAACGTGGCTATCGGCGTGACCGACATTCCGGCGCTGTTGAGCTTTGCTCAGCAGGAGAAAATCGACCTGACCATCGTCGGTCCGGAAGCGCCGCTGGTGATAGGTGTCGTGGATGCGTTCCGCGCAGCGGGCCTGAAAATCTTTGGCCCAACGGAAGGCGCCGCGCAGCTGGAAGGCTCCAAGGCCTTCACCAAAGATTTCCTCGCGCGTCATAACATCCCGACGGCGGAATATCAGAATTTCACTGAAGTGGAGCCTGCTCTGGCCTGGTTACGTGAGAAGGGCGCGCCGATTGTTATCAAGGCCGACGGTCTGGCCGCGGGTAAAGGCGTGATCGTCGCGATGACGCTCGAAGAAGCCGAAGCCGCGGTTCAGGATATGCTGGCAGGTAACGCCTTTGGCGATGCGGGCCACCGCATCGTGATTGAAGAGTTCCTCGACGGTGAAGAGGCGAGCTTTATCGTCATGGTCGACGGCGAGCACGTTCTGCCGATGGCCACCAGCCAGGATCACAAGCGTGTGGGCAATGGCGACATGGGGCCTAATACCGGCGGGATGGGCGCTTACTCCCCTGCGCCGGTCGTGACTGACGACGTCCACCAGCGCACCATGGATCGCATCATCTGGCCTACCGTGAAGGGAATGGCGGCAGAAGGCAATACCTACACCGGTTTCCTTTATGCAGGCTTGATGATCGACAAGCAGGGTAACCCTAAGGTCATCGAATTCAACTGCCGCTTTGGCGATCCAGAAACCCAGCCCATCATGCTGCGCATGAAATCCGATCTGGTGGAGCTGTGCCTGGCTGCCTGCGATGGCAAGCTGGACGAGAAAACCTCCGAGTGGGACGAGCGTGCGTCTCTCGGCGTGGTGATTGCTGCGGGCGGTTATCCGGGCAACTACAGCACCGGTGATGAGATCCACGGTCTGCCGCTGGAAGAGATTGACGGTGCGAAAGTGTTCCACGCCGGTACGAAGCTGGCTGAGGACGATCGCGTTCTGACCAACGGCGGACGCGTGCTGTGTGCGACCGCGCTGGGCCATACCGTGGCAGAAGCACAGAAGCGCGCCTATGCGCTGATGGCGGATATTCACTGGAACGGTAGCTTTAGCCGTCAGGATATCGGCTATCGCGCGATTGCGCGTGAGCAGGGTGAGTAATTCCTCCTCGCCCTCACCCTCTCCCACAGGGAGAGGGAATCGTTCGTAGGCCGGATAAGCGTTAGCGCCATCCGGCTTAATCCACAGAACTCAAAAACTCTTCTCTGTCGGCTGCCAGGTGCAGAAATCTTCGTTCGCCACCAATAGCAATTGAGAGCCTTCCGGCGCTTCCAGCCACGCCACGCTCACGTCCATTGATGAATGACGCTGACGGCGTTGAATGTGTTCGGTTGCCCAGGATTCAAGCTCAGGCTTCACCGTTTGCCCTTCGCAGGTCGTCACCGTCCCGTCGTTATGCCAGCGCCCCTGGCGCAGCACGACGCGTCCCAGACGAAGCGCATCGCTGGTCTGGCGGATTTGTTCGGCACGGTAACGGTAGAGGGCGATTTGGTCGCTGGAAAGCTGCTGTTTTTGACCGCTGACTTCACGCTGCATAAAGCTCAGCTCGCCATGGTCGTCAAAACGCACTTTCACGTGTTCGGGGGTCTTGCTGTAGACGTTCAGCTCAATCAGCGAGAGGTCATCTCCCTGCCAGCGATATTCTGCCGTCGACGTATTGCCGCTATGCCACGGGCTGAAGGCAGACAACAGATGAACTTCATTGCCGGAATCTTTACGCCAGATCCTGACCGCGCCCTGGTTGTCAGCGTAGCCGCTGGCGGTAAACGGCGGCAGGGTGGTGTCGTGACTACAGGCTGACAGCAGCAGCACGCCTGCCAGCGCGAGCGTTCCGCGCCAGAAAGACAAAAGGGGCGTTGCCGCCCCTTCGCTAAAACTGTTCACTGCCACGCGTCTTACTTAACAGCGTCTTTCAGTGCTTTACCAGAAACAAATGCCGGCACGTTAGCTGCGGCGATTTTGATTTCTTTACCGGTCTGCGGGTTGCGGCCAGTACGCTCAGCGCGGTGGTTCACTTTGAAGGTACCGAAACCAACCAGTTGTACAGCATCGCCTTCTTTCAGAGACTCAGTAATAGCAGCCAGGGTAGATTCCAGAGCAGCTTTAGCCTGCACTTTAGACAGATCAGCCTTGTCCGCAATTACATCAATCAGTTGAGTCTTGTTCATAAGTTATCCTTTCAATGTGTTTATCGCTTGCTAAGCATCGAGTGCGACGAAAATGCCAAAAAAGCACTCTCCTGCATACACGCACCGATAGCCACTTTTTTTCGCCCCCCAAATGTAGACCAGACAAGGGTCGAAAGGGAAGAGTCGAGGAGCGACAAAACGGGCGTTATCTCAAGTTTTCTTATCTCATTGGTTAAAAATTATACCAATATTACTCTCACCGGCCTCACGTAAGTCCGCGCGCAGCCCTTTGATCAGCTCAATGTCGCGTTCTTCACACTCTGCCAGCAGGCGGAAAATCTCCCACTGGATATCCCATTCTTGCTCAACGGCCGGGTTTGCGCGCAGCTCTTCGTCGGTCATCTCGCGACCTTCCTGGGTCATTTCCAGCATCGCCACGGTGGTGATAGAGGCCTTACTGACTTCGATAGCGTGCTCCAGCGTCTCACCGCTCAGGCGGGAGTGGAGCAATTCGCTTAACGCCACACAGGCATCAATTGCCGGGTAGACGCCGTACAGGTCAAAATCATCCGCCACCGGGATCGCCTCTTCCAGCTTTTCGAGCTGAGAGTCGAAATTCACCTTCGCGTCTTTCACCGTCAGCGTTTCCCAGATCAGATCCAGAATGCGGCGGTAGATATGGCCATCACCAAAGCCGGTCTGCTTGCAGAACGCGGCATAGTTGGGATACATGCGCTCGCACAGGCAAGCCATGAAGGTGACGTGCTGCCAGCTTTCCAGCTTTTCAAGGCGCAGGTGAATCGGGTTTTGTAGCATGATGATCTCTCGAATCGAAAATTAGGCGCAGTTTACCTGAATCATCGCTGAATTTCCTGCCAACGAACAAAAGCCGGACGCGAAGAGGCCACCGCGTCAGCCCAGCGCGTTGGCTCCGGTAAGCGGTAGCCCTTCATGCAGCGCTGTACCCACGCCAGGGCGCTGTCCATACTCACCCGATGGCCGGTGGCGATGAACAGCGGATTACAGCGTGCCTTGCTGCGCCAGACCCACGCCAGCTGCTCGCCTTTATGGATAAGCGGTGCCAGCGCACCCGGCTCGGCGGAGAGTGGCTCAAACGCGCCGCACAGGCGTTTCTTGGCGACACCGATGGTCGGCACATCCACCAGCAGCCCAAAGTGGCTGGCAACGCCTAAACGGCGCGGGTGTGAGATACCGTGCCCATCGACAAAAAGCAGGTCAGGTTTTTGCGAAAGCTGCTCCCACGCAGCCAGCAGCGCGGGATATTCGCGGAAGGAGAGAAAGCCCGGAATGTACGGCATGGTGGTGGCAATACGCGCGACCTTGTACTCCACCAGTTCGAGCGAAGGGTATTTCAGGACCACCATCGCCGCTCGCGTCACGTCCCCACCCTGCTCAAACCCGACGTCGGCTCCGCCAATGTACTGCGGAGGATCCTTATCCAGACGATCCTCGCGGATCACCGATGAGGCCAGTTCGATTTGTTGAGCGCGTAGCGACGCGAGATCCATAACGACTCCTTACTTGTGATACTGGGCAGAAAGCCGATGCACCGCCTCCACAAATACGCCTGCGTGCTCTGGCGGCACATCCTGATGAATACCGTGGCCGAGGTTAAAGACGTGGCCTTCCCCCTGGCCGAAACCAGACAGTATAGTCGACACTTCTTCTTCAATACGGGCAGGCGGCGCATAGAGCATGGACGGGTCCATATTGCCCTGAAGCGCCACTTTGTCGCCCACGCGGCGGCGGGCATCAGCGATATCGGTGGTCCAGTCGAGACCCAGTGCGTCGCAGCCGGTTGCCGCCATGGCTTCCAGCCACTGACCGCCACCTTTGGTGAACAGCGTCACCGGCACGCGGCGGCCTTCGTTTTCGCGCAGCAGGCCGTCAACGATTTTATGCATGTAATACAGGGAGAACTGTTGATAATCACGCCCGGTCAGCACGCCGCCCCAGGTATCGAAAATCATCACCGACTGCGCACCGGCTTTAATCTGCGCGTTGAGGTAGAGCGTGACGCTCTTCGCGAGCTTGTCGAGCAGCGCATGCAGAGCCAGCGGCTCGGCGTACATCATCTTTTTAATCAGGGTGAAGGCTTTGCTGCTGCCCCCTTCCACCATATAGGTCGCCAGCGTCCACGGGCTGCCGGAGAAGCCAATCAGCGGCACTTCACCTTTCAGCTCGCGGCGAATGGTGCGCACGGCGTTCATCACGTAGCCCAGCTCGCCTTCCGGATCGGGGATCGGCAGCTTGTCCACGTCCGCTTTGCTTCTGATCGGAGAGGTAAAACGCGGGCCTTCACCGGTTTCGAAGTACAGGCCAAGGCCCATCGCATCCGGAATGGTCAGAATATCCGAGAAGAGGATCGCCGCATCCAGCGGGAAGCGGCGCAGCGGCTGGAGCGTCACTTCACAGGCCAGCTCGGCGTTTTTGCACAGCGACATAAAATCGCCCGCCTGCGCGCGCGTGGCTTTGTACTCTGGCAGATAGCGTCCCGCCTGGCGCATCATCCACACCGGGGTGACATCAACGGGCTGGCGCAGCAGCGCACGCAGATAACGATCGTTCTTCAGTTCGGTCATTTTTGCAGTTCCTTAAGCGTCATGGCCTCAGTGTAACACTACTCATACTCGGCCCGACACATCGCTACGGTATCTTCTATCAGCCGGCGCGCCACGGTACCCGGTGGGGGGAGCAGCGGTAGATCGTCATAGCGATACCAGTTCGCATCCAGCAGCTCTTTCTGATCGATAACGATCTCGCCGCTGTCATAGTCGGCCATAAAGGCCGTCATCAGCGACTGCGGGAACGGCCACGGCTGGGAGGTGACGTAGCGCAGGTTCTTCACTTTGATTCCGCTCTCTTCCATCACCTCGCGCGCCACTGCCTGCTCCAGCGTTTCGCCCACTTCGACGAACCCGGCCAGCACGGTATGAATGCCGTTGCGATGGCGGGTATGCTGTGCAAGCAAAATAGAGTCATCCCGACGGATAGCGACGATAATGCACGGCGCAATTTGTGGGTAATAACGTTCGCGGCAGTGGCTGCAGAGCATCGCCCACTCGGTTTTACTCGGGTGCATGGTATGGCCGCAATAGCCGCAGTATTTGTGCGAACGGTAAAACTCCGCCAGCTGCACGCCCCGCCCCGCCAGCTGGAACAGGCCTACGTCCAGATCCAACACCTGGCGAACGGATCCCATATCCAGACGACGCGATTGTTGGATCAACCACACGGGTTCACCCTGCCACTCGCCGATCTTCAGCGCAGGCTGGCCCACGAGATCGAACGTTTCCGCCGCACCATAGGGCAGCTCTCCACCGGGCAACCATAATTTTTGTTCGTGACTGACGATCCACCAACCCAGATCTGATTTTTCAATAATACGATCCATATCTATTGCACTACCTTCGCTTCACTGACATGTTGTTAGCACTGTGGTTACATTCTGGATGAGCAGATTCAATCCTACACTTTGCGGAGTCGACCATGTTAAACCAGCTAGAAAGCCTGACTGAGCGCGTTAGAGGAAGTAACAAACTGGTGGATCGCTGGCTACATGTGCGCAAGCATCTACTCGTGGCTTATTACAATCTGGTCGGTCTTAAGCCTGGCAAAGAATCGTTTATGCGGCTGAATGAAAAAGCGCTGGATGATTTTTGTCAGAGCCTGGTCGACTACCTGTCCGACGGCCATTTCAATATTTATGAACGCATTATCCGCGAAATGGAAGGGACAACGCCGTATTTAGCGGCCAGCAAACTTTGTCCGCTGCTGGAAGCCAACACCCAGCAGATCATGGATTACTACGATTCCACGCTTGAGAACGCCATCGATCACGATAACTATCTTGAGTTCCAGCAGGCGCTTTCCGACCTTGGCGAAGCGCTGGAAGAGCGATTCACGCTGGAAGATAAGCTGATTAGCCTCGTCCTGGACGCCAGCCCCGAAGATAACATCGCGCGCCCGGCTTGAGTTCTTAATCGTTAACGAGTAATTTACAACCATTCGCCCCTCTCACGAGGGGGATTTTTCTTGTCGGAGTGCCCAGAGCGAAAGCCGGGCTGAGACCGTTAATTCGGGATCCGCGGAACCTGATCAGGCTAATACCTGCGAAGGGAACAAGAGTCACACTGCTGTTGTATCGCCCCCCGGGCGATCCTCTCTTGCTTCATCCGTCGTCTGACAAGCCATGTCCTTCACTTTTGGAATGAGCTATGTCTACTGCAAAACTGACCCGCCGCGAACAGCGTGCACAGGCCCAACACTTCATCGACACCCTGGAAGGCACCGCTTTCCCGAACTCGAAACGCATCTACATTTCCGGCTCGCAGGCCGATATCCGCGTCCCGATGCGCGAAATCCAGCTCAGCCCGACGCTTATCGGCGGCAGCAAAGAGAATCCGCAGTATGAAGACAACGAAGCCGTGCCGGTGTATGACACCTCCGGCCCGTACGGCGATCCTGATGTGGCTATTAACGTCCAGCAGGGTCTGGCAAAGCTGCGCCAGCCGTGGATAGAGGCGCGTAACGACTGCGAAGAACTGAGCGTACGCAGTTCTGCATACACCAAAGAACGCCTGGCCGACGACGGTCTGGACGCGCTGCGCTTTACCGGCCTGCTGACGCCAAAACGCGCCAGAGCGGGCAAATGCGTGACGCAGCTGCACTACGCCCGCCAGGGGATCGTCACGCCGGAGATGGAGTTCATCGCCATCCGCGAGAACATGGGCCGCGAGCGTATCCGCAGCGAAGTGCTGCGCTACCAGCACCCGGGCGAAGGCTTTGGCGCACGCCTGCCGGCGAACATCACGCCGGAGTTTGTGCGTGACGAAGTGGCCGCAGGCCGCGCGATCATCCCCGCCAACATTAACCACCCGGAATCCGAGCCGATGATTATCGGCCGCAACTTCCTGGTGAAGGTCAACGCTAACATCGGTAATTCGGCCGTCACCTCCTCCATCGAAGAAGAGGTTGAAAAGCTTGTCTGGTCAACGCGCTGGGGCGCGGACACGGTAATGGATCTCTCCACCGGCCGCTATATTCACGAAACCCGCGAATGGATCCTGCGTAACAGCCCGGTTCCGATTGGCACCGTCCCGATTTATCAGGCGCTGGAGAAGGTCAACGGCATTGCCGAAAACCTCACCTGGGAAGCGTTCCGCGACACGCTGCTGGAGCAGGCGGAACAGGGCGTGGACTACTTCACCATTCACGCGGGCGTGCTGCTGCGCTACGTGCCGATGACCGCGAAGCGTCTGACCGGCATCGTCTCGCGCGGCGGTTCGATCATGGCGAAGTGGTGCCTCTCCCATCACCAGGAGAACTTCCTCTACGAACACTTCCGCGAGATCTGCGAAATCTGCGCCGCTTACGATGTCTCTCTGTCGCTGGGCGACGGCCTGCGCCCGGGCTCCATCCGCGACGCCAACGACGAAGCGCAGTTTGCCGAGCTGCACACGCTGGGCGAACTGACCAAAATCGCCTGGGAGTATGACGTGCAGGTGATGATTGAAGGCCCGGGCCACGTGCCGATGCAGATGATCCGCCGCAACATGACCGAAGAGCTGGAGCACTGCCACGAAGCGCCGTTCTACACGCTGGGGCCGCTGACCACCGACATCGCGCCGGGCTATGACCACTTCACGTCAGGCATTGGGGCGGCGATGATCGGCTGGTTCGGCTGCGCCATGCTCTGCTACGTGACGCCGAAAGAGCACCTCGGCCTGCCTAACAAAGAGGACGTGAAACAGGGGCTGATCACCTACAAGATTGCCGCCCACGCGGCGGATCTGGCGAAAGGCCATCCGGGCGCGCAAATCCGTGATAACGCCATGTCGAAGGCGCGCTTTGAATTCCGCTGGGAAGACCAGTTCAACCTGGCGCTGGATCCGTTCACCGCCCGCGCCTACCACGACGAAACCCTGCCGCAGGAATCGGGCAAAGTCGCGCACTTCTGCTCCATGTGTGGGCCGAAGTTCTGCTCGATGAAAATCAGCCAGGAGGTGCGCGACTACGCCGCCACGCAAACCATTGAAGTGGGTATGGCGGACATGTCCGAAGCCTTCCGCGCCAAAGGCGGCGAAATCTACCTCAAAAAAGAGGAGGCGTAATGTACCAGCCCGATTTCCCACCCGTTCCCTACCGTTTAGGGCTCTATCCGGTGGTGGACAGCGTGGCGTGGATAGCGCGCCTGCTGGAGGCAGGCGTTCGCACCCTCCAGCTGCGCATCAAGGATAAACGCGATGAGGAGGTGGAAGCCGATGTGGTTGCCGCCATTGCGCTGGGGCGTAGGTATAACGCCCGCCTGTTTATCAATGACTACTGGCGGCTGGCCGTTAAGCACCGGGCGTACGGCGTGCATCTGGGTCAGGAGGACCTGGAAACAACGGATCTGAGCGCAATCCGTGACGCCGGGTTGCGTCTTGGTGTGTCAACACACGATGACATGGAGATCGACGTGGCCCTGGCGGCCCGTCCCTCTTACATCGCGCTCGGTCACGTCTTCCCGACGCAAACCAAGCAGATGCCCTCCGCTCCGCAGGGTCTGACGCAACTGGCGGGTCACGTTAAACGCCTTGCCGACTACCCCACCGTCGCCATCGGCGGAATCAGCCTGGAACGCGCCCCGGCGGTGCTGGAGACCGGCGCGGGCAGCATCGCCGTCGTCAGCGCCATCACCCAGGCCGCAGACTGGCAGGCCGCCACCGAACAGCTGTTACAGCTGGCAGGAGCAGGCGATGAATGATCGCGACTTTATGCGCTACAGCCGCCAGATTCTGCTGGAAGATATCGCCATCGACGGGCAGCAAAAACTGCTCGCCAGCCGGGTGCTGATTGTTGGCCTGGGGGGATTAGGCGCACCCGCCGCGCTCTATCTGGCAGGCGCGGGTATCGGCACGCTGGTGCTGGCCGACGACGACGAGGTCCACCTCAGCAACCTGCAGCGACAAATCCTCTTTACCACCGAGGATATCAACCAGCCGAAAGCGCAGATCACCCGGCAGCGGCTGCATCAGCTTAACCCGGATATCGAACTGATTGCCCTACAGGAGCGGCTTGGCGGTGAAAGCCTGCACCGTGAAGTCGCCCTTGCCGACGTGGTGCTGGACTGTACCGACAACATGGCGACGCGCCAGGCGATCAACGCCGCCTGCGTGGCAAATCATACGCCGCTTATCACCGCCAGCGCGGTGGGGTTCGGCGGGCAAATGATGGTTCTGACGCCACCGTGGACGCAGGGCTGCTATCGCTGCCTGTGGCCGGACGATGCCGAGCCGACGCGCAACTGCCGTACGGCGGGCATTCTGGGTCCGGTGGTCGGCGTGATGGGCACGATGCAGGCGCTGGAGGCCATCAAGCTGCTCAGCGGCATGGAGACGGAACGCAATACGCTGCGGCTGTTTGATGCCCGCTCCAGCGGCTGGCGTCATCTGGCGCTGCATCGCGCCAGCCACTGCCCGGTGTGCGGAGGCCGCGATGCGCATTCTGTTTAACGATGAGCCGATGAGCTGCGACGACGGGCTTACCGTTGCCGCACTGCTCGACAAGCTGCGTCAGCTCAAGCCGGGAACGGCGCTGGCGCTCAATCAACAGATCCTGCCGCGCGAGCAGTGGGAACATCAGCAGGTCAATGAAGGCGACCAGATCCTGCTGTTTCAGGTTATCGCAGGGGGCTGAGATGTTACGTATTGCCGATAAAGTCTTTGATTCGCATCTGTTTACCGGAACCGGAAAATTCGCCTCGCCGCAGCTGATGGTGGAGGCCATTCGCGAAAGCGGCAGCCAGCTGGTGACGCTGGCGCTTAAGCGCGTGGATCTGCGCCATCACAGCGATGCCATTCTGGCTCCGTTGCTGGAAGCGGGCGTCACGCTGTTGCCCAACACCTCCGGCGCCAAAACGGCAGAAGAGGCGATTTTTGCCGCACAGCTGGCACGGGAGGCGCTCGGCACCCGCTGGTTGAAGCTGGAAATCCATCCGGATGCCCGCTGGCTGCTGCCCGATCCGATTGAAACGCTGAAAGCGGCTGAAAAGCTGGTGCAGCAAGGGTTTACCGTCCTGCCTTACTGCGGGGCCGACCCTGTCCTGTGCAAACGGCTGGAAGAGGTCGGCTGCGCTGCCGTCATGCCGCTGGGGGCCCCCATTGGCTCCAACCAGGGGCTGGAGACCCGCGCGATGCTGGAAATCATTATTGAACAGGCCACCGTACCGGTGGTGGTGGATGCGGGCATTGGCGTGCCCAGCCATGCCGCGCAGGCGCTGGAGATGGGCGCCGACGCGGTGCTGGTGAATACGGCTATCGCGGTTGCCGACGATCCGGTCATGATGGCGCGTGCATTCCGCCTGGCCGTGGAGGCCGGCCTGCTGGCAAGGGGATCCGGCCCCGGCTCGCGCAGTTTCCAGGCGCAGGCCACCAGCCCGCTGACCGGTTTTCTGGAGGCGATCTCATGAGCACGTTTACCGAGCGCTGGCGCCAGCTTAACTGGGACGACATTGCCCTGCGTATCAACAGCAAAACGGCGGCTGACGTGGAGCGCGCGCTGCAGGCCCGTCATCTGACCCGCGAGGATCTGATGGCCCTGCTCTCCCCGGCGGCCAGCGCCTACCTCGAACCGATGGCCCAGCGAGCGCAGCGGCTTACCCGCCAGCGGTTTGGCAACACGGTGAGCTTCTACGTGCCGCTCTATCTCTCCAACCTGTGCGCCAATGACTGCACCTACTGCGGTTTCTCCATGAGCAACCGCATCAAGCGTAAAACGCTCGATGAGGCTGAGATTGCCCGTGAGTGTGCGGCCATCCGTGAAATGGGTTTTGAACATCTTTTGCTGGTCACGGGCGAACATCAGGGGAAAGTGGGAATGGACTATTTCCGTCGGCACCTTCCCGCCATTCGTCGTCAGTTTGCGTCGTTGCAAATGGAAGTGCAGCCTCTGTCGCAGGAGGAGTACGCGGAGCTCAAAACGCTCGGGCTGGACGGGGTCATGGTCTATCAGGAAACCTATCACGAGGCGACGTACGCCCGACACCACCTGAAAGGCAAGAAACAGGATTTCTTCTTCCGCCTGGAAACGCCGGACAGGCTGGGTCGCGCCGGTATCGACAAAATCGGTCTGGGTGCGCTGATCGGGCTTTCCGACAGCTGGCGGGTGGATTGTTACATGGTGGCGGAACATCTGCTGTGGTTGCAGCAGCACTACTGGCAGAGCCGATACTCCATCTCCTTCCCGCGCCTGCGTCCCTGCGCGGGAGGAATTGAACCGGCTTCGCTGATGGATGAACGCCAGCTGGTGCAGACCATTTGCGCGTTTCGCCTGCTCGCTCCGGAAGTGGAATTATCGCTCTCAACGCGCGAGTCTCCGGCATTTCGCGATCGCGTCATCCCGCTTGCGATTAACAACGTCAGCGCGTTTTCCAAAACGCAGCCTGGCGGCTACGCCGACGACCATCCGGAACTGGAACAATTTGCACCCCATGACGGACGACGCCCGGAAGCGGTCGCCGCCGCCCTGACGGCGCAGGGTCTTCAGCCTGTCTGGAAAGACTGGGACAGCTGGCTGGGAAGAGCCTCGCAGTGACGTTGAAACGCACTGCAACACGTTAAAAAATTGTCGAGCCGCGACGAAAAGGCAAAACCGGAAGATTGTCGGCGATCGTCCGGTTTTTTATTGTCACACGGTCAGCAACGGATGCTGACCAGGGCGAAAAGCTTCTTCCTCGTTTCGCCCTGCCTCTGGTTCATTGCTCAAACGGCTCATGCCATTTTAATAAGTATTTTCTTAATGGTTCTTAAGATAAATCATCCTGTCAAAAATCGCGTGCCGTATAATTCACCGCTAACCGCAGGGCAGCGACTATGCTGAGAGGATATCGGCAGACGAAAAGTATTCACCATCAGGAACGATGTACAGCTCATGGCACTTCACAGCAAAAAGCTCTCTTTTACCCGGCCCATTATGCTCAGCTTTGCGGGGATCCTCTGCAGTTTTGCGGTGATCGCGATCGCGGTGACGCTTTCGCAACGAAAGGATTTTCTTGAGGATTATCATAAGATCAATAGCAACTTCACGCACAACCTGGCGGTGAACTACACCGAATCCATCCTGCGTGAAAACGACTATATTCTGGGCCGTTCCGCGATGTACTTTGCGCGCGACGACAGGCTAAACGAGACGCTAAACCTTAACCCGACGCAGGGGCTGCAGATGGTCATGCATTTGCAGAACCTGATGCCGACCGTCTCCTCCATTTCGCTTGCCGATACGCAGGGGCATTATCTGCGCGCGCCGGAGGTGCTCCCCACGGAGAAGAGTAAAACCTTCGATCCCCGAACGCGGCCGTGGTTTGTCGCTCAGGCGGAAGCCAGCATCTTCAGCCACTATCCCCGTCCCTACATGGACTACTTTACCGGCCATCCGACGGTAACCCTTTATAAGCCGTTGATCTCGCCGGAAGGCAGACTGAAGGGAACGATCGCCTTTCATCTCGATTTGACGTCGATGGGCTATACCTTGCGCCAGATGGTGGCGCCCGTTCAGGGGGAATTCTTCGTCGTCGAACGCGACGGTGCTGTGGTGCTGCATCCGGATACCGGCGCGCTCTTCAAGCAGTATGTGAGCGAAGCGCTGATGGACAAAATGACCAGCGGCGAAGGCCATCTTTACGACAAGAAAAGCAACGCCTGGTATTACTACTACTCGTTTACCAACCCGGACTGGTTTGTCATCTACCGGGTATCCGGTGCGACGCTCACCGATATCACCCGCCACGAAACGACGATCGTTGGCTGGGGGTTTGCGCTGGCGGCCATCATCATCATCCTTTTCGGCTTATACCTCCGCCACGCCTCGCGTAGCGTGCTGATGCACATTATCAATGCCATCAAAACTGGCGACGTTAACGAGGCACCGCGCCTGGAAGCGATGTTGAGCCACACGATTCAGTCCAATAAAGAGCGCGAAATGGCGTATGTGCGCCAGGCCACCCACGATGCGCTGACGGGCTGTAAAAACCGCCGCGCGTTCGACAGCGATATCGCAGAGCTGCTGAATGCCCAGCAGCCCTTCGCGATGGCGCTGGTGGATATTGATAACTTTAAGTCAATTAACGACACGCTGGGTCACCTGACCGGTGATATCGTTCTGCGCAACGTGGCTCGTGAAGGGATCCAGATTATGCAGCCACATCACGTCTCGGTTTACCGTTATGGCGGAGAAGAGTTCGCCGTAATCTTCCAGGCGGAGCAGATGTCTTCCGCGCTCTCATTACTGGAAGCGTGGCGTACCGCCGTTGAAAAACGCGTCTGGCGGGAAGAAAACCTGCGGGTTACGTTCAGCGGCGGTCTTGGAGAGTGGCATTTTGAACCGCTGGAACAATTTGTCGGAAGCGTTGATAACGCTCTCTACAGCGCCAAACAGCAGGGAAAAAATCGAATCGTTCGCACATCCATCAGCTAATCCTCTCGCTTTCACCCTGCCCGTTTCGACGGGCCGGGTGCCCGCCAATGTAAAATTGTAACCGGTTTCAGAAAAACGCCTGTTTCTTTGTGATGCCTGACACACAATCGCGGTAAAGCGGTTGTTGAAGCGGTCTGCACGGGATAATTATCAATAAACACATGTAGATCGAGGCTGATTATGAAGAACATCGTTTTATGCTGTGCAGCGGGAATGTCAACCAGCATGCTGGTTCAACGTATGAAAGACGCCGCGCAGAAAAAAGGGGTTGAAGTCACCATTAAAGCCGTTCCGGTTGCGGAGTTTAAAGACAACATCGCAACGGCCGACATCGTATTGCTGGGGCCACAGGTTAAATACGAGCAGGCTAAATTACAGGCGCAGGCCGACCCGCTGGGCAAAAAGGTCGCGGTGATCGACATGATGGATTACGGCATGATGAAAGGTGATGCCGTACTGGATAAAGCGCTCAAACTTCTGGAGTCATAATGGAAGACTTAGAAACCACGATTATGGAACTGCTTGTTAACGCAGGCGCGGCGCGCAGTGCGGCCCTGACGGCATTGCAGATGGCGCGTAAAGGTGAGTTTGACGAAGCCGAAAAAGCGATGGAAGAGTCGCGGGAATATGTGAAGCATGCGCACACCATACAGACGCAGCTTATCGGTCTTGATGAAGGGACCGGGAAGCTTCCGGTTAACCTGATCACCGTCCACTCGCAGGATCACCTGATGAACGCCATGGTCATACAGGACCTGGCGGGCGATATGATTGAGCTGTATCGACGGATCCCATTAGTAAACTGAAATTTTGCAGATATAAAAAAACCCGCCGAAGCGGGTTTTTTATTAGCGACTCAACGATTACTCGTTGTCGGAGCCACCCAGACCTGCGTTCAGCAGTTCTGCCAGGCTCGCGGATGCATCTTCAGCAGTAACCTGCGGTGCAGCTGGCAGTTCGCCTGCAGCACGACGACGCATACGATCCTGATGGTACGCATAACCGGTACCAGCCGGGATCAGACGACCCACGATAACGTTCTCTTTCAGACCGCGCAGTTCATCACGTTTACCTGCAACAGCGGCTTCGGTCAGGACACGAGTCGTTTCCTGGAACGATGCTGCAGAGATGAAGGACTCGGTTGCCAGAGACGCTTTGGTGATACCCAGCAGATCGCGCGAGAAGGTCGCACCGATTTTGCCGTTCGCTTCCAGTTCGCGGTTAGCGATCTTGACGCGTGAGTATTCCACCTGCTCGCCTTCGAGGAACTCGGAGCTGCCCGCGTTTTCGATGGTTGCTTTACGCAGCATCTGACGAACGATAACTTCGATGTGTTTATCGTTAATCTTAACGCCCTGCAGGCGGTATACGTCCTGTACTTCGTTAACGATGTAACGAGTAACAGCATGCACACCACGCAGACGCAGGATGTCGTGCGGCGCTTCTGGACCGTCGGAAACCACGTCACCACGTTCTACGCGTTCACCTTCGAACACGTTGAGCTGACGCCACTTAGGAATCATCTCTTCGTACGGTTCGCTGCCATCTACTGGAGTGATAACCAGACGGCGCTTACCTTTGGTCTCTTTACCGAAGGAGATGATACCGCTGATTTCAGCCAGGATTGCCGGCTCTTTCGGACGACGTGCTTCGAACAGGTCCGCAACGCGTGGCAGACCACCGGTGATGTCCTTGGTACCGCCGGATTCCTGAGGAATACGCGCCAGGGTGTCACCAGAGCTGATCTGTACGCCATCTTCCAGCTGTACAATCGCTTTACCCGGCAGGAAGTACTGCGCAGGCATATCGGTACCTGGGATCAGAACGTCATTACCCTGAGCATCAACGATTTTCAGTGCAGGACGCAGATCTTTACCGCCGGTAGTACGTTCAGCAGAATCCAGAACCACCAGAGAAGACAGACCGGTCAGCTCGTCAGTCTGACGAGTAATGGTCTGGCCGTCGATCATGTCAGTGAAGCGGATGAAACCACTTACTTCGGTGATAACCGGCATGGTGTGTGGATCCCAGTTTGCAACGGTTTCACCGCCGGCAACCTGCTCGCCATCACCTTTCGCCATAACCGCACCGTAAGGCACTTTATAGCTCTCTTTGGTACGACCGAATTCGTCGATCAGCTTCAGCTCGGTGTTACGTGAAGTGATAACCAGTTTACCGCTGGAGTTCACAACCGATTTCGCGTTGCTGAGCTTGATGCTACCTTTGTTTTTCACCTGGATGCTGGATTCAGCAGCCGCACGAGATGCCGCACCACCGATGTGGAACGTACGCATCGTCAGCTGTGTACCCGGCTCACCGATGGACTGTGCCGCGATAACGCCGATGGCTTCACCTTTGTTGATGATGTGGCCACGCGCCAGGTCACGACCGTAGCAGTGCGCACATACACCAAAGTCGGTGTCACAGGATACAACGGAACGCACCTTCACGGAGTCAACAGAGTTCGCTTCCAGCAGGTCACACCACTGTTCGTGCAGCAGGGTGTTGCGTGGAACCAGAATGTCTGCGGTGCCCGGCTTCAGGATGTCTTCCGCGGTCACACGACCCAGTACGCGATCGCGCAGTGGCTCTTTAACATCACCACCCTCGATAACCGGGGTCATGGTGATACCTTCGAGGGTGCCACAATCGTCTTCGGTCACAACCAGATCCTGCGCAACGTCTACCAGACGACGCGTCAGATAACCGGAGTTCGCGGTTTTCAGTGCGGTATCCGCCAGACCTTTACGCGCACCGTGCGTGGAGATGAAGTACTGGAGTACGTTCAGACCTTCACGGAAGTTCGCGGTGATTGGCGTTTCGATGATGGAGCCATCTGGCTTCGCCATCAGACCACGCATACCTGCCAGCTGACGAATCTGTGCTGCAGAACCACGCGCACCGGAGTCGGCCATCATGTAGATGCTGTTGAAGGAAACCTGCTGCTCTTCTACGCCGTCACGGTTAATCACGGTTTCGGTCTGCAGGTTGTCCATCATCGCTTTGGATACACGATCGTTCGCCGCTGCCCAGATATCGATAACTTTGTTATAGCGTTCGCCCGCGGTAACCAGACCAGACTGGAACTGCTCCTGGATCTCAGCAACTTCAGCTTCCGCTTCAGAGATGATCTCGTGTTTCTTCTCTGGGATGACCATGTCATCGATACCAACAGATGCACCTGAACGCGCTGCATAAGCAAAGCCGGTGTACATAGTCTGGTCAGCGAAGATAACGGTCGGCTTCAGGCCCAGAATGCGGTAACAGGTGTTCAGCATTTTGGAGATCGCTTTCTTGCCCAGCGCCTGGTTGACGATGGAGAAAGGCAGACCTTTCGGAACGATCATCCACAGAATGGCACGGCCAACGGTCGTGTCTTTCAGGCTGGTTTTCGCAACGAATTCGCCGTTTGCATCTTTTTCGTATTCGGTGATACGCACTTTAACGCGCGCATGCAGAGAGGCCAGGCCAGCGCGATAAATACGCTCAGCTTCTTTCGGGCCAGTCAGCACCATGCCTTCGCCTTTGGCGTTAACACAGTCACGGGTCATGTAGTACAGACCCAGTACAACGTCCTGAGAAGGAACAATGATTGGCTCACCGTTCGCTGGAGACAGGATGTTGTTGGTAGACATCATCAGCGCACGCGCTTCGAGCTGGGCTTCCAGCGTCAGCGGTACGTGAACAGCCATCTGGTCACCATCGAAGTCGGCGTTATAGGCCGCACAAACCAGCGGGTGCAGCTGGATCGCTTTACCTTCGATCAGGACTGGCTCAAATGCCTGGATACCCAGACGGTGCAGGGTTGGTGCACGGTTCAGCAGTACCGGGTGTTCGCGGATAACTTCGTCCAGGATATCCCAAACGACAGCTTCTTCACGCTCAACCATTTTCTTAGCGGCTTTGATGGTGGTGGCCAGGCCACGCAGTTCCAGCTTGCCGTAGATGAACGGTTTGAACAGCTCCAGTGCCATTTTCTTCGGCAGACCGCACTGATGCAGACGCAGGTATGGACCTACGGTGATTACAGAACGACCGGAGTAGTCAACACGCTTACCGAGCAGGTTCTGACGGAAACGACCCTGTTTACCTTTGATCATGTCGGCCAAAGATTTCAGAGGACGTTTGTTAGAACCGGTGATCGCACGACCGCGACGACCGTTATCCAGCAGGGCATCTACCGCTTCCTGCAGCATACGTTTTTCGTTGCGTACGATGATGTCCGGCGCAGCCAGATCCAGCAGACGTTTCAGACGGTTGTTACGGTTGATCACGCGACGATACAGATCGTTCAGATCGGACGTTGCGAAACGACCACCATCCAGCGGAACCAGTGGACGCAGATCTGGCGGCAGAACCGGCAGAACGGTCAGGATCATCCACTCTGGCTTGTTACCAGACTGAACGAACGCTTCCAGCAGTTTGATACGCTTGGTCAGCTTTTTACGCTTGGTTTCGGAGTTGGTTTCGTTCAGCTCTTCACGCAGCTGCTCGCACTCTTGCTCCAGATCCATGCTCTTCAGCAGAGCCTGAATAGCTTCCGCACCCATCTTCGCGTCGAATTCGTCACCGAACTCTTCCAGCGCGTCCAGATACTGCTCTTCAGTCAGGATCTGATGACGTTCCAGGTTCGTCATCCCGCCTTCGATAACCACATAAGATTCGAAGTACAGAACACGTTCGATATCACGCAGCGGCATATCCAGCAGCAGACCGATACGGGACGGCAGTGATTTCAGGAACCAGATGTGAGCAGTCGGAGACGCCAGCTCGATGTGGCCCATGCGCTCACGGCGCACTTTGGTCTGGGTCACTTCAACGCCGCACTTCTCACAGATCACACCGCGGTGTTTCAGGCGCTTGTACTTACCGCACAGGCACTCGTAATCTTTTACTGGCCCGAAAATACGCGCACAGAAAAGGCCGTCACGCTCAGGCTTGAACGTACGGTAGTTGATGGTTTCCGGCTTTTTAACTTCACCGAAAGACCATGAACGGATCATGTCTGGCGAAGCCAGAGCAATTTTGATCGCATCAAACTCTTCGGTTTTAGTCTGCGCTTTCAGAAACTTTAATAAATCTTTCACGGATTTGCTCCCGTCGGAGTTAGCACAATCCGGTGCCAGGGGTTAACCCGGCACCAGTGACCTGTTTGAGCGAGAATTACTCGTCTTCCAGTTCGATGTTGATACCCAGCGAACGAATCTCTTTCAACAGTACGTTGAAGGATTCTGGCATGCCTGGTTCCATCTGATGGTTGCCGTCCACGATGTTTTTATACATCTTAGTACGACCGTTCACGTCATCAGACTTAACGGTGAGCATTTCCTGCAGGGTGTATGCCGCGCCGTATGCTTCCAGCGCCCACACTTCCATCTCCCCGAAGCGCTGACCACCGAACTGTGCCTTACCACCCAGCGGCTGCTGAGTAACCAGGCTGTAAGAACCGGTAGAACGAGCGTGCATCTTGTCGTCGACCAGGTGGTTCAGTTTCAGCATGTACATGTAACCTACGGTTACCGGACGTTCGAACTGTTCACCGGTACGGCCGTCAAACAGCGTAATCTGACCAGACGTTGGCAGACCACCCAGTTGCAGCAGCTCTTTAATTTCAGCTTCTTTTGCACCGTCGAATACCGGCGTTGCAATTGGCATACCTTTGCGCAGGTTCTCTGCCAGACGCAGCACTTCTTCATCGCTGAAGGTGTTCAGGTCGACTTTCTGACGCACGTCGGTACCCAGATCGTAGGCACGCTGGATGAATTCGCGCAGTTTCGCGACTTCCTGCTGCTGTTTCAGCATGGCGTTAATCTTGTCGCCGATGCCTTTCGCAGCCATACCCAGGTGAGTTTCCAGGATCTGACCAATGTTCATACGAGACGGTACGCCCAGTGGGTTCAGTACGATATCTACCGGCGTACCGTTAGCATCGTGCGGCATATCTTCGATCGGGTTGATCTTAGAGATAACACCCTTGTTACCGTGACGACCTGCCATCTTATCACCAGGCTGGATCTGACGTTTAACAGCCAGATAGACCTTAACAATCTTCAGCACGCCTGGTGCCAGATCGTCGCCCTGAGTGATTTTGCGGCGTTTCGCTTCGAGTTTTTTCTCGAACTCGTGTTTCAGTTCGTCATACTGCTCAGCCAGCTGTTCCAGCTGATTTTGTTTCTCTTCGTCGGTCAGGCCCAGTTCCAGCCAGCGATCGCGTGGCAGTTTGTCGAGCTTCTCAGCTTCAACGCCACCGGCAACCAGCACCGCATAGATACGGCTGAACAGACCCGCTTCGAGGATCTGCAGTTCTTCAGACAGGTCTTTCTTAGCCTGTTTGAGCTGCATCTCTTCGATTTCCAGCGCACGCTTATCTTTCTCAACGCCATCACGAGTGAAGACCTGAACGTCGATAACCGTACCGGAAACACCGTTTGGTACGCGCAGAGAAGAGTCTTTAACGTCAGACGCTTTCTCACCGAAGATGGCACGCAGCAGTTTCTCTTCTGGCGTCAGCTGGGTTTCACCTTTCGGCGTAACCTTACCCACCAGAATGTCGCCGCCGGTCACTTCCGCACCGATGTAAACAATACCGGATTCATCCAGTTTGGAGAGCGCAGCTTCACCCACGTTAGGGATGTCAGCAGTGATCTCTTCTGGCCCCAGCTTGGTGTCACGGGACACGCACGCCAGTTCCTGAATGTGGATGGTGGTGAAACGATCTTCCTGAACCACACGCTCGGAGACGAGGATGGAGTCTTCGAAGTTGTAACCGTTCCACGGCATGAACGCTACGCGCATGTTTTGACCGAGCGCCAGTTCACCGAGGTCGGTGGACGGACCGTCTGCCAGCACGTCGCCGCGCTCAACTGGCTCACCCAGAGATACGCAAGGCATCTGGTTGATACAGGTGTTCTGGTTAGAACGGGTGTATTTGGTCAGGTTATAAATGTCGATACCTGCTTCGCCCGGGTACATCTCGTCTTCGTTAACTTTGATAACGATACGGGAGGCATCCACGTACTGAACAGTACCGCCACGCTTAGCAACTGCAGTAACACCGGAGTCAACGGCAACAGCACGTTCCATACCGGTACCAACCAGCGGCTTATCAGCACGCAGAGTTGGAACGGCCTGACGTTGCATGTTCGCACCCATCAATGCACGGTTGGCGTCATCGTGTTCCAGGAACGGGATCAGGGACGCACCGACGGATACCACCTGCTGGGTGGATACGTCCATGTAGTCAACCTGGTCGCGGCTGAACAAGCTGGATTCGCCTTTGCTACGGCAGGTAACCAGATCTTCTACAAAGTGGCCTTCGTCATCCAGGTTGGAGTTCGCCTGAGCGATAACGTAGTTGCCTTCTTCGATAGCAGACAGGTAATGAATTTCGTCGGTAACAACACCGTCGGTCACTTTACGGTACGGGGTCTCGAGGAAACCGTATTCGTTTGTCTGTGCATACACGGACAGGGAGTTGATCAGACCGATGTTTGGACCTTCAGGCGTTTCGATTGGACATACGCGACCGTAGTGCGTCGGGTGTACGTCTCGAACTTCGAAGCCTGCACGCTCACGGGTCAGACCGCCAGGGCCGAGTGCAGAGATACGACGCTTGTGCGTAATCTCAGACAGCGGGTTGTTCTGGTCCATGAACTGAGACAGCTGGCTGGAACCGAAGAACTCTTTCACTGCTGCAGAAATCGGCTTGGCGTTGATCATATCCTGAGGCATCAGGGTATCCAGATCGCCCAGAGACAGACGCTCTTTCACCGCACGCTCTACACGTACCAGGCCAACGCGGAACTGGTTTTCCGCCATTTCGCCTACGGAACGGATACGACGGTTGCCGAGGTGGTCGATGTCGTCCACTTCGCCTTTGCCGTTACGGATATCGATGAGCTTCTTCATCACTTCGATGATGTCGTCTTTGCTCAGGATACCGGAACCTTCGATTTCGTCGCGCAGCAGAGAACGGTTGAACTTCATACGACCAACCGCGGACAGATCGTAGCGGTCTTCGGAGAAGAACAGGTTCTCGAACAGGCTTTCAGCCGCTTCGCGAGTTGGTGGCTCACCAGGACGCATCATGCGGTAGATTTCAACCAGCGCGCTCAGACGATCGTTGGTTGGGTCGACGCGTACAGTCTCAGAGATGTACGGACCGTGGTCCAGATCGTTGGTGAACAGCGTTTCGATACGTTTGTGGCCAGCCTGACTCAGCTTAGCCAGCAGATCCAGGCTCAGCTCCATGTTAGCCGGGCAGATCAGCTCGCCAGTTGATTCATCAACGTAATCTTTCGCGGCTACTTTTCCTGCAATGTATTCAACCGGAACTTCGATGTGTTTGATATCATCTTTTTCCAGCTGGCGGATGTGGCGCGCGGTGATACGGCGACCTTTTTCCACATACACTTTGCCGTCGGCTTCGATGTCGAACGACGCGGTCTCACCACGCAGACGTTCCGGCACCAGCTCCATCTGCAGCTTGTTGTCGCGGATTTCAAAGATCACTTTCTCAAAGAACAGGTCCAGGATCTGCTCAGTGGTATAGTTCAGTGCACGCAGAATGATGGTTGCAGGCAGTTTACGACGACGGTCGATACGGACAAACAGGTTGTCTTTTGGATCGAACTCGAAGTCCAGCCAGGAACCACGGTAAGGAATGATGCGTGCGTTATACAGTACTTTACCGGAAGAGTGCGTTTTACCTTTATCGCTGTCGAAGAAGACGCCCGGGCTACGATGCAGCTGGGAAACGATAACACGCTCAGTACCGTTAATAACGAAAGTACCGTTGTCCGTCATGAGTGGAATTTCACCCATGTAGACTTCTTGTTCTTTAATGTCTTTTACGGTGCCTTCCGGCGCTTCGCGCTCGTAGATCACCAGACGCAGTTTCACGCGCAGCGGTGCGGAATAGGTCACGCCACGGATCTGACATTCCTGAACGTCAAACACCGGTTCGCCAAGGCGGTAGCTGACGTACTGCAGCTCGGAGTTACCGCTGTAGCTCTGAATCGGGAACACGGAGCGGAAGGCTGCTTCCAGACCGTACTGCCCTTCAGGATCTTGCTCGATAAACTTCTGGAACGAGTCAAGCTGGATAGAAAGGAGATATGGAATGTCCAGAACTTGTGGACGTTTACCAAAATCCTTACGAATACGTTTTTTCTCGGTATAGGAGTAAACCATAGGGTTCCTCAGCTCGCTGACAAGTCGACCCATCTGTCCGACGAAGGGACAGTTTGTGCAACACCATTTTGTGGACCGGAAAATTGAATACTTTCCGCAATACCTGTTGCTATCACGCTTAAACCATTTCATTGCGATTTACACAGAGCGAGCACCCTGTCGCAGTATATTAAGTCGTCGATAGAAACAAGCATTGTCAGGACAATCAGCAGTCAAACAGTGTGAAATGCTACTGATGCCTTACAGCGCAAAAAGGCTGGTGACTAAAAAGTCACCAGCCATCAGCCTAATGACTTAGGCTGCAACCAGAAAAGTTGGCTTATTTAACTTCAACTTCAGCGCCAGCTTCTTCCAGAGATTTTTTCAGTGCTTCTGCGTCGTCTTTGCTCACGCCTTCTTTCAGCGCAGCTGGAGCAGATTCTACCAGGTCTTTAGCTTCTTTCAAACCCAGGCCAGTTGCGCCACGTACTGCTTTGATAACAGCAACTTTGTTCGCGCCAGCAGCTTTCAGAATTACGTCGAATTCAGTTTTTTCTTCAGCAGCTTCAGCCGGGCCCGCAGCTACAGCTACAGCAGCAGCAGCAGAAACACCGAATTTTTCTTCCATTGCAGAAACCAGCTCTACAACGTCCATTACGGACATAGCTGCTACTGCTTCAATGATTTGATCTTTAGTGATAGACATTTAAATTGTTCCTGAAAATCAGAATAAGTTTATACGTAAGCAAATGCTTTATAAAGATAACTGCGATTAAGCAGCTTCTTTCGCATCGCGTACAGCAGCCAGAGTGCGAACCAGTTTGCCAGCCGCAGCTTCTTTCATGGTTGCCATCAGGCGTGCAATTGCTTCTTCGTAGGTCGGCAGGGTTGCCAGGCGATCGATTTGCGATGCCGGGATCAACTCACCTTCAAAGGCTGCAGCTTTGACCTCAAATTTTGCATTCGCTTTCGCGAACTCTTTGAACAGACGAGCAGCAGCGCCCGGGTGTTCCATAGAGTATGCAATCAGGGTCGGACCAACAAACGTGTCTTTCAGGCACTCGAACTGAGTACCTTCAACTACGCGGCGCAGCAGGGTGTTACGAACAACACGCATGTATACGCCAGCTTCACGACCTGCTTTACGCAGTTCAGTCATTTTGTCTACAGTAACGCCACGGGAATCCGCAACTACTGCAGACAGCGCGCCTTTGGCTACTTCGCTGACTTCAGCAACAATCGCTTGTTTGTCTTGAAGATTTAAAGCCATTAGCTTTGCTCCTGGATGTTTGCCGGAACTCATGTTCCGGAACTCACTTCACTCTCCCCAACGGAAAGAGCGTCTTAATACGGTGAGCAGAAACAAGCCAGAGTATCCAAAAATAATCTTAGCGTTCTGTCACCGTCTACGCAGGGGATTAAGTCTCTTGCGAAACACCTGCGGTCTTCGACGGAGGCCTGGATTAGGCCAGGCTCCAACGAACAATTCTTTTAGCCGCTAACTTTCGTTAGCAAACGTGGGGGTAAGATTGTAGACAAAATCACCGCCCACGTAAAGGCATTAGTTTGCAGCAGCGCTCAGGCCAGCCTGGTCAACTGCAACACCTGCACCCATGGTGGTGGAGATGCTAACTTTCTTGATGTACACGCCTTTCGCCTGAGTTGGTTTTGCTTTTTTCAGCGCAACCAGCAGAGCTTCCAGGTTTTCTTTCAGTTTGTCAGCGTCAAAGTCCACTTTACCGATGGTGGTGTGGATGATGCCGTTTTTGTCGTTACGATAACGAACCTGACCTGCTTTAGCGTTCTTAACCGCTTCAGCAACGTTAGGGGTTACAGTACCCACTTTCGGGTTTGGCATCAGGCCGCGTGGACCCAGAACCTGGCCCAGCTGGCCAACAACGCGCATTGCATCTGGAGAAGCAATAACAACGTCAAAGTTCATTTCGCCTTTCTTGATCTGATCAGCCAGATCTTCCATACCTACCAGTTCAGCGCCGGCAGCTTTAGCAGCTTCAGCGTTTGCACCCTGAGCAAATACAGCTACACGTACGGAACGGCCAGTACCGTGTGGCAGTACAGTTGCGCCACGAACGTTCTGATCGGATTTACGCGCGTCGATGCCCAGGTTAACGGCAACGTCAACGCTTTCAACGAACTTAGCAGTTGCCAGTTCTTTCAGCAGAGCGATAGCTTCGTTGATGTCGTACTGTTTGGTCGCATCAACTTTGTCACGGATCACGGACATGCGCTTGGTCAGTTTAGCCATTTCTTAGTCCTCCACTACCAGGCCCATGGAACGTGCAGTACCTTCGATTGAGCGAGTCATCGCTTCAATGTCGGCACCAGTCATGTCGGCAGCTTTGGTCTGCGCGATTTCCTGCAGCTGAGCGCGGGAAATTTTACCCACTTTGTCTTTGTTCGGTTTACCGGAACCAGACTTGATACCAGCCGCTTTCTTCAGCAGAACTGCTGCAGGAGGGGTTTTGGTAACGAAAGTGAAAGAACGGTCAGCGTAAACAGTGATTACGACTGGGATTGGCAGACCTTTTTCCAGGGATTCCGTTTTTGCGTTGAACGCTTTACAGAATTCCATGATGTTCACACCCTGCTGACCCAGAGCTGGACCAACTGGTGGACTTGGGTTCGCCATACCAGCTGCAACCTGCAGCTTGACGTAGGCTTGTACTTTCTTAGCCATTCTAAAATCCTCTGATTGGGTAATAGCGCCTCAGTGAGGCTCCCCGTGAATAAAATTCGTTTTACGGGCCGGGCCCATAAAAACAAAAGGCGCGAAATTGTATTCCAATCTCGCGCCCTGTGCAACGATTAAATCGTCGCTTTTTTGATCGCTGCTTAGGCTTTTTCGACCTGCGCAAAGTCCAGTTCTACCGGGGTCGCACGACCGAAGATAGATACAGAAACTTTCAGGCGGGACTTTTCGTAGTCCACTTCTTCAACGACGCCGTTAAAGTCAGCAAACGGACCGTCATTAACACGAACCATTTCACCCGGTTCAAACAGCGTTTTCGGACGCGGCTTATCACCAACCTGCTGCAGGCGGTTCATAATCGCATCCACTTCTTTGTCGCTGATTGGCGCCGGACGGTCAGACGTGCCGCCGATAAAGCCCATCACGCGCGGTACGCTGCGCACCAGGTGCCAGCTCGCGTCGTTCATCACCATCTGAACCAGCACGTAACCCGGGAAGAATTTGCGCTCGCTTTTGCGACGCTGGCCGCCACGGATCTCGACCACTTCTTCGGTCGGAACCATAACTTCGCCAAATAACTCTTCCATGTTGTGTAATTTGATATGCTCACGCAGCGACGTTGCTACGCGGCCTTCAAAACCGGAAAACGCCTGAACGACGTACCAGCGCTTTTTAGGGGCTTCAGACATCTCAGAACCTCAGGCCAGTGATAAAGGATACCAGGCGAACCAGAATACCATCCAGTCCCCACAGGATCAGTGACATTACAGCGGTAACCGCCGCTACGATCAGCGTGGTGTGCAATGTTTCCTGGCGAGTCGGCCAAATTACCTTACGGACTTCGGTACGCGCTTCGCGAGCAAAAGCGACGGTCGCTTTGCCTTTCGTCGTCAACAGCGCGACACCACCCGCTGCAGCAATCAGAATTACCACTGCAAGCGCGCGTAGCGGCAGCATCATGTCACGATAAAGGTAGTTGCCGACAATCGCTACGATCAGCAGAACGGCTACTACTACCCATTTCATCGCTTCCAGGCCGCGCCCGCTCCCTTGAGCTTCGGTATTCGCACTCATAAACCAACCTGTCAGAAGTATTCTACAAACATTTTCACCCCGCGATTGCGAGGCAAACCAAATCGAAATGCTAATTCGCTTTTCGAATTATACGCTCTCTGCAGAGCCTGTCTCAGCAATGATTATGACAAA
This sequence comes from Enterobacter sp. CFEC122, assembly GCF_052983755.1. Lineage (NCBI taxonomy): Bacteria > Pseudomonadati > Pseudomonadota > Gammaproteobacteria > Enterobacterales > Enterobacteriaceae > Enterobacter > Enterobacter sp. CFEC122. The sequence continues at coordinate 14,135 of NZ_JBRIQR010000039.1, read as the reverse complement.
AATAATCACTGATGAGCCAGGTTCTGACGTGAAAGCGTGCAAAAAGGGCATCAAATGATGCCCTTTTATTGCGCATTGCGTCAAATGTTATCAGCAATTAGCCGAGAACTTTAGCAACCACGCCCGCGCCAACGGTACGGCCACCTTCACGGATTGCGAAACGCAGACCGTCGTCCATCGCGATTGGGTGGATCAGCGTCACAACCATCTTGATGTTGTCGCCTGGCATTACCATCTCAACGCCTTCTGGCAGTTCGATGGTACCGGTCACGTCAGTAGTACGGAAGTAGAACTGTGGACGGTAGCCTTTGAAGAACGGAGTATGACGGCCGCCTTCGTCTTTGGACAGGATGTACACTTCAGATTCGAACTTGGTGTGTGGCTTGATTGAGCCTGGCTTCGCCAGAACCTGACCACGTTCGATTTCTTCACGTTTGATACCACGCAGCAGAACACCAACGTTCTCACCAGCACGGCCTTCGTCCAGCAGTTTGCGGAACATTTCAACGCCAGTACAGGTAGACTTCGCAGTCTCTTTGATACCAACGATTTCAACTTCTTCACCAACTTTGATGATACCGCGCTCTACACGACCGGTAACAACGGTACCACGACCGGAGATGGAGAATACGTCTTCGATTGGCAGCAGGAATGGCTTGTCAATCGCACGCTCTGGTTCTGGGATGTAAGAATCCAGGAAGCCAGCCAGTTCGATGATTTTCGCTTCCCACTCTGCGTCGCCTTCCAGCGCTTTCAGAGCAGAACCACGAACGATTGGGGTATCGTCGCCTGGGAAATCGTACTGAGACAGCAGTTCACGAACTTCCATCTCTACCAGTTCCAGCAGCTCTTCGTCATCAACCATGTCGCATTTGTTCAGGAACACGATGATGTAAGGAACGCCTACCTGACGACCCAGCAGGATGTGCTCACGAGTCTGAGGCATTGGGCCGTCAGTCGCAGCAACAACCAGGATCGCGCCGTCCATCTGCGCAGCACCGGTGATCATGTTTTTAACATAGTCGGCGTGGCCTGGGCAGTCTACGTGTGCGTAGTGGCGAGTCGGGGTGTCGTATTCAACGTGGGAAGTGTTGATGGTGATACCACGAGCTTTTTCTTCTGGTGCGTTATCGATCTGGTCGAATGCACGAGCAGAACCACCGTAGGTTTTAGCCAGAACGGTAGTGATTGCAGCAGTCAGGGTAGTTTTACCATGGTCAACGTGGCCGATAGTACCAACGTTGACGTGCGGTTTTGTACGTTCAAATTTTTCTTTAGACACGGCTATATTCCTTACTATAGTGCTCTCCCCTTTGGAGAGAGCACGGGACTTAGGTTTTAATCCTGTGGATTACTTACCACGGGCTTCAATAACGGCCTGAGCAACGTTGTTAGGCGCATCATCATACTTCAGGAATTCCATGGTGTATGATGCACGACCTTTGGTCAGAGAACGCAGCTGAGTTGCATATCCGAACATTTCAGACAGCGGAACTTCAGCGTGGATCTTAACGCCAGTCACTTCGGATTCCTGACCACGCAGCATACCGCGACGACGGCTCAAGTCACCGATAACGTCACCGGTGTTCTCTTCAGGAGTTTCTACTTCAACCTTCATGATTGGCTCAAGCAGAACTGGTTTTGCTTTCTTAAAGCCTTCTTTAAAGGCAATAGACGCAGCCAGTTTAAACGCCAGTTCAGAGGAGTCAACGTCGTGGTAAGAACCGAAGTGCAGACGGATACCCATGTCAACAACCGGATAGCCAGCCAGAGGGCCCGCTTTCAGCTGTTCCTGGATGCCTTTATCAACGGCTGGGATGTATTCGCCAGGAATTACACCACCTTTGATGTCGTTGATGAACTCGTAACCTTTCGGGTTAGAGCCCGGCTCCAGTGGGTACATGTCGATCACAACGTGACCGTACTGACCGCGACCACCAGACTGCTTAGCGTGTTTACCTTCAATATCGGTAACTTTCGCGCGAATCGCTTCGCGGTAAGCAACCTGAGGTTTACCCACGTTCGCTTCAACGTTGAATTCACGCTTCATACGGTCAACGATGATGTCCAGGTGCAGTTCACCCATACCAGCGATGATGGTCTGGTTAGATTCTTCATCAGTCCATACGCGGAATGATGGGTCTTCTTTCGCCAGACGGCCCAGAGCCAGACCCATTTTTTCCTGGTCAGCTTTGGTTTTTGGTTCAACTGCGATGGAGATTACCGGCTCTGGGAATTCCATACGCTCCAGAATGATCGGGTGATCCGGGTCACACAGGGTGTCACCAGTGGTCACGTCTTTCAGACCGATAGCTGCAGCGATGTCGCCCGCACGAACTTCTTTGATTTCTTCACGTTTGTTAGCGTGCATCTGTACGATACGGCCAAAACGCTCACGCGCCGCTTTCACGGAGTTCAGGATGGTGTCACCGGAGTTAACCACACCAGAGTAAACGCGGAAGAAGGTCAGGTTACCCACGAATGGGTCGGTAGCAATTTTGAACGCCAGTGCAGAGAATGGCTCTTCGTCGCTTGCGTGACGCTCAGCCGGGGTATCTTTACCGTCGTCCAGGATGCCGTTGATCGCAGGAACGTCAACTGGGGATGGCAGGTAGTCAACTACCGCATCCAGCATCGCCTGAACACCTTTGTTCTTGAACGCAGAACCACAGGTTACCAGGATGATTTCGTTGTTCAGAACGCGCTGACGCAGAGCTTTTTTGATCTCTTCTTCAGTCAGTTCTTCACCACCCAGGTATTTCTCCATCAGCTCTTCAGAAGCTTCAGCAGCGGATTCGATCAGGTTCTGGTGCCATTCGTCAGCCAGGTCCTGCATTGCAGCTGGGATATCTTCGTATTCGAAGGTAACGCCCTGGTCTGCATCGTTCCAGTTGATGGCTTTCATTTTCACCAGGTCGATAACGCCGGTGAAGCCTTCTTCAGCACCAATTGCCAGCTGCAGCGGAACAGGGTTCGCGCCCAGACGGGTTTTGATCTGACCAACAACTTTCAGGAAGTTAGCACCCATACGGTCCATTTTGTTAACGAACGCGATGCGTGGAACTTTATATTTGTTCGCCTGACGCCATACGGTTTCAGACTGTGGCTGAACACCACCAACTGCGCAATAAACCATTACCGCGCCGTCAAGAACACGCATGGAACGTTCTACTTCGATTGTGAAGTCAACGTGCCCTGGGGTGTCGATGATGTTTACGCGATGCGGTTCGTACTGCTTAGCCATACCTGACCAGAATGCAGTAGTCGCTGCGGAGGTGATAGTGATACCACGCTCCTGCTCCTGTTCCATCCAGTCCATGGTGGCTGCGCCGTCATGAACTTCACCGATTTTGTGGTTTACACCGGTGTAGAACAGAATACGTTCGGTAGTAGTGGTTTTACCGGCGTCGATGTGCGCACTGATACCGATGTTACGGTAGCGTGCGATGGGTGTTGTACGAGCCATTTGATTCCTCGTTTATATCTTTAGGCGTTCAGTTAAGTTACCCAGAGCGGGCGGCTTCTCTGAAGCGCCCGCCTGGTGACTAAGACTCCGAAGGGATTACCAACGGTAGTGTGCGAACGCCTTGTTGGCTTCTGCCATACGGTGAACGTCTTCACGTTTCTTAACTGCAGTACCTTTGTTGTCTGCAGCATCAGAAAGTTCGTTCGCCAGACGCAGAGCCATGGATTTATCACCGCGTTTACGAGCAGCTTCAACGATCCAACGCATTGCCAGGGCATTACGACGAACCGGACGAACTTCAACTGGAACCTGATAAGTAGAACCACCAACGCGGCGGGACTTAACTTCTACAGTTGGGCGAACGTTGTCGAGAGCGACTTCGAAAGCTTCCAGTTCATTTTTACCAGAACGCTGAGCCAGGGTCTCCAGCGCGCTGTATACGATTGCTTCTGCAGTAGATTTTTTACCATCTACCATCAGGATATTTACAAATTTTGCCAGCAGTTCTGATCCGAATTTCGGATCTGGAAGAATTTTACGCTGACCAATGACGCGACGACGTGGCATGGGAATACTCCGTTGTTAATTCAGGATTGTCCAAAACTCAAAGAGTTTAGTATGACATTAAGATAAATCAGTTTGGCCTTACTTAACGGAGAACCATTAAGCCTTAGGACGCTTCACGCCGTACTTGGAGCGAGCCTGCTTACGGTCTTTAACACCTGAGCAGTCCAGCGCACCACGAACGGTGTGGTAACGAACACCCGGAAGGTCTTTAACACGACCGCCACGGATCAGGATCACGGAGTGCTCCTGCAGGTTGTGACCTTCACCACCGATGTAGGAAGTCACTTCGAAACCGTTAGTCAAACGCACACGGCATACTTTACGCAGTGCGGAGTTTGGTTTTTTAGGAGTGGTGGTATATACACGAGTACATACACCACGTTTCTGCGGGCAGGCTTCCAGCGCAGGCACGTTGCTTTTCGCAACTTTGCGTGCACGTGGTTTGCGTACCAGCTGGTTAACTGTTGCCATTAAATAGCTCCTGGTTTTAGCTTTTGCTTCGTAAACACGTAATAAAACGACCTCATACAATATGAGGACGCGAAATTTTAGGGCTACGTCGAAAAGGTGTCAAGAAATATACAGCGATCTCAAATCACCAGTTCATTTGACTGGCGTGCGTCACAGTAAGATTGACGAAATCAGTATAGCCAACCACGTCAATTTTGGCTGAAATTTGACCAGAAAGACCCCGCGCATCCAGATCGTCTTTCAGCGCAGAAACTGTTATGGGGGCATTCGTGAGCATTTCAACGAAGCGGCTGCCTTCAAGTGCGGCAAGCACGCCGTCCTGAATCAGAAGCAGGTCATCACCGTCGCGCAGCATACTCAGTAACGCGTCGATATCACATTGCCATGGTGAATGGCTCAGAGTATGGAGCATGGCAGCCTCAGAAAGTCAGAACGGTGTCGTAGTGGGAAAGGTGTTCGCGCAATGCCGCAGAAGACACGACGGTCACATCCAGCACGAAAGGCGTCTTCTCATCCAAACCGCGAGCGGTCAGCGAGTCGGCGCAGACATAAAGGGTTTCAATGTCATACAGCGGCAGCACTTTAAACGTAGCGATGTAATCCCGCGCCAGAATGGCCTGTGGCTGCTGACCCGCCAGAAGCTGAAACACACCGTCCCCTAAAAAGAAGACGCCGATATCTTCGGTCAGCGCGGACGTCGCAAGTAACGCATCCAGCCCTTCGCGGCCAGAAGCGCTCCCGTGCGGCGCAGACGCAAAAACAAATGCCACGCGCTTCATCAGAATTGCACCACTCTGTCGCAGGTGAGCGCCGCCTGTGCCAGCGCGCCCAAACCGCTTAACGAAAAACCGGGCTGCAGGTTAGAACCCGACAAACCAAGACGGGCGGCTTCGGTTGCATCGGTCACGCCGCGGCGCAGTGCCGCCGCCACGCAGATGTGCAGTTCTACGCCCTGCTTTTCGTTTAATGCCTGCCAGCCGCGCACCACATCAAACTCATCGCTCGCCGGCGACGTAAACTGGTTCGCGTTATACACCCCTTCCCGATAGAAGAAGACGCTCGCCAGCTCATGTCCGGCTGCCAGCAGCGCATGCGCAAACTGCAGCGCGCTGCTTGCCTGCTGAGTCCCGTACGCCGGGCCTGTCACCATTAACGCAAAACGCATTACTTGTCTTGTCCCAGGAAATCACCGCTTTTGAACTGGCGAATATAGAGATAGACCGTGTGCTTGGAGATGTTGAGACGATCGGCCACCTGGTTGATGGCGTCTTTAATATCAAAAATCCCTTTTTCATAGAGATTGAGCACGATCTGGCGATTCTTGGCGTTGTTCGAGACGTTGCGGTCGGCATTCACCTCTTCAATGGTGAACTCAAGCGTCTGCGTGACGAGATCTTCGACGGAAGAGGCAAAGTTAACAGAAGAGCCAACATCCGGCGTTTCGGGTGGAATAAAGGTGCTCATGATCTGCGAGAAAGGCACATCAAGGTTCATGTTGATGCACAGCAGCCCAATTACACGATGCTCGCGGTTTCGAATCGCGATGGTTTCTGATTTCATCAGCACGCCGCTTTTGGCGCGGGTGAAATAGCATTTGGAGACGCTGCTGTCCGCGCCGGTCATGTCATGCAACATACGCAATGCAAGGTCGGTAATTGGCGAGCCAATTTTACGGCCAGTATGCTCACCATTCGCAATGCGGATGGCGGAACACTTCAGATCTTGCAGGGAGTGCAATACGATTTCGCAGTGGGAGCCAATGAGCATCGCTAACCCGTCCACTACCGCTTCATAGGATTTCAGAATATCGAAGTCGGTCTGGTCAAAAGGACGTTGATCCAGCAAATCAAGTTCACTGGTTTCGTTGGTTAAAAGCGACCTGGACATGAAAAAAACACTCCTTTTCAGGAGCCTGTCGTTAGGTTTTCAGGGCAGGCTCATTATCTACACGGACAACTAAATTAATACAGCGTGCCTAACGCTTTCCAGTGTTAATTATATCTGCCCCACAATAAAAAACCGCCGCCTTAAAGGCGGCGGTTTTTTTCAGCATTACTTCTTAGCAGCAGCGGCTTTATCGTCAGCCGGTGCGTCTGCCTTGGCATCCGCTTTCGGTGCCGGTTTGATGTCCAGCAGCTCTACGTCAAAGACCAGCGTAGAGTTGGCAGGGATCCCCGGAACGCCGGTTTTGCCATAGGCCAGATCCGGTGGGATGACCATCTTGATCTTGCCGCCTTTCTTGATGTTTTTCAGGCCTTCAGTCCAGCCAGGGATCACACCATCCAGACGGAAGGAGAGCGGCTCACCACGGGTGTAAGAGTTATCGAACTCTTTACCGTCGATCAGCGTACCTTTGTAGTTCACGACAACCGTGTCGCTGTCTTTAGGCGCATCGCCGGTGCCTTCTTTCTCAACTTTGTACACCAGGCCAGTCGAAGAGGTTTTCACACCCTTCTCTTTAGCGAAAGCATCGCGGTAGGCTTTGCCTTTCGCTTCGTTGTCTTTTGCGTCCGCGTCCATCTTAGTCTGCGCGGCGCCCTTCACACGCGCTTCGAACGCCTGCAGAGTCTGTTCAATTTCCTGGTCAGACAGCTTGCTCTTATCGGCAAATGCGTCCTGAACGCCTGCGATCAGCTGAGCTTTATCCAGTTTGATGCCCAGTTTCTCTTGTTCTTTCAGAGAGTTTTCCATGTAACGACCCAGAGATGCGCCCAGTGCGTAGGCGGATTTCTGGTCGTCATTTTTGAACGCTGCTTTGCTGTCTGCAGTGGCAGCAGGCTTCGCAGCAGTATCAGCAGCGAATGACAGCGGCGCGTTCAGCGCAACAGCCATCGTCGTCGCCAGCAGCGTTACTTTAAACAGTGATTTCATCCATATCTCCAGGGCCTGGGGACTCTCACCCCAGCGTTAAACGTAAATGAGTGACGTACTATAAAACGTTGCAGAAGAAATCTACAGACAGACACGTCCAATTCTCGCCACTTTTCAGACTATTTTTGTTTAAATAAGTTTCTTGCCAGAGGGATGCGAACTGTACTTAAGGATAAACTCAGTTAAACTGCGCCGCCGCTGGGCCATTATGGCGAATCTGAAATAAACGAGGTGAATGATGAAGGATACAACGATAGAAGCGAGAATGGCTGAGCTGGAAAGCCGCCTGGCTTTTCAGGACATCACCATCGAAGAGCTAAACCAGACCGTGACCGCACATGAGCTCGAAATGGCGAAACTGCGGGATCATATGCGCCTGCTGACGGAAAAGCTGAAGGCTACGCAGCCGTCGAACATCGCCTCTCAGTCAGAAGAGACGCCACCTCCTCATTATTGAGGCGTAAAAAAAGCGGGATAATCCCGCTTTTTTATTTTCCGCATGACGGAATTAGTGGCAGCCGCAGCCGCCGTTACCGCAACCACCTTTACCGTGGCCGTGGTCATGACCATGGTCGTGGCCGTGACCACCGCAGCAGCCGTCGTGGCCGTGATCGTGGTCATGGTCGTGACCGTGCGCACCGTGAACGTGGCCATGAGCCAGCTCTTCTTCGGTCGCTTCGCGGATCGCAACAACTTCTACGTTGAACTTCAGGTTCTGGCCAGCCAGCATGTGGTTGCCGTCAACCACGACGTGGTCATCTTCCACTTCGGTGATTTCAACTGGAACCGGGCCCTGGTCGGTTTCCGCCAGGAAGCGCATGCCAACCTGCAGTTCGTCAACGCCCATGAATACGTCTTTAGGAACGCGCTGAACCAGGTTGTCGTCATACTGACCGTAAGCGTCGTTCGCGCCTACAGCAACGTCAAATTTGTCGCCAACTTCATGACCTTCCAGCGCGTTTTCCAGGCCGGAAATCAGGGAACCGTGACCATGCAGGTAGTCAAGCGGCGCACTCACCGGAGACTCATCAACCAACACACCGTCTTCTGTACGTACCTGATAGGCCAGGCTGACCACCAGGTCTTTTGCTACTTTCATGATATCTCCTGAGCGTGGGAAAATTGCTGGCGCAGATTGTAGCGGAAATCTGCACCTGTGTACCCTTTAGCTTAAAAAAACTCAGGGCATATCGCTAGTCCGGATGAAAAATCCCGATAACTTGCTCTTCTTTGCGAACGTGATCGCGGGCCTCTTTGTCGGCCTCACGCATCTGGTGACCGCACTTAACACACTCAACAACATCAATATTATTTTCCCGCCACATCGCCAGGGTATCTTGCGCCTGGCAGGTCGGGCATTTTGCACCCGCGATAAAGCGTTTACGTACAGCCATCTTTCGTTACCCTTTATTCAAATTCATCCCAGCCATCGAGCTGGCGTCGTTCCTGCTGCATCTCGCGCTGGAAGATCTCCTCCAGCTCGCGACGCGCTTCCCGGACGCGGGAGATCTGCGCCGTATCGGTATGGACCGGCATCAGCTCGCGCAGCATCCGCATATCCAGCCGGCGGAAGTGCATCTGGGCGCGCTGCGCCTGATGCGGATGCATGCCAAGCGAGATCAGCGCCTTGCGCCCCAGCTCCAGCGCGCTGGAGAACGTCTCACGGGAAAAGTGTTTCACACCCGCCTGCAATAATTCGTGAGCTTCAACACGTCCCCGCGCACGCGCCAGAATATGCAGATGGGGGAAATGCTGCTGGCAGAGATCCACCAGCTTCATCGTGTCTTCCGGGTCGTTACAGGTAATGACGATGGACTCTGCCGCCTCTGCCCCCGCCGAGCGCAGTAGCTCAAGCTGGGTCGCGTCGCCGTAGTAAACCTTGTAGCCATATTTGCGCATCAGGTTGACCGCGCTGATATCCCGCTCCAGCACCGTAATGCGCATTTTGTTCGCCATCAGCAAACGGCCGATTACCTGTCCAAAGCGGCCAAAGCCCACCACGATCACCTGGGGCTTATCGTCTTCCACCCACGGCGCTTCGTCTTCGTCGTCTGCCGGGTTCAGGCGGCGCGACAGCAGTCTATCCACCATCTTCATCAGCAGCGGCGTGGTCATCATGGACAGCGTGACCGTTACCAGCAAAAGCGCCATCTGATCGTCTTTAAACAGCTTCTGGGACGAGGCGGTAGAGAACAGCACAAACGCGAACTCGCCTCCCTGGCTCAACACGCTCGCAAACTGCATGCGCTCCGAGCTGCGCAGGCCGTAAATGCGCGCCATGACGTACAGTACCAGCGTTTTCACCGCCACCAGGATAGCGACGCTCACCACAACCCACAGGAGATGGGTATAGAGCACGCCAAGGTTGAGCGCCATCCCCACCGAAATAAAGAACAACCCCAACAGCAACCCTTTGAAGGGATCGATGGCAATTTCCAGCTCGTGGCGGTATTCACTTTCCGCCAGCAGTACCCCGGCGATAAAGGTCCCGAGCGCCATCGACAGCCCCAGCGCGTCCATAAACAATGCCGACCCCAGCACCAGCAGCAGCGTCGCGGCGGTAAACACCTCGCGCACGCCGGACGCGGCAATAAAGCGGAATACGGGACGTAACAGGAAACGTCCGCCAATCAGCATCCCCGCGAAGGCCAGCACCTTCATGGCGATTTTCGCCCAGTCAAAGTGGTCGTCGCCGGAGCCCGCCAGCAGCGGCACCAGCGCCAGCGCCGGGATGACCGCCAAATCCTGGAACAGCAGCACCGAAAAACCCAGCTGACCGGCTTCGTTACGGTTCATCCCCTTGTCGCGCATCAGCTGCAGGGCCATCGCCGTCGACGACATCGCAAGGCCTATTCCGCCGATCACCGCCGCCTGCCAGGAGAAATTCGTCAGCATTAACAGGCCACCCAGAATCGCGGCGCTGAGCAACACCTGAGCGGCACCTACGCCAAAGATTGAGCGTCGGAGCTGCCACAATTTAGAAGGGTTGAGCTCAAGGCCAATGATGAACATCAGGAACACCACGCCCAGTTCGGAGAAATGGAGAATTTCATCCACATCGCTGATGAATCCCAGTCCCCAGGGGCCAATCGCGATCCCCGCCAGCAGATACCCCAGCACCGCCCCGATGCCGATACGGGCGGCAAGCGGCACCGCGACGACGGCCGCAAATAAAAACAGCACCCCGGCGAGGAGCAAATTCGATCCTTCCATTAACGCCCTCCTGCCGGAATCGGTGACGCCAGCCATTCACCGTAGGCTCTGGCGTGGCTGGCCAGCTCTTTCGGATCCTGACGACGGGCCCAGTAGACAATAATCGGGCTCATCCAGTGCATACGGCACATGGCCGCCGTCAGCTCAAAAGGCCGCAGAATGTCGCTCATCGGATAGCGGTTCAGCCCGTCGTGGCGGTAGGCGCTTTCGGGTTCACCGGTCGTAATCACACTACGCCAGTACTTTCCCGCCAGCTGGTTGCCCCCCACCCCGCTGGAGAAGCCCCGGCTAAGCACGCGGTCCAGCCACTCTTTGAGCAGCGCCGGACAGCTGTAGGTATAAAGCGGATGCTGGAACACAATCACGTCATGCTGACGCAGCAGTTCCTGCTCGTAAGGAATATCAATAAAGAAATCAGGATAGTGCGCGTAGAGATCGTGCACCGTCACGTTGCTGAGCTGAGTAGCCGGCTTAAGCAGCACCCGGTTTGCCACCGAGTCCTGAGATTCCGGATGGGCATACAGCAGCAGCACTTTTGCTGTCTGAGACATCATTCCCCTCCCGGTCTTGTTTCTGTTTTTGTGTATCGTCGCTGTTTTGGGCTACCATGGCGGCCCGGTGCGGAAAATGGCCCACACCTTACATTATCATAATGACAAATTAACATAGTCGGAACATACGGCGCTTCTATGATTGTTTTCTCCTCGTTACAAATTCGTCGCGGCGTGCGCGTCCTGCTGGATAACGCCACTGCTACCATCAACCCGGGCCAGAAAGTGGGTCTGGTCGGCAAAAACGGCTGTGGTAAATCCACGCTGCTGGCGCTGCTGAAAAACGAGATTAGCGCGGATGGCGGTAACTTCACCTTCCCGGGGAACTGGCAGCTCGCCTGGGTAAACCAGGAGACGCCCGCGCTGAGCGAACCGGCACTCGACTATGTTATCGACGGCGATCGTGAGTACCGAAAACTCGAAGCGGAACTCAATGCCGCAAACGAGCGCAACGACGGCCACGCCATCGCCACCGTTCACGGCAAGCTGGACGCCATCGACGCGTGGACCATTCGCTCCCGCGCCTCCAGCCTGCTGCACGGCCTGGGCTTCAGCAATGAGCAGCTGGAACGCCCGGTCAGCGACTTCTCCGGCGGCTGGCGTATGCGCCTCAACCTGGCGCAGGCGCTGATTTGCCGCTCTGACCTGCTGCTGCTCGATGAACCGACTAACCACCTCGATCTCGATGCGGTTATTTGGCTGGAGAAGTGGCTCAAGAGCTATCAGGGCACTCTGATTCTGATCTCCCACGACCGCGACTTCCTCGACCCGGTGGTGGATAAAATCATTCATATCGAACAGCAAACGATGTTCGAGTACACGGGCAACTACAGCTCCTTCGAGCGCCAGCGCGCGACGCGTCTTGCCCAGCAGCAGTCCATGTACGAAAGCCAGCAGCAGCGCGTAGCGCACCTGCAAAGCTTTGTGGATCGCTTCAAGGCCAAGGCGTCAAAGGCGAAGCAGGCCCAGAGCCGCATCAAGATGCTGGAGCGCATGGAGATGATCGCCCCGGCGCACGTCGACAACCCGTTCCACTTCAGCTTCCGGGCCCCGGAAAGCCTGCCAAATCCCCTGCTGAAAATGGAAAAGGTCAGCGCGGGTTATGCCGACCGCATTATTCTCGACTCCATCAAGCTCAACCTGGTGCCGGGTTCACGTATTGGTCTGCTCGGGCGCAACGGTGCCGGTAAATCCACGCTGATCAAACTGCTGGCGGGCGAGCTTAATCCGGTCAAGGGTGAAATCGGCCTGGCGAAGGGCATCAAGCTGGGTTACTTCGCCCAGCATCAGCTGGAATTTTTACGCGCGGATGAATCCCCGATTCAGCACCTTGCGCGTCTGGCGCCGCAGGAGATGGAGCAGAAGCTGCGCGACTACCTCGGCGGCTTCGGCTTCCAGGGCGATAAGGTCACCGAAAACACCGAGCGCTTCTCCGGCGGCGAAAAGGCCCGTCTGGTGCTGGCGCTGATCGTCTGGCAGCGCCCGAACCTGCTGCTGCTCGATGAACCGACCAACCACCTGGATCTCGACATGCGTCAGGCGCTGACCGAAGCGCTGATTGAATTCGAAGGGGCGCTGGTTGTCGTTTCGCACGATCGTCACCTGATCCGCTCCACCACGGACGATCTCTACTTAGTGCACGACGGCAAAGTCGAACCGTTCGACGGCGATCTGGAAGACTACCAGCAGTGGCTGACGGACGTGCAGAAGCAGGAAAACCAGCCGGAAGAGTCAGCGAAAGAGAACGCCAACAGCGCGCAGGCACGTAAAGACCAGAAGCGCCGTGAAGCGGAGCTGCGCACCCAGACGCAGCCGCTGCGTAAAGAGATTGCCCGTCTCGAAAAAGAGATGGAAAAGCTCAACGCCACGCTTGCTACCGTTGAAGAGAAGCTGGGCGACAGCGGTCTGTATGACCAGAGCCGTAAAGCCGAACTGACGGACTGCCTGCAAACCCAGGCGAAGACCAAATCCAGCCTTGAAGAGTGTGAGATGGCGTGGCTGGACGCGCAGGAACAGCTGGAAGCGATGCTGCAGGCTGACTGATACCGGGAGGGCTATGAGTTTCGATAACACGAGCGAGATTACATTCCGCAAGCTCAGCATCTTCATGACGTTTATGGAGAAGGGGAATATCGCGCGTACCGCCGAAACTCTGGGCCTGAGCGGCGTCAGCGTTCACCGTGCGCTGCACACGCTGGAAGAGAACGTGCGCTGTCCGCTCTTTACCCATAAGGGGCGCAACCTGATTGCTCTCCCTTCCGCCTGGACCTTACTGGAATATTGTCAGGAAGTGATGCAGGTGATGGAGCGCGGGCTGGAAGCGTCGCGCAAAATTGCCGGGATCGGCCAGGGGCGGCTGCGAGTCGGAACGCTCTACTCGCTCACCCTGGAAACCGTGCCGCGTCTGATCATGGGCATGAAGCTACGTCGTCCGGATCTGGAAATGGATCTGACGATGGGCTCCAACGAAACCCTGCTGCACATGCTGGATGAAGGCTCTCTGGACGCCATTCTTATCTCCATTTCCGAGAGCGATATCGACCGTAACAGCCTGGAAGTGCTCCCGCTGTTCCATGACGACATCTTCCTTGCCGCACCGGCCTCCGCGACGCTCAATACCCGCGGCCCGGCCGATCTGCGCGACTATAAAGATCGGAAATTTGTCTCTCTTGCGGAAGGGTTCGCCACCTATGCAGGCTTCCAGGAGGCGTTTCATATCGCCGGGTTCGAGCCGGAGATTGTTACCCGGGTGAATGACATTTTCTCCATGCTCAGTCTGGTGCAGGCGGGAGTGGGCTTTACGCTGATGCCGGGCAGGATGAAAAAGGTCTATGAGAATTCCGTGCAGCTCCTGAAGCTTGCCGAGCCGTACCAGATGCAACAGCTGATCGCCATCGTCTTTGCCCGCAACCGCGAGCAGGATCCAAGCCTGCGGGCGCTGGCCGCCGAAGGGCGGATGTATGCCCGCAGTTTGCAGGATAGTGCCTGATGTTATT
>NZ_JBRIQR010000038.1:0-44197 GCF_052983755.1 Enterobacter sp. CFEC122 | reverse complement strand
TCCCGGTCTGATCTGTCACCTATGTATCCGGTCATACAGAAGCGCCGCCCGGCAATGCCCTAGATCACCAGAGCTAACTTCGTCCCCTGCGCAATCGCGCGCCGCGCATCCAGCTCCATCGCCACGTCGCACCCGCCGATCAGATGCACCGTTTTACCGGCCTCGCGCAGCGGATCCGCCAGATCCCGCTTCGGCTCCTGCCCGGCACACAAAATCACATGATCCACGCGCAGCAGCTGCGGCTCGCCGCCGATCGTGACGTGCAGCCCGTCGTCGTCGATCTTCTGGTAGCTCACCGCCGGGATCATCTTCACCCCGCGCGAGAGCAGGGTGGCGCGGTGGATCCAGCCGGTGGTTTTCCCCAGCCCTTCGCCCGGTTTGCTGGCTTTACGCTGCAGCATTACGATCTGGCGCGGGCTTTTCGGCAGCTGTGGCCCTTCGGGTCGCAGGCCGCCGGACTGGCTGAGGCTGGTGTCGATACCCCATTCCAAGCAGAATTCGGCAATGTTCTGGCTGGTGGCTTCGCCCGGCTGGCTTAAATACATCGCGGTGTCAAAACCGATCCCGCCGCAGCCGATAATCGCCACCTTCTCGCCAACCGGCGCTTTGTCACGTAGCACGTCGAGATAGCTCAGCACTTTTGGATGATCGATACCCTCGATCGCAGGCGTGCGCGGTACGATCCCGCTCGCCAGGATCACCTCATCAAAATCAGACAGATCCGCCGCGTGGACAAACTGGTTAAGCCGCAGCTCGACGCCCGTCAGCTCGATCATCCGGCGGTAGTAGCGCAGCGTTTCGTAGAACTCCTCTTTGCCGGGGATCTGTTTGGCGATATTAAACTGCCCGCCAATCTCTCCCAACGCATCAAACAGCGTCACGCCGTGCCCGCGCGAGGCGGCATTGACCGCAAACGCCAGGCCTGCCGGGCCAGCACCCACGACGGCCAGGCGTTTTTTATTGACCGCCGGAACGATCGGCATTTTGGTTTCATGGCAGGCGCGCGGGTTGACGAGGCAGGAGGTGACCTTTCCGACGAAGATCTGATCCAGACAGGCCTGATTACAGCCGATGCAGGTATTGATCTCATCCGCACGGCCGCTTTGCGCTTTGGACAGCAGTTCAGCATCGGCCAGGAACGGGCGCGCCATCGAGACCATGTCGGCATCGCCGCGCGAAATCACATCGTCCGCCACCTGCGGATCGTTAATGCGGTTGGTGGTGACCAGCGGAACGGACACTTTGCCTTTCAGCCTGCGCGTTACCCAGCTGAACGCCGCGCGCGGCACCGGCGTGGCGATGGTCGGGATGCGCGCCTCGTGCCAGCCAATCCCGGTATTGATAATCGTGGCGCCCGCGGCTTCTATCGCCTGCGCCAGCTGCACGGTTTCGTCAAACGTGCCGCCGCCCTCCACCAGATCGAGCATCGACAGGCGGAAGATGATAATAAAATCCGCGCCCGCGCGTTCACGTACCGCGCGCACCACCTCCACGGCAAAGCGCATGCGGCGGGCATAGTCGCCGCCCCATTCGTCGTCGCGGTGGTTAGTGCGGGCGGCGAGGAACTCGTTGATCAGATAGCCTTCAGACCCCATCACCTCGACGCCGTCATAGCCCGCTTCACGCGCCAGCGCGGCGCAGCGGGCGAAGTCGTCAATCAGCGCCAGGATCTTGTCGTGGCTCAGAGCATGCGGAGTGAAGCGGTTAATCGGCGCCTGAATGGCCGATGGCGCAACCAGATTCGGCTGGTAGCTGTAGCGTCCGGTGTGCAGAATTTGCAGGGCAATTTTACCTCCCTCGTTGTGTACCGCGTCGGTCACAATGCGGTGATGCGGCAGCTGTGCTGCATCGTTCAGGACCGCACCGCCCTCCATGCCGACGCCGGAAGGGGAAGGGGCCACGCCGCCGGTGACTATCAGCGCCACCCCATGGCGCGCGCGTTCGGCATAGAAGGCTGCCAGACGTTCGGCCCCGTCCGGATGCTCCTCGAGCCCGGTGTGCATCGAGCCCATCAACACGCGGTTTTTGAGTGTGGTGAACCCCAGATCGAGAGGGGCGAATAACGACGGGTAGCGGCTCATAGTCTCTTCCAGTGTAAAATTATTGTTATGTGGTCGGATGAGTTACTAATTTAGCCAGCGGCAGCGGAAAGGTAAAAGCGGGATCGAATGATTGTGATAGATCTCAAAGAACTTCCCCGGTGGCGCTGCGCTTACCGGGTCTACAAAACCCCAGGACAGATAAGCGTAGCGCCATCCGGCGTTATTTACGGCGCTGCTGCCCGCACCAGCCCCGGCGCCTGCCACATCGACGTGGTCAACCCGCTGTCCACCAGCCCGAGCTGGTCCGCGTATACCGCCTGCCATTTCTGCATCATGCCGTCGTACAGCTCGCGGTGCGCCGGGTTTGGCGTGAACTCGTGGCTCCATTTCACCAGCCGCTCGCCCGTCGAGGCCATATCGGCAAACAGCCCCGCGCCCGTACCCGCGGCAATCGCGCAGCCCAGCGCCGTGGCTTCTTTCACTTCCGGCACGCGCACCGGCAGGCCCGTGACGTCGCTTAAGATCTGGCTCCACAGGGCACCTTTTGACCCGCCGCCCGCAAACACCAGGCTCTCAAACGTCACGCCGGAAAAGCGTGAAATCTGCGCCAGGTTGCAGGCCGAAACAATCGCCGCGTTCTCTTCCAGGGCGCGGAACAGCGTCGCTTTATTGCATTTTTCCGGGTCAATGGAGAGGTTAATAAACGACGGCGCGGCGTGGTACCACTGCTTGAAATGCATCGCGTCGGAGAAGATCGGCATTACCCCGTGGGAGCCCGCCGGCACCCGGCTGGCCATCTCTTCCAGCAGGGAATAGGTGTCCATCCCCATCCGCTCGGCAATCAGCTTTTCCTCCGCGCAGAAGGCGTCGCGGAACCAACGCATGGTCAGCCCGGTAAAGAAGCTGATCGACTCCGCCTGCACCATGCCGGGGATGACGTGCGGGTTCACGCGGATGTTCATTTCAGGATCGGTGCGTACCTGCGGCAGGTTGACCACCTGCTGCCAGAAGGTGCCGCCCAGCACCGCAGTCTGCCCGGCGCGTACCACGCCCAGCCCCAGACAGCCCAGCTGCACGTCACCGCCGCCCATCACCACCGGGGTCCCTTCGCGCAGTCCGCTCTGCTGCGCGGCTTCATGGGTGATGGCCCCCAGCACGGTGCCGGTCTCTTTCACCGGCGAGAGGATATCGGCCCGCAGCCCGGCCATGTCCAGCAGCGCCGGACGCCAGTCGCGGGAGAAGAGATCCAGCATGCCGGTGGTACCCGCGTTGGAGGGGTCAACGGCCAGTTCGCCGGAGAGTTTCGCCGCCAGCCAGTCGCTGATCATGGTGATGGTTGCGGCCTTGCGGTAGATGTCCGGACGATGGTGCGCCAGCCACAGCAGGCGCGGCATCGCGCTCAGCGCCAGCGTTTGCCCTGAGACGTCATACACTTCGGATTCAAAACGGTCATCGTGGATCTCTTTGAGTTCGGCCACCTCGCGGCTGGCGCGGGCGTCGACGTTGGCGCAGGCCCAGATGGCCTCGCCGCTGCGGTCGTACAGCACGATCCCTTCGCGCATCGAACAGCAGGCGACGGACTGAATATCTGCCGCGCTCAGGCGCGCACGCTCCAGCGCCTGATGAATGCACCGGCAGGCCAGCTGCCAGTTGGTGTCGAGGTCGAACTCCATCGAGCCCGGCACGTTCTCCACGCTCAGGTGCTTCCACTCGGCCTGGCCGACGGCAATCTGGTTGCCCTGCAAATCGAAAATCACGGCGCGAACGCTGCCGGTCCCTGCATCTAACGCTAAAAGGTAACTCATGAGCTTGCCTCGCTGTTAGCGCAGGGCGGGCTCTTATTTGGCCAGAGCCAGCACCGCGCGGGCTGTCGTCTCTTCCGTCACCAGGCCATTGATACGGCGACCCTTCAGTGCGGCATAAATCGCATCGGCTTTCTCTTCCCCGCCGGCCACGCCAACGATGGTGGGCAGCTGCGCCAGCTCATCAAGCGAGACGCCGAGTAATTCTTTGTGGATCTCCAGCTCCTCAACGCACTCCCCTTCGGCATTGAGGAAATAGCCGAGAATGTCGCCGACCGCGCCTTTGCGGGCGTACATCAGCTGCTCGCCTTCGCTGATGTAGCCGGAGCGCAGGATCGTGGCGTCACGGCGCTGGTTTACTGAACCAATACCAACTACCGCCACGTCGGCTGCGGTGGCGGCGAGGATCACGTCCCGCACGCTGGTCTCGCGTTTTAAGATCCCGGCCACTTCGGCGGAAGACACGCGAAGCGGGGCGGGGATCATGCTGACGCTGCAGGCCGCGTCCAGCTGGCCGATACCGGTCATGTACGGCCCGACGCCGCCGGAGAGCGTCACGAGACGGATCTGCTGCGAGCTGATAAAGCCGCTCAGGTGCTGCAGGCTGCTCATGGTGGTTTCACCGAACCCCACCGCCAGCAGCTGGCCGGGTTCCAGCACGCCCATCAGCGACTGCGCCGCGCCAATGCCTAACCGCACGTTCATCGGCGGCGTATTTAGGGCAGGCATCACGCGCACCAGCTTCAGGCCAAAGCGCTGCTGTAGCTCGGTTTCCAGCGACAGGCAGCCCTCGTAGCGGGAGTTAATCTGCACGCGGATCACCCCAGACTGGCGGCCCTTCTCCAGCAGGCGGGAGATTTTTAATCGCGGCAGCCCGAGGCGTTCGCCGATATCGTTCTGGGTCAGCCCGTCGTGGTAGTAGCACCAGGCTACGCGCGCCACCAGCTCCTCTTCCGCCAGCGCCAGTCCGGCAAACCGTCCTTCTTCCGCAGTGCGTTTATCGCTCATAGTTGAACTCTTATAAAAATTTAGATCATATGTTCGTGATGACGCGGAGGGAAAGTGTGAGCCACGCGACAAAACGGATCATTTCGATCGTTTCTGGTTTATCTGAATCTCAATCGATAAAACTGTGATCCCTGCACGGTTGTAAATATAGTTCACCGTCTACGCTTTTGAACATTATTAAATCTAAAAATCATTTGTTCAATGGCGGAGCGATGATGACCCCACTTCTCGACGCGCGAAGTATCAGCAAGCAGTTCTCAGGCGTGCCGGTTCTAAAAGGCATTGATTTCACGCTGCTTGCGGGCCAGGTGCACGCGCTGATGGGCGGGAACGGCGCGGGAAAATCGACGCTGATGAAGATCATCGCCGGGGTCGAGACGCCGGATGAGGGTGAACTTTCCGTCGAGGGGCAGTCATATGCGCGGCTGACGCCCGTGCAGGCGCACAGGCTCGGCATTTACCTCGTGCCGCAGGAGCCGCTGCTGTTCCCCAACCTGACGGTGCGGGAAAACATCCTGTTCCGCCTGCCGCGCGAGCGCGGCCTGGAAAAGCGGCTGGCGGAGAAACTTGAGCAGCTGCAGTGCCGGCTGAACCTCGACGCCGCCGCCAGCACCCTGGAAGTGGCGGATCAGCAGATGGTGGAGATCCTGCGCGGATTAATGCGCAACGCCAGGATCCTGATCCTCGACGAGCCCACGGCCTCCCTCACGCCGGGCGAAACCGAACGGCTGTTTCGTCAGATCCGCGCCCTGCAGGCGCTCGGCGTCGGGATCGTGTTTATCTCGCATAAGCTGCCGGAAATTCGCATGCTGTCGAGCCACGTCTCGGTGATGCGCGACGGCGCGGTGGTGCTCAGCGGTGAAACCGCGCAGTTTGACGATAGCGCCCTGATCGCCGCCATGACGCCGGTAAGCCGCGAGAAATCCCTCAGCGATACGCAAAAGCTGTGGCTGGCGCTGCCGGGCAACCGTCGCACCCAGCCGCAGGACTTTCCGGTGCTCCGGGTGGAGGATCTTACCGGGGAAGGGTTTATCGATCTGAGCCTTGAGATCTACGCCGGGGAGATCGTCGGCCTGGCCGGGTTGGTAGGCTCCGGGCGCACCGAGTTTGCCGAAACGCTCTATGGCCTGCGGCCTGTGCGCGGGGGGCGCGTCTGGCTGGAGAACCAGGACATCACCGCCGCACCGGTAAGTTCACGTCTGGACAAAGGCCTGGTCTACCTGCCGGAAGACAGGCAGGTGTCCGGCCTGTTCCTCGACGCGCCGATCCGCTGGAACACCGTGGCGCTGAACGAGCCGTCGCTCTGGCAGCAGCGGAAAAGAGAGTCCGCGGTGGTGGAGCGCTATCACCGGGCGCTGGGGATCAAGCTCAACCATGCGGATCAAACCGTGCGCACGCTTTCCGGTGGCAACCAGCAGAAGGTGCTGCTGGCACGCTGTCTGGAAGCCAACCCGTTATTGCTGATCGTCGATGAACCGACGCGCGGCGTGGACGTCTCGGCGCGCGCCGATATCTACCAGCTTATCAAAAGCGTGGCGGCGCAGAACGTGGCGGTGCTGATGATCTCAAGCGATCTCGATGAGTTTCCCGGCCTTGCCGATCGTGTGCTGGTGATGCATCAGGGCGTACTCAGCGGCGAGCTGCCGCGCCATGCCGTCAGCCTCGATCGCATGATGGCGCTGGCGTTTGGAGGGCAAGCATGAAGACCTTACTGAAAAACCGCGAGCTGAGCGCGTTTCTCGCCATTCTGGCGCTGTTCGCCGTGCTGGTGGCGCTCAATCCGTCGTACCTGAGTTTGCAGACGCTGGGGATGATCTTCGCCAGCTCGCAGATCCTGATCCTGCTGGCGATCGGCGCGGCGCTGGTGATGCTGACCCGCAATATCGACGTCTCCGTGGGGTCAACCGTCGGGCTGTCCGCCATCGCCGTCGGCGTGGCGCTGAACAGTGGCTACAGCCTGCCCGTTTCCATTCTCTTCGCGCTGTCAGTTGGCGCGCTGGCGGGGGCATTCAACGGTTTTCTGGTGGTGGGATTACGCATCCCGGCGATTGTCGCCACCCTCGGCACGCTGGGGCTGTACCGTGGAGCGATGCTGCTCTGGACGGGCGGAAAGTGGATTGAAGGGCTGCCGCCGGGGTTGAAATCCCTCTCTGAGCCTGCGGCCATCGGCGTGTCGCCCCTTGGCATGGTGGTGTTGATTATCGTGGTCACCGGCGCGTGGACGCTGTCGCGCACCGCGTTCGGGCGTGATTTCTACGCGGTGGGGGATAACCTCGCCGCCGCGCGCCAGCTGGGCGTGGCGGTGAATCGCACCCGCATGATCGCCTTTACCCTGAACGGCCTGCTGGCGGCCTGCGCCGGGATCGTCTTTGCCGCGCAGATAGGCTTCGTGCCCAACCAGACCGGCAGCGGGCTGGAGATGAAAGCCATTGCCGCCTGCGTACTGGGGGGCATTTCACTGTTGGGCGGCACCGGCACGCTGGTCGGTGCTTTCCTCGGCGCGTTCTTCCTCACCCAAATCGATACCGTGCTGGTGCTGTTCAGGCTTCCGGCCTGGTGGAACGACTTTATCGCCGGGCTGGTGCTGCTGGGCGTGCTGGTGCTCGACGGGCGTCTGCGTCAGGCGCTGGCGCGGCATCAGCGGGCGCTGAAGTACGGTCGTTTCCAGCCGGGCAACAGAGGGGGAAAGCACGTCACCCACTTTCCCAAACGTAAAAAAGAGGTGGCGTAAATGAGGCTTAACTGGGAAAGCGCGCTGCTCATTTTACTGGTGCTGGAGATCCTGCTCTTTGGCGCCATCAACCCGCGCATGCTCGATATCAACATGCTGCTGTTCAGCACCAGCGACTTCATCTGCATCGGTATCGTGGCGCTGCCGCTGACGCTGGTGATCGTCAGCGGCGGGATCGACATCTCCCTCGGCTCGACCATCGGCCTGTGCGCCATTGCGCTGGGGGTGATGATGCAGGCCGGGTGGCCGATGGCGGTCGCTGTTCCGCTTACGCTGCTGCTGGGTCTGCTGTGCGGGCTGGTGAATGCGGCGCTGATCCACTACACCGGCATCAGCCCGCTGGTGATCACCCTCGGCACGCTCTACCTCTACGGCGGCGGCGCGCTGCTGCTCTCCGGCATGGCGGGCGCGACGGGCTACGAGGGCATCGGCGGCTTCCCGGACAGCTTCACGGCGTTCGCTAACCTCACGGTGTTGGGTCTGCCGATCCCATTGGTCTTGTTCGCGGTAATCACCGTCTTCTTCTGGCTCATTACCCACCGCGGGAGCTTTGGCCGTCATCTGTTCCTGATTGGGCAGAACCCGCGCGCGGCGCGCTATGCGGCGCTGCCGGTGAACGGCATGCCCTACGTGCTGTACGGCCTGGTGGGCGTGGCCTCGGCGATTGCCGCGCTGGTGATGGTCTCCTATTTCGGCTCCGCGCGTTCGGATCTGGGGCGCGATCTTTTAATGCCTGCGCTCACCGCCGCCGTGCTCGGCGGAGCCAATATCTACGGCGGGTCAGGTTCGGTTGTCGGTACGGCGCTGGCGGCGCTGCTGGTGGGGTACCTGCAACAGGGTTTACAGATGGTCGGCATCCCCAACCAGGTGTCGAGCGCGCTGTCGGGGGCGCTGCTGGTTGTGGTGGTGATGGGGCGTTCGCTGAGTCTGCACCGCGAATGGGTGCGATCTCTCTTTAGAAAACTATCCGGAGCGTAAGATGAAAACAAAACTGCTCGTCCTGGCAATGGCCCTCAGCTTCGCTTCGGCGCAGGCGGCGGACCGCATTGCCTTTATCCCGAAGCTGGTGGGCGTCGGCTTCTTCACCAGCGGCGGCAACGGTGCGAAAGAGGCGGGGAAAGATCTTGGCGTGGACGTGACCTACGACGGCCCGACCGAGCCGAGCGTCTCCGGCCAGGTGCAGCTCATCAATAACTTCGTCAACCAGGGCTATAACGCCATTATCGTCTCCGCCGTGTCGCCGGATGGGTTGTGTCCGGCGCTGAAGCGCGCGATGCAGCGCGGCGTCAAGGTTCTGACCTGGGATTCCGATACCAAACCGGAGTGCCGCAGCATCTACATCAATCAGGGGACGCCGGAACAGCTGGGCGGCCTGCTGGTGGAGATGGCGGGCAAGCAGGTCACCAAACCGAACGCGAAAGTGGCGTTCTTCTACTCCAGCCCGACCGTTACCGATCAGAACCAGTGGGTGAAAGAGGCGAAGGCCAAAATCGAGAAAGACCATCCCCAGTGGCAGATCGTCACCACCCAGTTTGGCTATAACGACGCCACCAAATCGTTGCAGACCGCCGAAGGGATCTTAAAAGCCTATCCGGATCTGGATGCGATCGTCGCCCCGGACGCCAACGCGCTTCCTGCTGCCGCGCAGGCGGCAGAAAACCTGAAGCGGGAAGGCGTGGCGATTGTCGGGTTCAGCACGCCGAACGTGATGCGCCCGTACGTTGAGCGCGGCACGGTGAAGGCCTTCGGCCTGTGGGACGTGGTGCAACAGGGCAAAATTGCGGTCAATGTCGCCGATCGCCTGCTGAAAAAAGGCGATCTTAACGTTGGCGACAGCGTGGACGTAAAAGATATCGGGGCGCTGAAGGTCGAGCCGAACAGCGTGCAGGGCTACCAGTATGAGGCGAAGGGCAACGGCATCGTGCTGCTGCCGGAACGCGTGGTGTTCACCAAAGAGAACATCAGCAAATACGATTTCTGACGGGGGAGCAAATGGCTGATTTAGACGACATCAAAGACGGCAAGGATTTTGGCATCGGCACGCCGCAGCAAAATGTGCCGTTCACCCTGAAGGGCTGCGGCTCGCTGGACTGGGGCATGCAGTCGCGGCTGGCGCGCATCTTCAATCCGCAGAGCAACCGTACGGTGATGCTGGCCTTTGACCACGGCTACTTTCAGGGGCCGACTACCGGCCTTGAGCGTATCGACCTCTCTATCGCGCCGCTGTTTGGTGAAACCGACGTGCTGATGTGTACCCGCGGCATCCTCAGGAGCCAGGTGCCCGCCGCGACGAACAAACCGGTGGTGCTGCGCGCCTCCGGCGGTAACTCGATTCTGGGGGAACTGTCCAACGAGTGCGTGGCGGTGGCGATGGAAGACGCCCTGCGCCTGAACGTCTGCGCGGTGGCGGCGCAGGTGTACATCGGAAGCGAGTTTGAGCATCAGTCGATCAACAACATCATCAAGCTTGTCGATGCAGGGGCGCGCTACGGCATGCCGACGCTGGCGGTAACGGGCGTGGGGAAAGAGATGGCGCGTGACGCTCGGTATTTCTCGCTGGCAAGCCGCATCGCAGCCGAAATGGGGGCGCAGTTCGTCAAAACCTACTACGTGGATGAGGGTTTTGAAAAAGTCACCGCCAGCTGCCCGGTGCCGATCGTTATCGCGGGGGGCAAAAAGCTGCCGGAGCACGAGGCGCTGGAGATGTGCTGGCGCGCGATAGACCAGGGCGCGTCCGGCGTGGACATGGGGCGCAACATCTTCCAGTCCAGCGCGCCGCTCGCCATGCTGAAGGCGGTGAAAAAAGTGGTTCACGAGAACTGGAACGCCCGTGATGCGTTCCAGTTCTGGCAGGAAGAGAAACAGGGAGAAGCAAAATGAACGTGACGCTGGTAGAGATCAACATTAAGCCCGAGCGGGTGGACGAGTTTCTGGAGGTGTTTCGCGCCAACCACGAGGGCGCAATCCAGGAGCCGGGGAACCTGCGTTTTGACGTATTGCAGGACCCGAGGGTGAAAACCCGGTTCTTTATCTACGAAGCCTATAAAGACGAAGAGGCGGTGCTGGCGCATAAGCAAACCCCGCACTATCTCGCGTGCGTGGATAAGCTGGAGGAGCTGATGTCGGAGCCGCGCAAAAAACGCAGCTTTGTCGGGTTATTGCCGGAGTAATGGTCTTGCCCGGTGGCGCTGCGCTTACCGGGCTTTTGGGGAAAAGGTGGAATGGTTTTCTAGGCCGGATGAGCGTAGTCCGCCCGGCTTTAGATTTTGCTTTACTGCGCTTTTTTGGCTGCGTCCTGCATCTCTTTCATTTTTTGTGCGGCCGCTTGCTGGCTTTGGCGTAGGTTTTCGCTCGCGGCAACCAGAAACTCAGGATGATTAGCCAGGTAGATAGATATCGCTTCACCCATTTTTTCCGGATGGGCGGTAAAGTAATCCTCGGCGATTTTGCCGATTTCCGTCTTCTGCTCAGCGGTAAACTCAGCGGCCTGGCTCAGCGCCGGTGCGGTCAGTGTGACGAAAACGGTCAGAACGAGGAAGGGGGGCTTTATGAAAAACATGATGGGGACTCATTTCAGATTAAGGATGTTAACCACGGGCGGCATAACCCGGCCATAGTCGTTTATGGTTTGCCAGCGTATTTCGCAGCGAGGCGCCTTCTGGCACTCGTCCATTGTTCGCTGGCTAAAAGGGGCAATGATGCCCGCGTTATCAATGGATTTGTTGTTAATACGCGTCTGGAAGAGCGTCACGTAGTAGGGGGTCGGGTTCTTCACCACGAGCTGGTTTGCTGAATATGACCAGAGGATTTCCCGATACGCGTTTTCTGGATTGCCGTTTAATCCCTCAGGGCGATAGAACACTTTGAAGCTCGAACGTACGGCCATTTGCACGTTGTCGCTGCTGGTCTTACTGGCTGGAATGGTTGAGATGCTGAGGGTGAAAAGCGTTTCACGGTCAGCAGGCAACCCCTCATCGGCACGAAAAATCCTGATGCTATTTTCGCGTCCGCCCTGTAGTGCAAAAAGCGCGGGCGTTGCAACAAGCGCCGAGGTCGCCTGGGGGACAGAGGTTGCCCCTGGCCAGTTTCCGCCAGCATAAATTTTTGCGCTGACCAGCCAGGGAAGCGTGGATTTATTGCGCACTGAAACGGTAATGGAGTGCTGTTTTTCAGGATAGACGAAGCGTGTCCCCCCTATCACGACGCCTGCATGCGCAAAAGAGATGGACGTTAAGATGGCTAAAACAGGGATCAGGATGCGCAGTTTCATCACGGTGTTATCAGGCATAAGTCAAAATAAAGGTTGCTGCAGCATTGGCTGTTCCGGGCGATACAGCGCCTCCGTCAGCAAGATAACGGGCATAAAAATCAAGGGTGGCAGTAAGCTGGTTATTTGACAGCGTAAACAGCTGGCTTTCATCGCCCAGCGGTATAAGCGTTTTGTCCGGATTATAAATACCGATAGCCACGCCGCTGGCATAACCCGGACCGCCTGTCAGCGAAAGCAAATCTGCGTTGCCCTGATTGGGTGTGCCTTCAAAATGGGTACTGATGTTATTCAACCCTGCGCCGCAGTTTTCAAGATTGATAGCAAAATGTTCCCATGGCGTATTATTTTTCTGGTTCGTAAATTGCCCTGTGGCGACGTCGCTCATACGAACGATAAGATTTTCCGAATCAGGCGATATGATGCAGGTTTTGCTTTTTACGGTGCCTACAATATAAACGGTCCCGTCGTGCGCCATTGTACTCGCACTGCCCAGGTGCATCAGGATAATGCAGAAGAAAAATAACCGGAGAAACGGTTTCATTCATATTCCTTACTGATAAAGCAGGTCAAAATACATAACGGCAGTCGCATTTCCTGACGTCACAACGGGCAGCGTGGATTTATAGTGCAAATAAAACGTGAGCGTGTTATCCCCCGGCAGCAGCGGATAAAGCGAGGACTCCGTATTATTGATCGGTATTGGGGTGCGATTGGAATCCAGTAGCTCAACGCCGAGGCCCGTTGCCATCCTGCCAGGCGTTCCCTTTCCGTTATCTGAAAGTGCCAGCAATGTCGGGTTGTTCGCATCCACATTCCCGGTAAACCAAACTTTGGTGCCGGTAATGGCGCGGGTGCAACCTTTCAACGTGATATCAAACTTTGTATCCGGCGTTGTGGTGCCAACCGACGGGAAATCATCCGCGGTAAAGTCACCGAGTTCGACCGTCTGCTCAACGCTGCCTGTGTCGACGTTGCAGGACTCCCCCACGATGGTGCCGATAAACTGAACATTGAAACTGTCATTATCTGCTCTGGCGGTCTGTAAGGACAACGCCAGATTTGCCAGCAGAAACAGGAGAAAATTGCGCTTTTTCATCACCCAATCCTTATGCGAAATCAACGCGTAACAAGGCCAGAGCGGTGAACACGCCCAGTTCCGGGGAATTGCCCGTTGTGCTGATAGGATATGCTTTCAGCGTCACGTTGGCCTTGCCCGCCTCATCAGTCGTAAAAGGTGCGCTACTTGAAAAGACATTCGGTTTCAGTATGTTGTCTTGCTCACTGGTAACCACGACGGCAACATCAGGATTATCCGATGCCAGCGCTTCCGGGTAGCGAGGGTCCGATGTGCCCATAACGCGCAAGGTTAATTGTGCCGGGGAGTTCACATCAGCATTACATTCAATGGGCACATTGAAGGTTTTGGGTTGAGCGTTGTCCGGCATCTGCCCGGCGCGCGTAAAATCACCGTGATAAAGAGAACCCAGATCTACCGTTACGGTTTGCCCGGCATTAATGACGCAGTTTTGCGGCACGGTAATAACGCCACTGTAGGTAATCTGGTAGACAATATTGGTCAGGCGATCGTTATTCGTCGTGGTGACGTACACATTGAACATCAATTTTGGCGGGATAACCACGGTGCCGATAAAAGGCCTGACAATTTGTAATTTAAAGATCAGGTCATTATCGTTGACCGGGAAAACGCCGCCGGTATCCACCTCATCGTGGCCGCCCATGTGAACGTACTCAATGGGGGGATAAAACTCACCAATGGTTGCGTCATTTATTTTCATGGCGCCAATAATATAATCCGGGTCAAGCTGGAGATATTTCCATTCACCATCCGTTTTGACGACCGGAAAAGGGCTCAAATAGGAGCGATAGGTGCGTTTTTCCCACTCACCCGGTGGACAGGTGGCGTTAACCTGCACATCCTGATTTTTTTCCAGCTCTGTGGAGCCACCTTTAATGTTCTGATTGGTGTTCAACGTGGTGGTCAAATCATAGTTAACAATCGAGATGCCACCGTTAGCATTTTTACAAATATCGGCTATTCCATAAGGTGAGAATGCCAGCCCGACCACATAAAATAAAATCATCCATAATTTCATTTATATACACTCCATTTTCAACCGCAGCAGCGGCTGTTTACTTTCAGGTAATTGATACTTCACGCTACATTGCTTGTCTGGCCCTTCACCCCACTGAATTTTCAGCGTTCCCGCCGGGCTCAGGCCAGAGAGATAGACCTCTCCGTCTTCACCCACAATCGTATCGCTGCCATTGTCATCACGTGACACCATGGCGCCGAAAGGAACGGGTTTGCCCCGATGGGTTAAGGTCATTAACGCACGCGTACCAGGCCGGGCTTTGAAGGTTGCACGCACAACCGCGCCACGGGTTGGGACCACATTGGTTACGGCATCATCGATATCCATATCGTCAGCCAGTGAGTTGATGTCCAGTGCCATGCGGTTGAGATGATACGAGGATGCGTAGGGAACCACGGCATAGCCTCTCCAGTCGGTATGAATACCCGGCTCGTTTTCGACCTTGACGTTACTCGCGCCCGGAGCGGCAATCAGCACGTTGGTATCACCCAGTGGCTGGCTAAGGGTGATGCCATTCCGGTGAGCAATGACGCCGCCGCTCAAACCGTAGTTCACCTGCTGGTAGTCGCCGTTTCCGCTGTAGTTATAGCCCACGTTCGCATTGCCATAGGCGCTATCGTATTCAAGGCTGCTGGAGCCTTGTGATTTTGTCCCCTGGCTTGAATAGCCTTCCTGAACGCTGTAGCTCAGGTTGTTATCCTCAAGCAATGTGCCGTTGATCCCGGCATTTTGCGAGGTTTCACCCTTTTTGTCGGTGCTGATGTTGTAGGTGGCATAAGCATAGTTATGCTTCTGGCTGACATCGTTTTGTGGACGCAGCCACAGGCTCAATGGCAGCGACAAATTCAGCGCGTAAATCTCGTCGCTTTTCGACATGCCCGGTGATTTGTTGTAGTTGTAGGACAGGCTGTAGGACACATCTTTAATGGTCCCGCTAAAGCCTACCTGGAGTAGCGTATTTTTTTCATCGGTATGCCAGTAGGTCTGTTGGCTGCCCGTGACAAAGAGCGAACCTGCATGACCAAGCTGCTGAGAGATGTTGAACTGAACCTTTCCTCGCTTGGTGTAGTACAGATTGTAATAATCCATCCAGGGATTTTGCTGTTCGGTATCGTTGTCCTCGTGGTCACCTGTGTAGCCGCGCATTTGCTTATAGGCTGTTTCATCCAGGGAATAGAATCCCGAGGTCGAGTACCGGTAGCCCAGCAGCTGAAAGTTAGTGCCGAGGCCGTTAAGGGATTTTGCATACAGAAAACGGATCGATTGCCCTGAATGCGTGCTGTCATCCGCCAGCGTGCTCTTCGCGTGAGTCACATCCGCAGAGATAGCGCCCAGTTCACCCATATTCAGGCCGGTGCCGAATGCCAGCGAGTGGTAATTGTTGGTTATCTGCGATCCGCTATACAGCGTGAAGCCATGCGAAAGCCCCCAGATTAGAGACCCCTGAACGAAATTAACCTCATCCTGTTGATCGCTGCTGCTGCGGTATTCGGCCGCTGTTAATGCGTACTTTACGCGGCCTTCACGCTGGAGTACGGGAACGGTGGAATAAGGCACGGAATAGCTGTTGATGCTACCGTCAGATTCTTTTACCTCAACACTGAGGTCACCGCTTGAGGACGTGGGAAACAGGTCGCTAATCGCAAATGCACCCGGTGGAACATAGCTTTGATAAATGGTGTAGCCATTTTGCTTAATGGTTACCTGAGCATTGCTTTTTGCGATACCCCGGATCGTGGGCGCGAAACCCTTCAGGCTATCGGGCAGCATATTGTCATCAGAGGCGATTTGCGCACCGCGAAAAGGGAGGCTGTCAAACACGTCTGATGGGGTGTAGCTGTCACCCAGCGTCAGTCTTCCTTTCAGCGGAATGACCGCGCGTTCAACATAGGTATTAATGTGCTGCCAGTTGTCGCTGCGTGAGTCATCGCTGTTGTGATAATTCCAGCTTGAGTAATCCCTTAACCGCCACGGGCCAAGGTTCAACCCGCTGTTAAGCCCGAGGAAATAGCTTTTACTGGTTGAGTTGCTCTCCCCCCGATCGCGGCTACGAGAGCCTGTGAAGTTATAATTCAGCAGGAGGGCATTAATGCCTTCATCCCATTGTTCAGGCGGAATATATCCGCGTGCGCTATTCCTCAGGGCGGCTTGCGGGATACTGATATCCAGCCGCTGATGCTCAAAATCAAAGGTGGTTGATGAGGCGGGAATGATTGACGCAATATCAATACAGCTGTCCGTTTTTTCCGCCGTCAGGGCAGGAAACGCCTGAAGGTTAACGCCCAGGTTTTCCAGCGCTTTTGCTGATAAACAGGCGGTCAGACCGGTATCATCCGCCTGCGGTTGTGCCGTCGACGCCGTATTTCTTGCCGTAAAGGTGATATCGCGAGTCGCCACAAACGCCCCGTTAAGCCAGAGATCGACACGATAGACGCCAGGTGCCTGGCCATTGGTGGAAAACCGCGACAGGTCAGCAACGGCAGAGGGATCGCTAGACAAAAATGCCGGGTTGAAAAAATATTCTGCACTTGCATCTGATGGCGATAGCAATCCTGCTATCGCCATCGCCACTGGCGTAAGGGATGTTAAAGAAAATGTGCTAAAAATCAGTGATGTATTACGTTTCATCTCTTTTCCCTGCAGTAAATGCTAAGTACTTCCTTCCTTGAAGACAAAATGCAGGTCTGCTATTTCATTTCAGGTTGTTAATGGGAACAAATCTGCGTAGGGGTATTTGCGCCGAAATCATTCACTGTCTGGAATTTCACACTGCCGGAACCGCCGCCGGGGATATCCACCGTCAACGTGTTTTTAGGTGCGACCATTGAATTGGGAAGACGGGTTCCCCCAACAAAGAACTGCACCAACGATACGTAATACGGTGATGGATTCGTTATGATGACTTTTCCATTTTCTGTCCGACACGTCAGCGTTTTGGGCGCATCCACGGAAAGGGATGTTAATTTCTTAGGGCGAATGAATAACTTAATCACACTCTGTGTTGCTATTTGCAGCGTATTGCCCTGAAGCTTATTTTTATCGACAGACGGAATAGCCTTGCTGTTCAGATAGAAAACAGTTTCGCGATCGGCAGGAAGGTCGGGGCCGATATACATAATACGCAGCGTGTTCTCTTTCTTAGGGTGGATAACAAACAACGGTGGCGTAAGGATAAAGTCTGGTGACTTGATACCCTCAACGTTGGCTACCCATGATTGTATTAAGAACGTATTGTCTGCCGACGAATTGATCACCGGTAATGAAACCTGTTTATCCCCCTGCGGATAAATGACGCGGGTAGCCCCTTAAGCAATTCCACCTGCAGAGGCATTCGTTGCCAGACCCATTGTCAGCAGCAACGTACCAGCCATCATCAGGCGAGACAAAGACGTAGGTGATGTGTTCATTTGCATTGTTCCCTCAATTCTCATGACGAGGCACTCGGGCCTCTGAGTGTTTTACTGGTAGACGACGTTAAACCATACCTGGGCGTCGGCCGTACCAGCCTGAACGTGCGGTTGTGTGGAGCGGTATTTCGCCATAAAACGCAGAACATTGGCGCCGTTCTGCAAGGGGGCGTACCAGGGCGGGGCTGTATCCGGAATAAGTAGATGGCCGGTTGCGTCAAATATTCCCACACCAATCCCCTGCGCTGCGCCTGCGCCATAACCTGCGCGAAAAATTTGCGGGTCTTTTGCATCGGACTCGCCGCTGAACAGTACGCCCGCACGTTGACTGACGCTGGTATCGCAGTCTTCTAGCGTTATCTGAAAGGCTGTTGGTGCTGCCCAATCGCCCGTTGCGGCAAATTCGTTATTGCGTATTTGGCCCATACGCACAATCTGGTCCTGACTTTCTGCACTGACGGAACAGCCGGTGTTGACGACTTGCCCCTGAAAATGCACGCTTCCGTCGTCAATTGCCGAGGCGGGCAGTGCAACGCACAGCAATACGCTGAAAAACAGCACTGATTGCCTGGTGACCTGTCGCATAGTGACTCCGTTTCGATGGATCGGCAAAACACCCCCGAATCAGATTCCGAGGGTGTTACTGCAGCTAACGAATCAGGAGTAAACCATCTGGAATGTTGCAGTCGAGGATACGTTACCCGGCGTGGCCGCACCGGTAGCGATGTAGTCAACGCTCAGCGGGATGGTGTTCTCGCCATTGATCAGCTTCACGTTGGAGGAGGTATCACCGATATTGAGTACGTTACCATCCGGTCCGAACAGTTGCAGTGCGACGTTAGTTGCTGAGCCAGCGCCCGCTGTGTTAGCCAGTGAACCTGCCAGTGCTGCGTCTTGCTGACCGTTGAAAATCACAGCGGCGTTCTGGCTTACCGTGGTGTCACAATCTTCCAGAACGATTTTGAAATCTTCTTTCTGGTTCGCCTGCATTCCTTTTGTCGTCAATTTCACAGTACGAACCTGGCTCAGCGTTACAGTCTGATCTACGGAGTCAGCTGCGACCGAACATGCAGCATTAACAACCTGGCCAACGAAGTTAACCGTACCGCCAGAAACCGTGACGGTGTCTGCCTGTGCGTTCATCGCTACGCCACTTACCATTGCCGTTGCAATGACCATTGCTAAAACGTGCTTTTTCATACAAATCCTTTTAAATAAACATCTTTCTGTCAAATTGAAATTGAGTAAAAGCTATATGCTTTCACAGCGTGAACTTGAATAACGTTTAACAAGTTCCGTTATTTAGAATATGCATTTCGCATAATGGACGGGCTTATTGAAAAGCTCTTTTCATCATGTTTATGATGTTCCGCGGCAGGTATTCTAGGAGTCGTGAAATATTATTTCAATGTATGGTGGTATAATATGCCGTTAGTTTTTTTTAGGTATAATATTAGAATTGATTAATATTTTTAAATGATGTAAGTAGTGGTGTTTTTACCGGATTTTAACAATGGGCGGCCTGTTTGCGGTCAAATAGATAAAGGTGGTGTATGGATATCGGTTTGGTTGCAAAAAAAATCATGTAAGAGAAAAGGAACTTTATAATTTTAAAAGTATAAATGTATGTCTGAAATATAATACTTTTATTTCAATTTGTAATATTTATACCAGAAAAATGAAATCCCCCTCGGTTAAGAGGGGGGATTAATCAGATCTCTTCTACGCGCACTCTGAGTGCTGCCAGCGCTTTACGTGCCGCTTTTAGCACCTGCTCACACTGCTCAATGGTCAGCGTAAGCGGCGGTTCAATACGAATGGTTTTTGCGTTATTAAGCGTCCCGGCCACCAGCACACGCTGCCTGAACATCTCGCTCGCGAAGCTGTAGCCGATTTCGTTATCAACGAACTCAATCGCCATCAGCATCCCTTTGCCGCGCGCCTCCTGCACAAGGTCAGGGTATTCCCGGCCCAGCTGGCGGAAGCCGTCCAGCAGCATGTCGCCTTTTTGCTCCGCCTGCGCAGGCAGGTTTTGCTCCAGCAGCACGTTGATGGTCGCCAGCGCCGCCGCACAGGCCAGCGGGTTACCGCCAAAGGTGGTGGTATGCAGGAACGGATTGTCGAACAGCACCGAGAAAACTTCTTCGGTGGCGACCGTCGCGCCAATCGGCATCACGCCGCCGCCGAGCGCTTTCGCCAGGCACAGAATGTCCGGCTGCACGTTTTCATGCTCGCAGGCGAACATCTTGCCGGTACGCCCCATGCCGGTCTGGACTTCGTCGAGGATCAGCAGCGCGCCAAACTCGTCGCACAGCTGACGCACGGCAGGCAGATAGCCCTGCGGAGGGAGGATGACGCCGCCTTCACCCTGAATGGGCTCCAGGATCACCGCCGCCACGTCATCGCCGGTTTTACGGCATTCGCTCAGCACGGTGCGCATGGCGTTAATGTCGCCGAACGGCACGTGGCGGAAGCCCGGCAGCAGCGGCATAAACGGTTTACGGAAAGTGGATTTAGCGGTCGCCGACAGTGCGCCGAGGGATTTACCGTGGAACGCGCCGCTGGTGGCGATAAAGGTGAATTTCCCGCGCGGCGACTGGTACGCTTTGGCGAGCTTAATCGCCGCTTCGACCGATTCTGTGCCGCTGTTGCTGAAGA
The DNA here is from genome assembly GCF_052983755.1 of Enterobacter sp. CFEC122. NCBI lineage: Bacteria > Pseudomonadati > Pseudomonadota > Gammaproteobacteria > Enterobacterales > Enterobacteriaceae > Enterobacter > Enterobacter sp. CFEC122. The sequence goes on along the minus strand of NZ_JBRIQR010000038.1, from coordinate 24,165 downwards.
AGCTGTATTTCAGTTTGCCGGGCGTTAAGGCCGCCAGCGTTTTCGCGAGCATGGCGCGAAGCGGGTCGAGAAGTTCCTGGCTATGGAGAGGTTGTTTCGCAAGTTGATTCTGTACGGCGGAAACCACAACTGGATTACGGTGCCCCACGTTGAAAATTCCAAAACCTCCCAGGCAATCGATAAACTCCTGTCCCTGGGTGTCGACAAGCGTGTTGAGACTTCCCGCTTGCCACTCTACGGCTCCGTAATCCCCGCCGGCGGTAACAGATTTGCGATACTCCAGAAACCCTGGATTGACGTGCTCTCTAAAGTAATCGATGACCTCACGGTTAAGTTGTTTCATCTCCTCATGATCAAGCGTTCGCTTCTCAATGAGATTCAGTGCGTGCGCGGTACAGGCAAGAGCCGAGGCGCTGGAAGGTAACCTGTTCAAAATGTGCTCCCGGGGATCGCGTATCACATGATACTGGTTTAAGTATTGCAGGGATTACGCCACTTCAGAGGCCTTAACGAAAATCGGGATAAACGCCAGGTTAAAATAATGTTGCACAATATTTAATCATGCCGATAGAAGCCAAACGGGATTTAGCGGTACGGGGCAGCAAGTATAAAGAAAGGGAGGAAGAGCGTCGCTGCACTAAAGAGGTGCATACGCTGCAACTTAAGCGGGCATTAACAGGTCATACTTTGTCGGTAATTTCTCTACGAAAGTATTTGAAATCAATGAATTAAAATATCGTACAAAAAGTATGGTTTAAGTCAAATCTGCGATCTTCATCAAGTTTAACAACTAAAGATAAATTGTTTACCGCCGAAAAAACATTGACCCACAAAATTAACATTCAAATAACCTGCAAGGGATGCTCACGATGTCCTCTCCAACCTATGTCACCCAGAATGAATATCCTCTGGACGATGACACCACCTTAATGTCTACCACAGACGTCCACAGCTACATCACCCACGCCAACGACACCTTTGTGCAGGTGAGCGGCTATCAGCTCGATGAGCTGACGGGCCAGCCGCACAATATGGTGCGCCATCCCGATATGCCAAAAGCTGCGTTTGCCGATATGTGGTACACGCTGCAGCAGGGCGAGCCGTGGAGCGGGATTGTCAAAAACCGGCGCAAAAACGGTGACCACTACTGGGTGCGTGCTAACGCGGTGCCGATGGTGCGCCGCGGGCAGGTGACGGGCTATATGTCGATTCGCACCAGAGCCACAGCGGAGGAGATCGCCGCCGTGGAGCCGCTCTACCGGGCGCTGAACGACGGGCGCTGTAAAAAACGTATTCACAAAGGGCTGGTGGTGGGAAAGGGCTGGCTGGGTAAACTCCCGGCCATGCCGCTGCGCTGGCGCGTGCGCAGCGTGATGGCGGTGCTCTTTGCTGGACTCGCCGCCACGCTGGCCGCCACCTCCGCAGGCTGGTTACCGCTTACCGCCGCTGCGGTGGTGATGCTGATGGGAACGCTGCTGTTTGAGCAACAGATTGTCCGCCCGATAGAGAATGTGGCGCGACAGGCGCTGAAGGTCGCCACCGGCGAGCGCAACAGCGTGCAGCATCTTAACCGCAGCGATGAACTGGGCCTGACGCTGCGCGCGGTAGGACAACTTGGCCTGATGTGCCGCTGGTTGATCAATGACGTGTCGAGCCAGGTGGTGAGCGTCCGTGACGGCAGCGACAGGCTGGCGCAGGGGAATGAAGATTTGAACGATCGGACCCGTCAGACCGTCGCGAACGTGCAGCAGACCGTCGCGACAATGAACCAGATGGCCGCGTCCGTTCAGAGTAACTCCGAGACCGCCGCCGAGGTGGACAAACTCTCCGTGGCCGCCAGCAGCGCGGCGACGAAAGGGGGCAACGCGATGCAAACCGTCGTTAAAACGATGGATGACATTGCCGACAGCACGCAGCGCATTGGCTCGATCACCTCCCTGATTAACGATATCGCGTTCCAGACCAACATTCTGGCGCTAAACGCGGCAGTTGAAGCGGCAAGGGCAGGGGAGCAGGGCAAAGGGTTTGCCGTGGTCGCGGGCGAAGTCCGTCATCTCGCCAGCCGCAGCGCCAGTGCCGCTAACGATATTCGTAAACTCATTGATGCCAGTGCCAGCAAGGTGCAGTCCGGCTCTGAGCAGGTTCACGCCGCGGGCCGTACGATGGATGATATCGTTGTGCAGGTGAAAAACGTGACCCAGCTTATCGCCCAGATCAGCCACGCGACCTCCGAGCAGGCAACCGGCTTATCAGAGCTAACCCGTGCGGTAGCTGAACTCGACAGCATCACGCAGAAAAACGCCGATCTGGTCGAGGAGAGCGCGCACATTTCGGCCATGGTGAAGCACCGCGCCGGACGCCTTAAGGATGCGGTGACCGTGCTCCATTGAGTCAGTCATGTTCCAAAAAAGCCGTTTATACCGTAGGGAATAAACGGCTTTTTATTTTTCTGATTGTGACTATTAATGGGGTTTATTGTTAATTTAATATTAAATAACTAAAGAAAGTGCGTCAGTTATTTATTCCTGCCTAAGTCAGTTCTTCAGAATGCTATTTCGAAAATACCCCGTTTGGCGGTCTGGTAACGATCGATGAGGCCATATTAATAGCCTGCGCCTATGTATTGTGAGGATTATGAAATAAAAAAACGATCAAAATCATAAAGTTAGCGAAATCGTTACCGATAACAGCGATCGTCTGAGAAATAATCACATCGATGGAGAAAATATGTTCTTTCATGACGTAAAGATCGGCACGAAATTATTTCTGGCGTTTGGGTTCTTTATTGTCCTGATGGCGATCAGCGCAAGTGTGTCTTTGCTGAGCCTGAACCGGGCAAATAATGGGATGCAGTCCATTGTTACCCATGACTATCCGACCACGGTAAAAGCGAACCAGTTAATTGATAACTTCCAGGAATTTATTAGCACTCAACAGCTGATGCTGCTGGACGAGCAGGGTACCTACACGGGGCAATCTCAGCAGCGCCTCAAAGAGATCAGCGAGCATATCACGGTGATCCTGGGCGAGCTGAACAACGCCTTGCAGGATCAACAGTCTCAGCAGGTGCTGGCGGATATCCGCAGCGTGCGCCAGCAGTACCTGGATTCACGCTACCGCATTCTGCAGGCGGTGCAGAACAACAACCGTGCGGGCGCCATACAGGAAATGATGACTACCACCCTCGCCGTGCAGCAGGCTTATAAAGCGAAGGTGAAGGAGCTGATTGCCATTCAGAACAGCGAGATGCAGCGTGCGGGTACGCAGGTGGAAGGGGATTTCAGGTCTAACCGTCTGCTGCTGATCCTGCTCACGCTCTTTAGCGTTGCGGCAGGCAGCCTGATTGGCTGGTTTATCGTGCGCGCTATCACCCGCCCGCTCGGTGAGGCGGTGAATTTTGCAAAGGCCATTGCAGAGGGCGATCTGACGGGCAGCATTACGCCACACGGCAAAGACGAAACGGGCCTGCTGCTGCATGCCCTGATGGAGATGAAGACGCGTCTGCTGGACATTGTGCAGCAGGTGCAGACCGGCTCGGAGAATATCTCCAGCGCTGCCGCGCAGATTGTCGCCGGGAACCAGGATCTGGCCGCACGCACGGAAGAGCAGGCCAGCTCCGTTGAACAGACTGCCGCCTCGATGGAGCAGATCACCGCCACGGTGAAAAATACCGCCTCGCATACCGGTGAAGCGACCAACCTTTCTGCCGATGCCGCCACGGTGGTCAAAAACAACGGTGAGATGATGAAGCAGGTGACCAGCAAAATGCGCCTGATTAACGAGACCTCCAACCGGATGTCCGACATTATCGACCTGATCGATGCTATTGCGTTCCAGACCAATATTCTGGCGCTGAACGCGGCGGTGGAAGCGGCGCGCGCCGGTGAGCACGGCCGCGGCTTTGCGGTAGTGGCCGGAGAGGTGCGCCAGCTTGCCCAGAAGAGCGCGTCGTCTGCCAGCGAAATCCGCGAGCTGATTGAGAGCTCCACCAGCCAGACCCAGGACGGGATGAACCTGGTCGAAAAAGCGAGTGGGCTGATTAACGGCATGGTTGGCAACGTGGAGGAGATGGATGCGATCCTGCGCGAGATCCGTCAGGCCAGCCATGAGCAGACGGAGGGGATCTCGCAGATCAACAGCGCGATTGGCCTGATTGATGCCACTACCCAGCAAAACTCCGCGCTGGTGGAGGAATCCGTCGCGGCGGCGGCATCGCTTAACGAACAGGCGATGCACCTGAAAGAGCTGGTACGCGTATTCCGCGTGAGCGAGCACGCACCGGCTTAATCCAGCTGGGAGATCTCCAGCGCCGCGCGGTCGATTACGCCGATAATCTGCTTAAGCTGCGCGTCGCTGAGCTCTCCCTGATTCACCTTCAGGTCTAATACCGCCTTGAAGTTATCCAGCGCCCGCTTCATCTGGGGGTTTTTGCGCAGCTGAAAGCCGACGCTGCGCGCTTTGATACGCACCTGGATCTGTTCCAGCTGTTCCCGGTTTTCGTCCAGCCAGCGTTGTCCTTCAGCGGTAATCGCAATGCGCTTACGCCCGTTCTCTTCTTCTGTAATGGTGATAAACGTCTGATCCTGCAAATAATCCAGGGTTGGATAGATGACGCCCGGGCTCGGGGTGTAGTTCCCCTGGGTCAGGTTCTCGATCTCTTTAATCAGCTCATAGCCGTGGCTCGCGTTGCGGGTCAGGATATCCAGAATCACCAGCCGCAAATCGCCGTGGCCGAAAAAGCGCGGCCGACGTCCGCCGCCCTCGTGTTCGTGTCGCATAGTATTCCCTTTGTTTTGATATATCTAAACTATATCTAAGATATATTCAGATGCAATCTAAAAGATCTTGCATTTTTCCTTATTAGTAATCATTATCATTTGAAAATTGATTTAGATATATCGTATTCACCAGAAAAGGGTCTAAAAATGGCATCTACTCGTTATCCACAGCGTGTTCGTAATGACCTGCGTTTTCGCGAGCTGACGGTGCTCCGCGTTGAGCGCGCCAGCGCGGGTTTTCAGCGCATTGTGCTAGGCGGCGAGGCGCTGGAGGGCTTTAGCTCCCGCGGTTTCGACGACCATACCAAAGTCTTTTTCCCGGCACCCGGGACAACGTTTACGCCGCCGGTGGTCACCGATGAAGGCATCGACTGGGGTGACGGCGTGCGTCCGCAGGCGCGCGACTATACGCCGCTCTATGATGAGGTCCGTCATGAGCTGATGCTCGATTTCTTCATTCATGACGGCGGCATTGCCAGCAGCTGGGCGGTTGAGGCGAAAGCGGGAGACAAGCAGACCATTGGCGGCCCGCGCGGTTCGCTGGTGGTGCCGGAGGATTACGCCTGGCAGCTGTACGTGTGCGATGAATCCGGCATGCCCGCGCTGCGCCGACGCTTAAAGAGCATTGCTCAGCTGCCGGTTCGCCCGGACATACACGCGGTCGTGACGGTTGGGGATGAATCGTACCAGGACTATCTGGCGGACCTGAGCGCGTTCAATATCACGTGGGTGGTGGGCCACAGCGAGCAGGCAGTCGCTGACCATCTGGCGGCGCTGAGCGTTCCGGAGGACGATTACTTTATCTGGCTGACCGGGGAAGGGAAGGTGGTGAAACGCCTGAGCCGTCAGTTTGAAACCGACGCGATTGACCAGCAACTGGTGCGTGCCAGCGCATACTGGCACGCCAAATAATCAGGCTGCCGAATCCAGCTGCGCTTCGCTCACCTGATGTTCGAGCGAGGCGCGGACCTCGTGCAGCGCTTTCTCCTGCTGAGCAAAGTACGCTTCCATATTGCTCAACGACGAGACCAGCAGCCAGGACTCCTCTTTCTCCAGCTCCGCCAGCTCGTTCACTAAAATGTCGATTTGCTCGCGAACCTGCGCCATTTTTTTGCGGATACGTTCCAGATCGTTCAGCCTGTCGCTTGCCATCAATGGTTCGAAGCCCTGCTGCAGGCGGGCCACCAGCGAACGAATGGCTTTCACATCGCCGCGCTGCTTCGCCTGGTTAAGCTGTACCATCATGCTGTTGGCTTCTTCTTTCAAATCGTCCGCCACCAGATCCGGGTGGCAGAGCTTGCTCGCCTGCCGCCAGAGACGCTTGAGCTCGTTCTGGTCCTCTTGTGAAAGATGCTTACCTTTGCGCAGCCGCACTTCGGCATCGTGATGCTGTTCGCGATACTTCTCGTACTCTTCGTTCGCCTCGTCGCGCGCCTGACGCGCAGGCTCCTCTTCGCGCGTTAAGCCGCTCTCCAGCTCCAGCGCTTCGGCCAGCAGGTTGGCAATCAGATTGCTTTGCTGCTCCAGATGCTTACGCGCCTCAGCGGCCTGGACGGAGTCGGCCGGGAGATCGCGCCAGCGCTGGGTGAGCGTCGCCAGCACCTCTACCGCCTGCGCCATATAGTGCTGGCAGCGACGGTAATCCTCCTCGCGCCGACGCGCTTCCGCCTGCTGACGACGCAGGTTCAGCTCCGCCAGCGTTTTACGCAGGGCGAGGATCTGCTGCATCAGCGGCCCCAGGCGGGAGAAATAGAGATCGTTGAACTCATCAAGCTGCTGCACCCGCGCGTTGCGGCGGTCAATCAGATCGCGCAGACGCTCTTCCAGCGCCTTCAGCTCCAGCTTGCTGGCCGCCACCTGCGGATCGCGCCACGGCGTCACGGCGCGCTGGCCCTGCAGCCAGGCGGTAATGGCCGCCATGGCCGCGGTGTAGTTCTTCTCCTCAAGCGCCACGACGATTGCCTGTAGATCATCGTCAAACGCTTCATTTTTCAGGCGTGTCAGCTGGCTCCGGATGATGTCGTCATCTTCCAGTTCAATGGCATTTTTAATGATTTCTAGCCGTTTGATCGGTGTGCTCATGATGCCTTTCGCTTTGGCGCTTAAGTATTTGAGTTAAGGTTAGTTGTTGTAAAAGCTACAGGAAATAATACACACGGATGATGATCGGCGCGATGGGGGATTTCTTTAGTTTTTAGGGTTTGTGAGGGTGAGCGGCACGCCGGACTATGTGTGATTGATTCCGTATGTGCTTGCATAGGGTGCAGCAAAAATCAGAGGCGGGGTGTAACCTGGCAAATGCTTGGGGGAAAACTCAGGGGACAACAAGGGGGCACCCGTTATTCAGCCAACAAAAAAGCCACTCAATCGAGTGGCTTAATTATATGATTCTACAGCTTAAATTTGGTATCCCCTGCTGGACTAGAACCCGCGACCTGGCGATACTGAGCTCCATTTTAAAGATTTATAAAACAATGAGTTAGTTTATTTTTAATGGGTTTTTGCATCGAATAATGTCAAATATGAAAGCATAGTGAATAGGTTTGCTGCCAACGATGCCTATAAAAAATGATAATCGCCATTCAATAGGTAAAGGGCTAAACCAATCATAAAGGAGCCGAACAGCGAAAACACAGTGTTATACCAGTAGAAGTAGATAGGTGTTTCGGATCGGTAGATGTAGTAGTTTTCATATGTGCCTTTATACCAACCGACGAAGACCCCACTTCTAAGAGCTTTTGCTGAATGAAAAATCATCCACAATCCGCAAAGAAGTACACAGATCAATACTAATAATGTATCCCATTCCATATATTGTCTTCTAAAAACAATGCCTTATAAAATTGTTGGAGGGTTGGGCAATGTCGCTTCGTTCAGGTGGTCAGGTGCAAAGTAAGCGTAGCGCATCGTTACCTTAATATCAGTGTGTCCAGGAATGCGCTGGAGTACAAGGATGTTGCCCCCGCGCATCATAACCTCTGCATCCGAAGGGGTTGCATCAACAACTTTCGTACTAGCCCGCTGCTGGCGGGTTTTTTTATGGAACTCCTGCTGCCATTTCGCTGCCAACGGGATTTAAATAAACAAAAAGGCCACTCGCGTGAGTGGCCTAAGTATATGTATTTACTGCTAAAATTTGGTGGCCCCTGCTGGACTTGAACCAGCGACCAAGCGATTATGAGTCATAAAATTGGCATGTTTTTAATTGTTCGGGATTGTCTCTGTTTGTATTTTTAATTGCCTATAATCAATTAGTTATGAAATTATTTTTGTTTCTGATTGGTTCTCTCATTTCCCCATTGTACTATCCTTACCTGACCCGTTACCTGACCCGAAATGGGCATCGGGTCAGGTAACGCTTATCCTTAGAAAGGTAAACTCATGGCCGCTAATCTTACCGAGACTGCTATACGTGGATTGAAGACAAAAAGCACGGCGTACTACGTATGGAGCAACAGCGCTCAACGTGGTACTGGCAGGCTTGGCGTTAAGGTTCAGCCTTCAGGCAGCAAAGTTTTTTATTTCCGTTACTACGTTGAGAAAGGGAAGAAAGAGAAGTTCATCCAGTTGGGCATCTGGCCTGAGATGAAACTGGTGACGGCCAACGAGCTTGCGAAAAAGTATGGTGCCTGGCTTGTTGAAGGGAAAGAACCCCAGCAAGAACTTGAGCAACAACGCCTGGCCGAGCAGCACATTATGCAGATCCATCGCTCTCAAGGATCGTTTGAGGAGCTGGTGCATGGCTACGTTAACAAGATGAAGCTCGACAATAAGCGGACCTGGGCTGATGTTCTGAAGCGCCTTGAAAAAGAGTGCTACACGGTTATCCCTCGCGAAACTAAAGCGAAAGATGTAACACCTCTTCAGGTCAAAACCATCCTCTCAGGCATTATCCAGCGTGATGCGGTAGTCCATGCAAACCGCATTCGTTCCTACCTGATGGCGGCATTTAACTACGGCCTGAAAGCCGATAACGATCCGATGAATACCAGCGTGGGTATTACGTTTGGTCTTGAAGTAAATCCGGTATCGGCCATACCGAAGCAGTCCTCGGCGGAGAAAGTGGGTGATACATGGTTAACGCTGGAAGAACTGCGTTTTGTCATGGAGCAGTTCGCACAGGCCACTAATGTTGGGCCGCTGATGCAGCATCTTATCCGCTTCTGTGTCTATGCTGGTGGACAGCGCCCGTTTGAAATGATTGCCAGCCAGTGGAGTGCTATTGATTGGCAACAGAAGACGTTGCTGGTCATAGCCGATGTATCGAAAAACAAGCGTGAGCACCTGATCCCGCTGACTGAATCGGCACTACAGGAATTAGCCTCAGTTAAAGAGCTGACTAAGGAAAGTAACAGTCCCTATATTTTTCCGTTATCAACGAACGGTGAGCGTCCAGTGCGCACGGATAGTCTGGCGCGTTCCATCATGTATTTTCGGGCCTTTAATCCTGAGTTTAAAGTTTTCACGGCGCGAGATTTACGCCGTACCTGTAAAACGCTGATGGGGGAGGCGGGGATCAGCAAAGAGATCCGTGACCGTATTCAAAATCACGCTTTGAACGACGTTAGCTCGAAACACTATGATCGTTATGATTACCTGCCTGAAAAGCGTAGGGCGCTTGAGATCTGGGAAGACCGGGTTAATAACTATCAGCGGCAGCATGAAAACAACGTTGTGAACCTGTTTGGGCGGAGGTAAGGGCTTGTCAAAATATGAGCTTAATTCAGCAGAAGAGCGATATCAGCCAGGCTCAAACGACCTAGTGCTTGCCAATAAGCTGGGGATCATTGATGAGCAGGAAATGGAGGCGCTGGAGTCTGGCTTGCTGCTGATGTTGTATGAGCAGCTATTTATTGAGGGCCAGCCGCCTGAGGCGCTGGCTTTTGAGCACGTCAGCAGGTGGCATCGCCAGTGGCTAGGGAATGTGTACGATTGGGCAGGGAGGCTACGTAACGCTAACCTGACTAAGGACGGCTTTCAGTTTGCGGCTGCCGACAGGATTCCGCTGCTGCTTGATGGTTTCGAGAAGCAGTTTCTTTCTCGGTCTGGTGAACTGAAATCCCTGGCTCGTCCGGAGCTGGTTCGTTATCTGGCTGAATGTCATGTGGAATTTATTTTGATCCACCCATTCAGAGAAGGTAACGGGCGTCTGTCGAGATTGCTTTGCGATGTGTTGTCGGTACTGGCGGGGAAGGGCTTATTGGACTACAGCCTGTGGGATGAGCACAAGGTGTTTTACTTCAAGGCAATACAGGCAGGTGTCTCAGGGAACTACAGCCCTATGATGCAGCTGATGAGCGATATCTTGCCAGACTAGCGGGCGAGGCCAACGGCTTTCGCCTGTGCCTGATTTTGTTTCAGTTGCTGCTCAATTTTTGGGATAGAAACACCCGTTTCGATTGCAGTTGAACTGGCAACGGCACGGAGGATTTTTGCTTTAGTTACTTGAGATGATGTATGTTTTCTCATGAAAAATTTCCTGATGGCTGCTGCTAGTATTGTAGGTGTTTGACGATAGTTTGGTCCAGTTAAATTCACATTGCTTATCGTAATTTTTTTTGGTTGCAAGATGTTTGTTGATTTTAAAAGGATAAAAAATGTTTGATAAGTCTGATTTGACACGAGAAAATTTTGAGGAACTACTGAGGATAAATAATGCTTTAAAAAGCGAAAACAGTAATCTTTTAGATGACATAAAAAAGTATCATAAAGATATGGAAAACTTCCTTGTTGATAGAGGAAATTTCATCAAAGATATTGAAATGCTTAGAAGTGAAAATAATGAGTTGAAAAAAGGGTTGTCAAATAATGGCGCGACATCAAAAGTTAAAAGCTCTGTCCCAAGAGCAGGAAAGGCAACAGTAAATGCAATTTATCTTCTCATTAAAGCTCACTATGGAATGGATAAGTTTGTTGCAAAGGATTTAATTAAAAAATTCGATTCCATAGCAAGGTCACATGATATTGTTTACTCCTTCCAATTAAAGACTGTTGAGTCTTGGTGTACAGAATTCAAAAAAATGGATGCTAAACAGTAATCTCTTTAAATCTGAGAGTTACTTATCAGTACGCTTGTAATTCTCAGGTAATACAAGGTTCTTGAATTTATTGAAAGTCGTTTCAGCAATCATCCTTCAGCTCTTCTCCAGCATGAATCTTTCACATATTATTTCTGTGATATATGGTTTGCTGTGTGCAATTTATCTCAGTCATATCATAGCACCCCTTAATAAGGGAAAATGCATGCATGGCATAACCTGTTGATAGTAAAGTTTTTTATTTTGTTTTAAGTTCTCTTTTCCTTAATGAGAATCGTGAATGTTGCGCACGTATCTTGGCTCGACCATTATAATTTCACGCTATCAACAAGGAAACTCAAATGATGCCTTTCAAGTTAACAAATGAACAACGTATAAAAGTATTAAGAGATTATGGTGAGACTTGCGATCGATTAGTACGAGAAAAAGAACGGCAATATATTACTTCAATTTCCCGCTCTACCGCGTGGAAAATGGAACAGGTTGGTAAGTTTCCGCTACGTAAGCCTATTGGCCTGAAATCCTGCGGATGGCTATTAAGTGATCTGCTCTATTGGATCAATGAACGTTAGTTTCAAGGGAGATCATTTTCTGAGTGACCCGCGTTAACCCTGCTACTTCCGCTATTAATAGCGGAATAGCAAATTGTGCGGGAATTTTTAACGTGAATTGTATTAGAGGTGTTATATGTTTAACGGTCGTCCTTTCCCTGTGCATGTGTTCCCGCAGATCATCAGAAATGCTGTATATGAAGCGGAGCAGCAGACCCAGGCTCCCCAAGCTTTGATTGCTGCATCGGTATTGGGAGTAATTTCGCTTGCCTGCCAGAACCGGATTGATGTGTGCAGATTGAATAATCTGCGCAGCCCTGTATCGCTTTTTTTACTGACACTGGCTGATTCTGGTGAGCGCAAAAGCACTGTGGACAAACTACTGATGAAGCCAATGTATCAACTGGAAGAAGAATGGTCTAAAAAATATACCCAGGACCTAATTGTCTGGAGGAATGAAGAAACGGTTTTTAATATTGAAAAGAAAGCACTGATGTCAAAATTGAAATCCGATATTCGCCTTAATAAAGATCACTCCACAACGAATGAACGGCTGAAAGTGTTACTGGCTGCGTCTCCAAAAGCACCGGTCCGGTTAAGGCAGATATACAACGATGCCACACCTGCGGCGATAAAAGACTCTCTCTGTGGACGCTGGCGGTCCATAGGACTTATGTCTGATGAAGCTGGCACTATTTTTGACGGCTATGCGCTGAATGAACTGCCGTTCATCAATAAAATGTGGGATGGCGCAATGTTTCCCGTGGAAAGAAAAAGCGAGCCAGATAAATTAATCAAAGATGCCAGAATGACGCTGGGGTTGATGATTCAGCCTGATGTGTTTAAAAAAGGGTATCTGGAACGAAAAGGCGATGCCGCGAAAGGGATCGGATTCTTCGCCCGATGTTTGATATGTCAACCGGGTTCAACACAGGGCAACAGGCAAATTACCAGTCCGGTTGTCTCAAATGAGCATCTGCCGGTATTTCATCAACGACTGATAGACATTGTTAATGAGAGCATTGCGAGAAATGAGGAAAATGAGCGTCAGTGTCTGCGTTTCTCTCCCGAAGCAGAAAAACACTGGCTCGAATTTTATAACAAAGTCGAGTCAGAAATGGGGTTGCTTGGCTTCCTGTCTGATTTTAAGGATTATGCATCTAAAATGGCGGAGAATATGGCGAGGCTTGCTGCCTTACTACATTACTTCAGTGGTGATGAGGGCGATATATCTATTGCCGCTGTAAAAGCAGCAGTGGATATAATGGCCTGGTATATTGAAGAATACATCCGTTTGTTCTCCAAAAAAGAAAAGTTTTCTTTAGATGTTGCGGAAACAGATGAGCTTTACTGCTGGATAAAAAACTATTGCATTCGTTATTGTAAACCTTTTATTACGAAAAACACCATACTCCAATATGGTCCTAATAAATTCAGGAATCGTAGTAAAGCAAATGAATTACTCAGTACATTATTCTCTCAAAATAAAATCCTTGTAGGAAAAAAGGGGAAAACCACATTAATAGCTATCGCTGGCTTGAACTCCTCAACTTCATTCTGATTAATTGTTTTTAATTCAAGAGCAAAAATGAATAATTAGCCCAGTTCAGTTAATGGTTTGTTGTCATGATAGGTAATATATATTAAATCCATCACTTACTCCAATATCATCAAACAGGATGCTATATGACATACGATAGTGAATTCGGATCACACATATCCCTATATCGGGATAGAATCAAACAGGTTATTGAAGACTCCCTCAATGAACATCCTAACTCAATGATTCTTCGTGTTGATCTGCATGACCCAATTGATACAGAAGAAATAGATAACCCATTCTTTCAACCTAGGGTTGACTCTGCTGCTATATCTCGCTTTACCAGTGCGTTAAAAGCAAAGCTTGAACACGATAAGCATATTAAAACTCAACGGAAAGACTGGCCTGATACCCGACATTCAACCTTACGTTACGCATGGGTCCGAGAATATACCAAAAATGGAAAGCGGCATTACCATTTGATACTGTGCTTCAATCAGGATGCTTATTATCATGTAGGTGATTACGATTTAAACCGTAATACGATAAGAACAATGATAACAACAGCTTGGTACAGTGCACTTGGCATCCCGATAGATAGCTCGGGGAAGTTAGTTAATTACCCGCCAAATGGCAAATACCTTCTCAATCGTAAAAGGGACAACTTTGAGCAGACTTATAGCGATTTGATGAATAGAGTGGATTACATGACCAAAGTAAGAACTAAAATAGTCGGTGATGGGGACCATAATTTCGGCTGCAGTCGCGGGTAATTTATTTTTTACAACGATGGCCTTTCTTATGGATGGAAAGGCCAAACCCATCAGTTAAAGATGGTTGTTTTACTATAATCCAACGACCTCATCCCCGATATTAGTCAAAATCATTAATTCTTTAATCTCTCGTTGTGCCAACTGTAATTCAAACTGCTCTTGAATTAACATCCACTTCGACCAACTTCCACCGACTACATGCGATAACCGGAGTGCCATAGCTTTCGTCAGTGAAACTGAACCGTTCAACAATTCAACTATCTCTTGCTCGCGACATCCCATGTAAACCGAAAATTTATTCAGTCCTATATTTGATACCGCTAGTATTTCGGCCAGTTTAATGCCGGGATGATCAGGAAGTAAGGTCATGCCGTATTCATCCTGATAAATTCCATAAATAGAACAGCCAGTTTCTCTCAGTTCTCGTAAATTCTTCCCTGCAAACTTCAGCTCGTGTGAAAGCCCGAGAAACTCACCAGTAAATTCATATTCTGCTTCAAGCCTATGGTGGCATTTGATCAATGCAAATGCCGCCCCTACTTTTTCAACTGTTACAGTAACCGACATTGAACCACCTCCGTCAAGATAATCGATGAACGTTTTAGACTGTCCAGCTGTTCGACACCACTTCTGCCTGCTTCAAAATCAGTTCCACGGCGCCCGGCGTTTTGTCCGGCGGATACTTATACTTACGCAGCGTCTGGCGCACCAGAATACGCAATCGGGCACGCACGCTTTCACGCACCTGCCAGTCCACGGTGGTGGACTGCCGCAATTTCAATGTCACTTCGATGGCCAGCTTTCTCAGCGTATCATCGCCCAGTTCACGCACTGCACTTTCATTTTCAGCCAGCGCATCATAGAAGGCGATTTCATCCGGGGTCAGCCCCAGCGCATCATCACGCGCCATCGCCTCCTGGAACGCTTTCGCCATCTGGATCAGCTCTTCAATCACCTGCGCGGTCTCAATGGCGCGGTTATTGTATTTGAGCAGCACCGCTTTCAGTCGGTCGGAGTATTTCTTCTGCTGCACCACGTTATTGCCCGAACGGGCATGAATGCCGTCATTGAGCAGTTTTTCCAGCAGTTCCACTGCCAGATTACGCTGCGGCATTTCCCGCACTTCTTCCAAAAACTCATCGGACAGCAAACCTATGTTCGGTTTATCCAGCCCGGCGAGTGCGAAGACATCCTCAACCCCGGTCGCGACAACCGCGTTATCGAGGATCTTGCTCAGCAGAGAGTTTTTTTCTGACTGGCTAAACTTTGCCTTCGGATCGAGCTTGATAAGCCCCACCCTGACCGCCGAAAGAAACGCGAACTCCTCCTGTAAGGGTTTCGCCTCATCCAGCGTATTACACAGTGACCAGGCTTTACTCATCGCCAGCGAAACATCGAGGTAGCGTTTTTTACCGTCATCCAGCCCCAGAATATAGTTCACCGCATCGCGTAAGAACGCTAACGGGTCGCGAGAAAAACCTGCGTAACTGAAGCCGGGTTTTCCTGCCGAGGGCGCAAACATCCCATGAATAATGTCGATTTTTTCCAGCAGAATGGCAAAGGCTTCCCGGGCATCGACCGTGGACTGCCCTTTGCCTTTTGAGTCGGTATAGGTTTTCAGCGCCTGCTTCAGCTCGTTGGCAATGCCGATGTAATCGACCACCAGCCCGCCGGGCTTATCGCGGAACACGCGGTTAACACGCGCAATGGCCTGCATCAGGTTGTGGCCACGCATCGGCTTGTCGATATACATGGTGTGGCAGCACGGCGCGTCAAACCCAGTCAGCCACATATCCCGCACAATCACCAGTTTCAGCGGGTCATTTAGATCTTTAAAGCGGGCTTCCAGGCGTTTTTTGGTCTGTTTGTTGTAGATATGCGATTGCAGATGATCTTTATCTGACGCTGATCCGGTCATGATGACTTTGATCGCCCCTTGTTCAACGTCTTCACTGTGCCATTCAGGGCGTATCGCCACGATGGCATCGTACAGTTTCACGCAGATCTCGCGGCTCATGGCGACAACCATCGCCTTGCCGTTCATGGCAGTGTTACGTGTTTCAAAATGCTGAACCAGATCGGCGGCGACCTGCTGAATACGTGGCTCTGAACCGACCAGCTTTTCCAGACGGCTCCAGTCACCTTTGGTTTTCTCCTGCTGGCCGGTCTCTTCATCTTCCACCAGCTCATCCACCTGATCGGAGAGCGTTTCCAGCTCCTCATGGTTCAGGTCGAGCTTTGCCAAGCGGGATTCGTAGTAAATTGGCACCGTCGCGCCGTCATCCACCGCATCCTGAATATCGTAGATCGAGACATAATCACCGAACACGGCACGGGTATCTTTATCTTCAGACGCAATCGGTGTACCGGTAAAGCCCATAAACGACGCATTCGGTAGCGCATCGCGCATATGCTTGGCGTAGCCGTATTTATAGGCCCCGGTTTGCCGGTCCAGCGTGGCGCTCAGGCCATACTGGCTACGGTGCGCTTCATCGGAAATCACCACGATGTTGCTGCGTGAGTTAAGTGCCGGATGGCTCTGCTCGTTGTCCAGAGGCGCAAACTTTTGCACAGTGGTAAAGATAATGCCGCCGGATTCACGGGCATTGAGCAGTTCGCGCAATTCGTCACGGTCATTAGCCTGTAACGGCGTTTGCTTGAGTAAATCCTGCGCCTGGCAAAACGTGGCATAGAGCTGCCCGTCGAGATCGTTACGATCCGTCACCACCACGATGGTCGGGTTGTTCATCTCCGCCTGTTGCAGCAGCTTTCCGGCGTAACAGCACATGGAGATACTCTTGCCAGAGCCCTGGGTATGCCACACCACGCCTGCTTTTTTACTGCCCGGCTGGATGTTACTCCGTAATGGCAGATATTTGCCGGTAGACGCCACAATCGTCGCCGCAACCGCTTCACGCACCGCGTGGAACTGATGGTATGCGGCAATCTTTTTGATAAGCCGTTTGCCATCGTTTTCAAACAGCACAAAGAAACGAATGTAATCGAGCAGCAGTTCGCGATTAAAGAAGCCCTGCACTACCGTTTTAAGCTGCCAGTCAAACTGCGGCTTGTCGTCTTCGTTAGCCACGGTTTTCCACGGCAGGAAACGCTCTTCATCGGCGGTCAGCGAGCCGATACGCGCATTCTGCCCGTCGCTTACCACCAGCGCTTCATTGCAGATAAACAGGTCGCTCAGTTCGTTTTTATAGGTCTGTAGCTGGTTAAACGCCGCCCAGATATCGGCACTGGCATCAATCGGGCTTTTCAGCTCAAGCACCGCCACCGGCAGGCCGTTGATATAGCCAATCACATCCGGGCGACGTACCTGTTTTATGCCCTGAATCGCCACCTGATTGACCACCATAAAGCGGTTATTGGCGGTGCGGTTAAAATCCATCAGCAGCGCTTTATCGTGGATAACCTTGTCTTCCTGCTTGTACTCAACGGGCACACCGTCGAGCAGCAGATGATGGAAGGCTTTGTTGCTGACGACAAGATCCGGGCTTTGGGCATGGGCGATACGCAGTATCACCTCTTCCAGCACGGCAACAGGGAGATGGGGATTGATGGTTTGCAGTTGCTCCAGCATCACCGGGCGAAGAAACACATCATGAAAGGAAGCACGCAACGGGTTGTCGCCATCCGGCGCAATATCTGGCCCGTGCAGCACTTCCCAGCCCTGTACAGCAAACCATTGCAGGCACTGCTGTTCTAAATCGTCTTCGCTTAGCATCAGGCTTCCTCTGTCTCAGGATCGTCCGCTTCTTCCGGTACGTTGGATATCTCTTTCAACGCCATATTCAGTGGCGCAATAAAGGGATCGAGCGCTTTTTCAAACGCCGTCAGGTTAACCAGCAGCCAGTCGATCATCGCTGGCCAGTTGCTCTCATCAAGGTTGGTAGCAGGTGTGGCAAAGGAGATTCGGCAGGATTTTTTGCCTGGCAGCGGTTCCCACTTCAGCGCATGACCAAATGTCTCTTCAATCGCCGCTTTACGCTCATACAGCCAGTTATAGGCAAAGGTGTTGCTCTCTGCCGAGGATTTGGCAATCCAGAACTCAACGCGAGTTTCTTTCTTACTAAAAATCATATTGTAAGAAAGTGCGCTGATACCCGAACCGGCACTAAGCCAGTGGTCTGTTGACGGGCTGATATTGTTGTACAGCGTGCAGGAACTGGCTTTCAGACGCTCCAGCATTTTGGTCCAGAAAGCTTTGCGCAGCAGATGGCGGGTTTTCAGCTCGCCGCTGGTGGACTGCTCTTCGGCTTCTTTCTGCGCCATGCCGATCATGAAGGATTCGGCTTCCGGCGTCGGGATCACCTGGCGAATATCAACGAAAACATCATCGTTGAATTTGTATGGTTTCACCTTAAAGCACTGCACACGCAGGCCAAACTGCATCAACCATAGCGCGGTATTGGTGACCTCTTTGCGGAAGCTCGCCGCCACCATCATCACCCTCTGGGTGCGGCTCTGGTTAATTTGCACTTCATCCAGGCTTTCACACTCCAGAAACTCCGCCATCACCTCTGCCGCCGGACGGGTCTCTTCCGGTTCGTATTTATCGAGATAGAGTTGGAAGATGTCCAGAATCTGTTCTTTACGCAGATTGGCGCAGTAACCGGCGTATTTCAGCGCCTGCCACACTACGTCACGCCCGGAGTCATCGAGCTTATTTTCGATGATCACCAAATTGCGCTGTTTATCGATAGCCAGCAGGTCGAGGCGCTCTTTGGTGTCGTCAAAACCGGCGAACTCTTTCTGGATAATCAGCAGTTCATCATCGTTATCGCGGGTCAACGCCTGGGGATTTTTTGCCAGCCACTCCTGCAGGTGATAGCGCTCGGTATAACCGAGGCTGCTAAAAGACACCTCCTGCAACGAGTGCAGGCTATTGGTTGGCATATCGACTTTATACATTTTCCGCCTCGCTTACCGCCTGCTCGGCTTCCGGCAGGGTGATTTCACCGGAGAGGAGTTTGGGGAGAAGGGTGTCTCGGATATTTTTTAATAACACCGTTTGTTTTTTACGCTGAACTACCCCGTTGATTATGGTTTTACAATGATCTTCAAATTTTTTTACTAGTTTAAAATCAGGTGCTACTAACTCAATATTTTTCAGATGAGATGATGGCCTGGCAATAGAAGGAACACCTACTTGCGAGGCGTTTGATAATAATAGATGTTGTCCTGTCCGCGATCTAAAGAAATATAGCAAATAATAAGGAGATATTAGTTTTTTGTCTGCACGCAAAAAGAACTGTCGCTGAGATATAACATAACGATCATATTCTGAAAATTCAGGAATGATTGAAACCTGCCCTATACTCCCTGCATGCGTAAAAATGATATCTTCGCTAAATACATTTGAGCTTTTCAATTTATCGGCATGTTCGAGTGTAACAAAATTATTCTCACCATCATTAAGAATAGATTCTTTTAAATGCTGCCCACTAATTATAGGAATACCTTCATCAACAAAGGTGGATACCTTAATATTTGAACCAAATGGCCCCATTCCAATTTTACTAGTCAATTCTTCAGTTTTAACAACCGCCCATCCCTTTGGAATATCCCTCCCCTCGCTCTCCTGCATCGCCGATGGAAACAGCTCTGCCGTGGCTTTTAACTCGGCATATTGCTCAGGATGTTCACGCTCAAAAACCGCCAGCGCATCAGCATCTTTCCCGGAAATCGCTGTCATAGCGGCAAGCATCGCGTCTGCCTGCGAACCGCCCGATTCCAGCACTGCCATTTTGGCTTTTACCGGTTCAAAATCGACAAACCAGCTTTTGAACAGGGCTTGCGCCATTTGTTCGAGAGTATGGTTGATTTCGGTATTTACTTCTATTTTTGTATCCAAGGAGTCAAGTATTAAAGCGATTTTATTTTGCACGGGTTTAACGGGTAATGAAACCTTAAATTGGCTAAAGTGCCCCTTATTCAAAATTGGGGTTGCACTTCCTCCAGCAATTGCTTTGAAATCATCCTGCAGAGTTGAAAGATAATAATAGACATACTTGTAATCAAAATGTTCTGAATCTACAACGATGGCATTTATCTGCTGATTAGTAATGCTTTCACCGGGTAATAAAACCGTTTTCCCCATATCTGAACCAATACAAGATACCGCAATACTATTTTGAGGCAGTAAGCAATTCCGCACCGCTTCGACACCCTGGGAAGACAAATACCTTTCGGTTTTATCTATAAGTCTACGACCGTCCATATCTTTTGGCGTTACAAAAGGAATACCTTGTGCGCTAAAAGCATCACTAATTTTGGAAGGTGGTGTTTTACCAGTGATAACTTTACCTAGATCCTCAATTTTGTATTCATATAACTCAAAACTCATAACCCAATCCCCCCAGATTCGCCTTAATCTGTGCTTCCAGCTTCGCACTCTCTTCGAGCTGATCTTTTAGCTGCGCCGTCAGTCGTGCCATCTTCTCGGCAAACGGTTCATCATCTTCATCTTGCTCGGCCGCACCGACATAGCGCCCAGGGGTTAATACAAAGCCGTTTTTCTGAATATCTTCCAGCGTTGCCGAGAAGCAGAATCCGGCTTCGTCTTCGTAGTCTTTATCCGATTGCCATGCATGGAAGGTCTCGGCAATTTTGGCGATATCTTCACGGCTAAAATCACGCAACACGCGATCTTTCATATAACCAATCTGGCGCGCGTCTATAAACAGTACTTCACCTTTACGGTGTGCTTTGCCGTTGCCACCAGATTTATCTTTGGTCAGAAACCAGATGCAGGCCGGGATTTGGGTGTTGGTAAACAGTTGCCCTGGCAGCGCCACCATACATTCCACCAGATCCGCTTCAATCAGGTTGCGGCGGATTTCGCCTTCATTGTTGGTGTTGGAACTCATTGAGCCGTTCGCCAGCAGCAGAGCCATCGAACCTTTTGGCGCGAGGTGGTGGATCATGTGCTGCATCCACGCAAAGTTGGCGTTGCCCTGCGGCGGCGTACCATATTTCCAGCGCACGTCGTTTTCCAGCTTCGCGTTCCACCACTCCTTCATGTTGAACGGCGGGTTTGCCATCACGAAGTCGGCACGCAGATCCGGGTGCTGGTCGTCCAGCAGGGTATCGGCGTTTTTGCTGCCGAAGTTAAAGTCGATACCCCGGATCGCCATATTCATCGCCGCCAGCTTCCAGGTGGTCGGGTTGGACTCTTGGCCGTAAACGGAGATATTGCGCTTCTGCTCGGCGGCGTTGTACTGCTTCTCGCCCGCGTGCTCTTCGATAAAACGGTCGCTGGAAACAAAGAACCCGCCGGAACCCATCGCCGGGTCATACACGCGCCCGTTATACGGTTGCAGCATTTCAACAATCAGGGTGACGATACTTTTTGGCGTGTAATACTGGCCGCCCTGCTTACCTTCCGCCAGCGCGAACTGACCGAGGAAATATTCGTATACGTGGCCGAGAATATCTTTGCTCTTTAAGCTCAGTTTCTCACCGTTATATTCCGGGTTGCTGAAGTTGGCATCAGAGAAGGTGTTAATCAGCCCGGTCAGTACCTCGTTGCCCAACTGGTACTGGCTAATGCGGTTCAGAATGCCTTTCAGTTTCGGGTTGGTTTTTTCGATTTCATCCAGCGCGTTGTCCACCAGCCAGGAGACGGAGCGCAGCTTCACATCCTGTCCGGTGGTTTCATCCACCCACAGCACCGTACCGGTCGGCAGAATCGCTTTCGTTTTCAGCGTATCCCAGCGTGCGGCTTTCGGCACCCAGAAGATGTTCTTTTCGGTGTAGTAATCTTCCACCTCCAGTTCATCCACAATCGCCTGTGCGTACTCTTCATCAGAGTCGTAACCGTCGCGCGACATGGCATAGATGTTGTCCGGGTTGCCGACATCGCGGAACAAGGTGATTAGCTCCTGCTGACGCGCCTCGAAGGCATCGGACACATACTTGAGGAAGATAAGCCCCAGCACCACGTGCTTGTAGTTGGCGGCATCCATGTTGGCGCGTAGCTTGTCGGCGGCTTTCCAGAATTTGTTATCCAGCTCGTTCAGGAACTGTTGTTCGGCGTTGTTCATGAAAATCCTCAGGGGCGATCGCAGCGATAGTGCTAACATGCCTATCTTAAATTTGGTTTTGGAATGCTAATCGCAAAATGATACCCGGAATGACTAGGTTCATAAACGAGATAGCGCAAAGAAGTGGAAGATGGGCTATGGCTAAGTTGACATTAAGTTCCGGGCCTCAAGCAGACGTCTCAACGTTGTCTCGCGAATATGCCAAATTATTCCGCAGCAGATGCTCAGCCCTACGGATTGACAGTCTATATTACTCTCCAAACAGTCTTCATTTACCTTCGGTTTTACGATACATGTCTGGTCGGTTGATCTGCCAGACAAAGTCTGGTCGGTTCAACGGGAGATACCCCATTTTCTGGTATAGCCAAGGGGCGCTGTCAGTGACCAGCATTATCCGTCGCAGGCGTGACATCAATGGATGGGCGTGACAGCATTCAATCAACCAACGACCGAGGCCACTTTTCTGATAGTCGTTCAGCACGTAGACGTCGCACAAATAACCAAAAGTGGCAAAGTCTGTCACCAGACGGGCGAAACCGATCTGTCTTGTGCCATCCAGTAGGCCAAAACAAAGGCTGTTCTGGATAGATACACTGACCGTTTCTATATCAATACCAGGAGCCCAGGACGATTGCGAAAGGTAATCATGAATGGCTTCCAGCTCAAAAAAGGCGGGATCGGTTGTGACCGTAAACAGGTCTTTAGTAAAACTGAGATGCGGGTTATCCACTGATTAACTCCTTGTAAACGAATATGTGACGAGACAGGACCGAACGGTATGTTGGGTAACTCTCAGGATGATTTCTCATGTACCGTCATGATGAACACCAATGGGCTCGCTCCTCGGTTTTCATAGCAATGCGCAACGTCTGTTCTCGCGGTTGCCGAACAGTTGGTGTTCACTTGATACAGGTGATCTTGTACACCCAGTGTGAGTGTGCCTTCCTGGACGTAAAACAATTCAAGCGTTCCATCTGTGTGGCCGGGGGAAGCAAACTTTTCCCCCGGTTGCATTTCCCACATCCACATCTCGGTCATATCAGGGCCACCTGATCCTGCAAGCAGTCTGGCTCGTCCGCCTTTTTCGCCTTGCCATAATTCGGGGATTTCCTCTTCAGCGATGAGATGCACCGTTGGTTTCGAACTGACATCCACAAAGTCTGCCACCGAAACCCCCATCGCGACGGCCAGGCGGCACAACAGAGCAATACTGGGATTTGCCCGGCACCCCTCAATTTCAACCAGTGCACCCTTGCTGACGCCCGCCCGGCGGGAGAGTTCATCAAGGGAGATTTTTTTTTGTTTGCGATACAGCTTAATCCGCTGAGATACAGCTTCATTTACTGTGCTGGCAATCGAACCAGCATCGGTCATTAAATTGACTTTTTTAGTCATTGGTCATTATCATGATTTAAATTGGTCATTACAGGATTATTCCGTGTTAACAGTATCTCCGTCAATTGCCCCTGAAATTTATCGTATTGCACCCGGTTTCCGGGCACTCAGTATCTATGTAAACGCTGCGCCGGTGCTGAACCCTGATATTGGTGAAACAGCGCTGAGAGAAGCTTGTGAAGCGGTTCTTGTCGGTGAGCCTGAGTGGGCAGAATCGCATTTAGCTGCATGGGCTGAGATTTTTCAGACGTTTGGCGCTAAGCCTAAACGCACCCCTTGTTCAGCTGATGCGTTACGTAAGCGTGTATTACGTGACGGCGCGATGCCAGCACTTGACCCCATCGTTGATCTCTATAATGCCGTTAGCCTTCGCTACGCCGTGCCGGTGGGGGGCGAGAACATTGCTGCCTATCAGGGGCTACCACGCCTCGTTGTGGCAACAGGCACTGAGCCGTTTGATACGGTAAAAGAGGGTGAAATCGCCGTTGAATATCCTTCGCAAGGTGAAGTTATCTGGCGTGATGATGCCGGTGTGACCTGCCGTCGCTGGAACTGGCGACAAGGAGTCAGAACCCGCTTAGATGTGGAAGCACAGCACATGTGGTTTATTCTGGAGAGTCTGCCGCAAATGCCACTGGAAAAACTTCACGAAGCCGGGAAGATGCTGACCGATGGCCTCGAAGCAATGACGCCAGGTCTGCGGGTTGACGTAACTCTCATTGAAGAGCAACAACCGTAATACCATTGAGGAGAAACACCATGTTCACCGGCTTGTCTGCTTTCCCAATGACCCCTGTTACCGCCAACGGCGTCGATGAAAAGGGATTCAATAATATTTTGGCCCGCCTTACGACGGCACGGGTGGATTCAATGGGTATTCTGGGGTCTACCGGTAGCTACGCCTATCTAACCCCGGAGCAGCGCAAACGTGTCGCGACTCTGGCAAAACAGGTTGCTGGGGATATCCCTGTTATGGTGTGTGTGGGGGCAGTCAGGGAAGGTGCGAATAAGCAGGTCATTTCTTCCCAAGCTGACT
>NZ_JBRIQR010000037.1:0-45340 GCF_052983755.1 Enterobacter sp. CFEC122 | reverse complement strand
TTCGATAAAACCCTGTCTGATACGGTGTAGGCATTGCATCGCCTGCTGGCTCTCATCCTTCACTGGTACAAACCGCATATGCGGGCGACGAACTGCTTCACAGATAGCCTGAGCATCAGCTGCATCATTTTTGCCTGATTTACCGGCCATGCGGTAAGGAGATACAAATTTAGCAGCCATCAGCCGTGGTTCATGACCATATTGCCGAAACAACCTTGCCCAGTAGTGAGCCCCGGAGCATGCCTCCATCCCGATAACACAGGGAGGTAAACTGGCAATCAGCTCAGGAAGGGCAGCACGCGATACTTTGGGTTTAACCAGAACAGTTTTACCGTGTTGGTCAACGCAGTGAACAGCGAACACATTTTTAGCAAGATCGATACCGACAGTCGTGATGGTCATAACGAATCCCTCCGGGGCTATGTTTACCCCATGATTGCACAAGAGTTAATCAGGCGCATATCCAGGGGAAGTCCCTTCCATTCGTTAAGGCTGATTTTTTGTAAGTACCCCACTTAAACGCCCCATTCTCTTTCAGAGACCCTCTGGCACATGGATTAGGTTTTCCGAAAGCGAACTTCCGCTCTTCGCTCATAGATGCCGGTCAAACATCCCGCATTCAGCATGTGAGGCGGTAGCCTCATCTCTGATGTACTGAATAACAGTAACGTCTTGCTGGTGTGTCTATCCCGGCTTTACCATGACGTATAGCGATAGGGTCTAAATGCTCAACGGCACTCTCAGTGAGAGTCAGTACCGATTTAACGCTGATGCTTATTCTATCGATAATGGCCTGCCGGGGACCATGACGCCATGCTTCGCTATCATAAAAGGTGTCCTGGGCAGTTTTCAGGTGAGAGAGGCTGTTATAAGCCCTGATCAGATAGTAAGCATCGTCGTCATGTGCTGATATACCATAAGAAATAACATCCATTCCCACTGAACGGTGAAGTGGAACACTCACTTCTTTCATTATTCTATGAAAGTCTTTTCCAGTACCGGGTTTGAGGGTGTACAGCAAAAATTCGACAGTTTTCATCTTCGATATCCTATTCTGTTTTTCTCATCATAGCGAATTATGGCGACGTGTAGTCGTGAAACCGAACAGAAGAACTGGACTGCCAGGCTGTCCCCAGCAGTTATGGCTCTGAATGTCTCATGCGTGCCAGGAGCGGACGTTGCTAACATCGAGATGCTCTAATCTGCAAGGAGCAGCTCCCCCTTTATCAGACAATCTTGTCTGACGCTCCGGACAGAAATATGCTGGTTTTATCTGTTCAGAACACTGAACTATGTTCGGGAAATCACAGAGTCAGGCTAACGGAATAGAATAGTGAGCGGTGTCTTAACCCCTTAAATCGTAAAAGCACCGGTTGATAGCTGATGATGAACGCTTCTCTGATTTAACCAAGCATCGGCATTGAGAATGAATCAAAAAAGTGAAAATATCAAAGGGTAATAGCCTCCGTTTGAACCGGACACCTCACCAGTAAGACATAGTCATAGAGCTATGTTTAAGGAGTGTCCTGTGCAAAGAATCGAAGTGATCACTGGCGAGCAAAAACGCCGTCGTTATACTCCTGAAGAGAAAGCCCGTTTTGTTGCGCTCGCCATGCAGCCCGGCTACACCGTCTCACTCGTTGCCCGGCAATATGACATCACACCCAGTCTTCTTTTTAAGTGGAAACGGCTCATGAACGAGGGTGGAAAGTCTGCGATCGTCGCTGGCGACGAGGTCGTCAGTGTCTCCGAGGTCCAAGCGCTGGAGAAAAAAGTCAAACAGCTTGAACAAATGCTGGGCCGCAAGACGATGGAAGCCGAAATCCATAGGAACGCGCTTGAGATAGCCTAGGCAAAAAAGTTGATATCGCGCATGCCATTGCTGCCACCGGACGATACCTCCTCATCCGAATAGCAGAAGTGCTCTGCGTATCGCGTTCGAATCTTTATGAACGGCTGCTAAAGAAGCGCCAGCAGCGGCCAGCCCGCTATAGCAAAGATGATGACGCCCGACTGTTACCGCTTATCCGCCAGATATGCAGCGAGCGGGCGACAAACGGCTACCGTCGCGTGACGGCACACCTCAATCGTGCGCTGAAGGAACAAAACTGGCGGGTTAACCACAAACGCATTTACCGGATCATGCAGGCGAATAACCTGTTGCTGGCAAAATCTGGCCATAGAAAGCCAGAGCACAGTCATACCGGCAACGTCGTGACACTCAAGCCGGATACGCACTGGTGTTGAAATCCGCTGCTTGAATCGGGAAGTCGTGCGGGTAGTGTTCAGCCTTGACTGCTGTGATCGCGAAGCCATCTGCTGGTCGGCGACAACAGGTGGAATAAACAGCGTTATGGTGCAGGATCTGCTGACAACAGAGAGTGTGGAAAAGCGCTTTGGCAATACGCTTTACCTGCCACATGCCGTTGAGTGGCTGACCGATAATGGCTGTTGCTACATAGCGGACTCAATAAGAACGTTCGCCACCTCACTCAGGTTCATCGTGTGTACGACGCCAGTGCGCAGTCCGGAGAGCAATGGGATGGCTGAATCGTTCGTTAAAACGTTCAAGCGTGACTACGTGTATGTTAATGACCTGCCGGATGCCATGACAGTGATGTGAAAACTGACGGAATGGATGGAAGACTATAATAACTGGCATCCCCATAAAAGGCTGAAAATGCAGTCACCAAGGGAATACAGAAGTTCGCTGCTAGCTATAAATTAACCGTGTCCGTTTTAGCGGGGGCAACTCCACAAAGAGGACGTGGAGCTAAAATATTTGCACGGATAAAAAACCATACTTAACTATTAGTATTACATTAAAAAAATACGGACTCTTTATCAGCAGTCCGCTAAAGTCTATTCAAGGAAAAAACATGTGGCATATCAAGCATTAAAAATTAGTATATAGTGGCAGATTTTATCAAGGTATATATTCCTATAGATACCCTAAAATGATTATCTATTAATCCCCTAATTTAGCGGTCATATGCACTCGATTACCAGTATACGCAGAGAGAATTTTGTATGACGTTTGTGCTTCTTTTGCTTTAGCAGCAATTTTTGCTTCTGCACTGTCAAGAGTGGAAGCAGTTACGCTGACCGTCTGCGCCATACCAGAGAATGAGACAACAGAGAGAAAACCAGCTGCTGCGAGAAGTTTGATATTTTTCATAGTGATAACCCTAGTAAAGTTAATGTTCATCATAAGAGCATACTGCTCGTTTCCTGTTGATGAGCATTAAAAACCCTGCAACTACTATAGGGTCAATACTTTTTATTGTATTTTTTATATAGCGCTGACTGTCTTGAACATCCACTTATCGAGAAATTTTTCTTAAACAATAAAATTCACGCATAATCAATAAGATATGGCAATTTTTATATCGTTTTACACTGAAGATATTTTTTCTTACCCCATTTATATAGGTTTCAAAATATGTCTTTGCAGGTAATTGGAGGCTGGAACTCACGCATTCCTATCCCCTTCCCTTCAAACAACTCTAGCTTTACTCTGATCAAAAGAATAAATACCCAGACATTAAATCACGTGACATGAAATGCCAAAACTGTCTAAATAAACTGGACTGACCCCAGGATTAGATATAACCTTCAATTAGTAATGTCGGTTGGTTTTTCTTCATATTTCCCGTTTCGCCAGCCTGCTGGAAATTCAGCTGGAGTCTGGTAATCCAGCGATGAATGTGGACGGCACTCGTTATAATCCTGCCGCCAGTCATTAATCGTTTTCCTGGTGTGAACTGATCCTACCCACGTAATGTGGACACGGCCCTAAGCAAGGTTCTGGTTTTCAAATTGTTCAGGACTGAGCCCACCACAGGCACTGTGGCGACGCCAGCGATTGTAATCGCACTCAATATAATTAAATACAGTTGTTCTCATCATTTCCCGGCTGATAAAGCGTTCACCGTGGATGCATTCCACTTTCAGCGAGTGGAAGAAGCTTTCCACACACGCATTGTCGTAACAGCAGCCTTTCGCGCTCATGCTCCCGCGCAGATTATGCCGCTTCAGCAACGCCTGATAGTCCGCTGAACAGTACTGGCTGCCACGGTCAGTATGAACAATGACTTTTTTCGGGCGTTTACGCCGCCACAGCGCCATCTGCAACGCATCGCAGGTCAGTTGTGCCGTCATTCGCGGTGCCATTGACCAGCCGATGACAGCTCGCGACCACAGGTCAATCACCACTGCCAGATACAGCCAGCCTTCATCGGTGCGTAAGTAGGTGATGTCTCCCGACCACTTCTGATTCGGGCCGCTGGCGTAAAAGTCCTGCTTCAGCAGGTTCTCAGACACAGGCAAGCCATGCTCACGATAACTGACCGGGCTGAACTTGCGGGCTGCCTTTGCCCGAAGCCCCTGGCGACGCAGGCTGCCAGCTATCGTTTTGATGTTGTAGGCCGGGAGCTCATCCGCAAGCCGTGGCGCACCATACCGTTGTTTTGCATCAGTGAATGCTCTGAGAACCGCGGCATCACAGGCCAGACGGAACTGCTGCCGCGTGTTTATCTGATGACGCCGGGAGCACCAGGCATACCAGCCGCTACGGGCCACGCGCAGCACCCGGCACATGGCTTTGATGGTGAACTCAGCCTGATATTTTTCGATAAAAACATACTTCATTTCAGGAGCTTCGCGAAGTATGTCGCGGCCTTTTGGAGAATAGCCAGCTCCTCTGCCTGCTCCGCAAGCTGGCGTTTAAGCCGGGCATTTTCAGCATCCAGTTCGCTTTCGCGTGCAGATGATGTCAGTTGTTGCTGTTGTTTTTTTCGCCAGCCATAGAGTTGCGATTCATACAAACTGAGTTCGCGGGCAGCGGCAGCGACGCCAATGCGTTCAGCAAGCTTCAGAGCTTCCTGGCGGAATTCGGGAGTGTGCTGTTTACGCGGCTTTTTACTGACGGTTACTGATTTAGTCATGTGAGCTACCTCTGGTTGAGAGTTTACTCACTTAGTCGCGTGTCCACTATTGGCGGGTATCTGTGCCAACAGCTCTCAGGCCAAGGGCCGCGTTAAGCGCGCCAACCTGACGCTGCAGGAGCGGCTGGTTAAGGAGATGTGCCTGGAGAATATCACCTGCATTGATGCCGCCAACGCCTGGATCGAAACGTTCATCAGCGACTTCAACCACCGCTTTGCCAGACTGGCAAAATACCCGAAAAACCTTCACCGCACGGTCTAGAGAGCCACCTGGAACTGGACGACATTTTCGCCTGGCAGACGCTTCGGACGCTCTCAAAAGCACTGACTTTTCAGTATGAAAAAATCCTTTATCTGGTTGATCCCACTGACGAAAACTCACGCATAGTCGGAGAAGAAATCCTCGCTTTTGATTATACGGACGGTACGCTCAAATTCCGCCATGGAAACAGAACACTGAAATATCAGATGTTCGATAAGCTGGACTGCATCAGTCAGGGGCGCATCGTTGATAACAAAAGGCTTGACGCGGTGCTGAAGCTGGCGAAGGAAAAACAGGATGAGCTTGAAGCCGCAGGAAAAAGAAAGGCGCAGCCAGAGTATGCCTAAAAGGCGGGCACAGATTCAGGCTCAGCTCAGAGCCATCAATCCGGTTCTGGCTGAACCCTCTCTTTTCAAATCAAGCCTGAAAAAATGAGCTCACTGCCCTTTTTTCTTCATCAGAAATCAGCAGAAAGTGACATTTAAAACCGGGAAATCAGGGTGACATTATCAATAAGGAAAGACAGCGAGTATAATAGTTGTAATATCCGCACCTCCCCAGAACATCTGAATTTGTCTTTGACAGAAAGAACCGCGCTTCCGGCAGGAAGCCGGCCCCCTTGAAAACTCTCTTATCCTGTTAAAAAGCCTGATATGGTTCGGAGTTAGTCGGTGTTTCCTCCGGCAATAGTGCAGTTGGCTTCACAACAGCGTACATTATCACATCAGATTTATGCCAAAACGGCGTAACGCACTGGCCCACAAAAAGAAAATAAGGACGGTTACGACACAGCAGCTACCCAGCGTGATCCAAAAGCCAAATCGCTGACAGAAAACAGGGAATAGTAAAAACATAGGTAGTGTCGGCACTACATACCAGAATGTATACCACGCATGATTGGCTATTTTTTGCTGACTCTGTCCTTCCAGCTTCATCCACACGAGCACAAGCACAGTAACCAGGGGAAGCGCGGCGACAAGACCACCAAGCCGATCACTACGCTTGGCAACTTCAGAGATAAAAACAACCATTCCGGCGGTGATCGCGTACTTAATCAGTAGCCATAACATCATAAACCCTCACTAATCCTGTAAGTTAACGGCCCTGCACCGACCTATCTCCCCAGCGCAATCCCGGTTTCGCGGTGTCTGTTACGGCCGTATTTTCTCATGCCTCGTCAGCCACGGTGAGGCTCTTTCAAGAGCTGGGTTGTATGAAAACGAAAAAACACAGCCAACAATAATTTACAAAATAACTTATTGACCCTGTATTTACTACAGGGTTTTTAATGCACATCAACAGGTGAGACGGCGATGATGCCGGTATCACCAGATGACCAGATAACCCAAGGAATATGACCATGAAAAATATCAAACTGCTTGTTGCTGCCAGTATGCTCTCCGTAGTCTCATTCTCTGGCTTCGCCCAGTCAGTCAGTGTTACTGCTGACACACTCAGCAACGCGGAAGCGAAAATTGCCGCTATCGCCAAGGAATCCGGTGCTTCGTCCTACCGCATCACCAGTGCAGACCAGAACAACTTTGCCCGCATGACTGCAGTCCTAGATAAGTAACCCGGGACTGTACTACCCTGAACCTGACCAGTTAACGCAAGAGATGGTCGCAGAGCAAATAGCCGGACTGGCTGTCCCCCAGTGGGATGCATCTGGTTCCGCTGGCGACCTCACACGCAATCCCTCACTGTAACGTTTTCTGATCTCACCACGCTGGCCATAACAGATTGCCCTAGCCACTGCATTACGACCTTCTCTCCGGTTAAGCTGAGTCAGGATACGTCGGCGATAATACTCATCATAAATATAATTAAGAAGGTATAAATTGCTTCATTCGGCGCACTATTGTAAACGTTTTTGGCGGGACAGGATGTACTTGTGTGTACGAAACCGAGGGCCAACAATAAATATTGATTTAATGCAAAGGCCCATATAAGATTGATTTACAAGGTGATGGTGCTCCACCTTTCCCAACCGCCGGTTTTTCAACACCGGATGATGGCGCCTGATATACAGATGAAGTTGTCCTCTTATAGGCATGTATGTCAGGTATAGCTATGCAAAATAAAACCACATTACCGCTTACCGCAGAATCTCTCTCTTTTCAAAGAGATAATCCGATTTATGTCTTCGGTCATCGAAATCCTGACAGCGATGCTATTTGCAGCGCGCTGGTTGTGGCTGACTGGCTTAATTACACCGGTCGTCCCGCAACGCCCTGGCGCCTGGGGGATATCACCCCGGAAACCCGTTATATCCTCAACGCTGCGGGTGTTTCACAACCCGATTTACTCACCGTCGATCTGACAGATAAAACCGTATGGCTGGTTGATTTTACGGATGCAGAGCAGGGACCGTCTTCGCTGATGGACAGCAACGTCATCGGCATCATTGACCATCATCGTATTGGTACCCTTGTTACCCGCAATCCACCGGATGTCTGGGTGCGGGCGGTAGGATGCTGCGGAACAGTAATTCTCTCAATTCTCATGCATGACATTCCGATGCCGCTGACTGCCGCTCAGGCTGTGTTGCTGATGGGGGCGATCCTCAGTGATACCGTTGCGCTGACGGGTCCCACCACCACCACTCAGGATCAGGAATCCGTGGCTGTTTTGCGGGAAATCGCCGGTATCGATTATGACCAGTTTGTGACAGGGCTGCTGCGAGCCAAAACAGATATAACCGGGCAATCCGCGTCGGTTTTACTCAATCGTGACGCCAAAAATTACCGGATCCATGATGTGCCGCTGTTGTTGTCACAAATTGAGGTCCGCGACATGGCTGATATTACTCCCCTGTTGCCTGAGCTACTGCAGGAAATGGATAAAACCTGCAAGGACAGCGTGCTGGACATGGTGATCCTGATGGTGACAGACATTACCAGCCGGAACTCCGTTTTGCTTTTTTCAGACAGCAGCCTGACAGGCTCCCGCCAGGTATCGCTGCCCGGCATGACAAGCCGGAAAAAAGAAATCCTCCCCTGGCTGACCAACCGCTTCGCTTCTTATAAGAGGTGATTTATGCAAATTTACCGGCATGCCTTGTTACTTGTACAGAATGAAACCGATGGTCTGCTGTTGCTTGAGCAGGCAGAACGTCTGGCAAAAGAGATGGGCACCCGTATTACTGTCGGGCATCTCAGTGCTGACTATAGGGAACTGGATTATACCAGTGACTCATTAACCAAAGACCGTCAGTCCCGCGAAGTTATTGATGCAAAGGCAATGCTTAGCCGTCTGGTGGAGTCCAGCAGTATTGATATCAACGTCAGGTCCATCGTCAGCATCCATCGTTTCCGGGACGTTGAGGCCGTTGTTCAGCATGAAGATATCGATCTGGTCATGCTGGGGCATGAAAACCGCCTGTTCGGGGTTTTTTCCTCCTTTTCTTTCGAATTCATCAATCACCTTTCTGTTGATGTTCTGATTAAACATATTCCAGCCCCTTAAAAGAAGGTCAAACTTATGAGCTTTGAAATTGAATGTATCATCGCAAGAGAAATTCTGGATTCCCGCGGTAACCCGACCGTAGAGGTTGAAGTGACTTCTGTAGGGGGCAGTATGGCCCGTGCCTCCGTTCCTTCCGGTGCCAGCACCGGCTCCCGTGAAGCCATCGAGCATCGCGATGATGACAAGACACGTTTTGGCGGTAAAGGTGTTCAGGATGCGGTCCGGTGCGTCAATACCGAAATTAACGATGCCCTGCAGGGCTACGATGTACGCCGCCAGAAAGAAATCGACAACTGTCTGATTGCCCTTGATGGCACAGAAAACAAAGGCCGGCTGGGTGCTAATGCGATCCTTGGCGTATCGCTGGCAGTATCCCGCCTGGCGGCACAACTATCCTCTACCCCGCTCTACCGCTATCTGGGTGGCGTCGGCGCGAATCTGCTGCCGGTTCCCTGTATGAATATCATTAACGGCGGAGTTCATGCCCGCTGGCAGGGCGCTGATTTTCAGGAGTTTATGATTGCACCATGGGGAGCCTCTTCCGTACGCGAAGCTATTCGCTGGGGCAGTGAGGTCTACCAGGCCCTGCGTCAGGTCCTGCTGGAAAAAGGTTTATCCGCCGGCGTGGGCGATGAAGGCGGTTTTGCACCGGCCGTTTCCTCAAACCGTCAGCCGCTGGAGCTTATCGTGGAGGCAATTAGCAAGGCGGGATACCGCCCAGGCGAAGATATCGTTATTTGCATGGATCCGGCCTCCAGTGAATTCTACGTCGATGGGAAATATACCCTGCGTACCGAAAATACCCGGCTCAGCGCCGACGAAATGACCCGCTACTATGAGCAACTGGTGAAGGATTTCCCGATAGTCCTGATTGAAGATGGCCTTGCGGAAGACGACTGGGCCGGCTGGCAGCTCCTGCACCGCGCGCTCGGCGATAAAGTTGAGCTGGTTGGCGATGATATCTTTGTGACCAATGTGAAATATATCCAGCGAGGTATCGATGAAAACCTGGCCAATGCCGCATTGATCAAACTGAACCAGATAGGCACCCTGAGTGAAACCATCGAAGCCGTCCAGTTGTGTCAGGATAACAACTGGGGAACCTTTATTTCGCACCGGAGCGGGGAAACCGTGGACAGCTTCATTGCAGATATGACCGTCGGCCTGCGGGCTGGTCACCTGAAAACCGGTGCACCCAGCCGTGGGGAGCGCATTGAGAAATACAATCAACTGATGCGTATTGAAGATGAATTAGGTGATGCCGCCATCTTCGCCGGTAAAGCCGCCTTCAAAAAACGCTGATTCCGTCACCCTTCCCGTATGCTCAGATACGGGAAGGGGTAGGGTGGTTCTGTGAACGGAAAAATACTCATACTGTAACAGCAACGGGGATCCAGGCAAACTGTCTGGTTTTCCTGATCGCTGATGCCTTTTTTAATATACTGCCGGATGATACCAGTGCCGTTGTAATCGCGCTGTTCATCGGGAGCGGTGCCCATCTTCTGATGCGTCACCTCCTTGACCGGAGTCCAGGTAAATCCGGGTAATCAGTACAAACAACTCAACGGGTTCAGGTCCTTCCGGTTCAGTTGTGGGTGACAGACAGGTAGTTGTTATGGGGAAAATTATTTTACTCCGCCATGGCGAAAGTTAGTTGAATCGCAAAATCGTTTTACCGGATGGGAAAATGTCCCGCTGATGCTGAAAGGAGTGGAGGAAACCCGGCGCGCAGCAAACCTGATAAAACGGTCCGGAATCAGTGTGCCACTACAATCATAGATGGAGCCTGCACATCCGTTCTGAACCGGGCAATTCATTCGCTCTGGCTGATAATGGAAGCGCTGAATCAATTGTGGTTACCGGTGGACAAATCATGGCGGTTAAATGAACGTCATTACGGTGCGCTTCAGGGAATGAACAAAGATGAAGCCACTCAACAGATTGGCCAGAAAATCGTTTATCACTGGCGGAGGAGCTATCGTGGTATCTCCCCTCCGTTGCCGGATGCACCTGCTTCACTTCATCGTGAGGCACGTTATCGTCATGTGTCCCTGACGGATTTGCCGGGGGGAGAAAGTCTGGAAATGACGCAACGAAGGTTGTTGCCTTACTGGCACCACGTCATTGTCCTGCGCGTCGCCAGTGGCGAAACCATGTTGCTGGTCAGTCATGCTAATACACTGCGTGCGCTGACCATGTTTATTGAGCAGATTGATGAAAATAAGGTTCCCGATCTGCATGTCCTGACGGGAATCCCCGTACTGTATGAAATGAATGAAAAACGGGCCATCACCGCACGTTATTCCCTTGAATGACGGTCTGATGGTGCCCTGATTTCAGCGAGGTGGTATGTACAAATCATTATTCGCGGTGGTGATAGGCGGATCGATCGGCTGTGTGATCCGCTGGATACTGTCCATGCGTCTCAATGCACTTTTCCCCAATCTTCCACCTGGTACCCTGGTGGTTAATCTGGTTGGCGGATTTATCATCGGTATGGCACTGGCCTTTTTTGTCCGGCAGCCTCACCTTGATCCCGCCTGGAAGTTTTTTATTACCACCGGCATATGTGGCGGTATGACAACCTTTTCCACCTTTTCTGCTGAGGTGGTGGTGTTACTTCAGAATGGCAATTATGCATGGGCTGTCATTTCCGTACTGACGCACGTAACTGGCTCGCTTCTGATGACTGCCACTGGTTTCTTTGTGATGACACTGCTGTAAAAGCATATGCGCCATACACTTAACCGCGCCATGTCTCCGGCAGATTTTCATTTTATCGCCATAACAACATACCTGACCTGCCGGGTCAGGTATTTCCGGAGAAGGGTGTATGGAGATGCTCCCTGAGAATATCGTGAAGGGACTTTCCGAAGCCGAGGTGCAGACCCGGCTGGGTCAATGTGGCTATAACGAAGTGCGTGAACAGCCTCCGGACCAGGTGCGTGCTATCCTCAAACGTCTGCTGGGTCCCATCCCCTGGATGCTCGAAATTGCGCTGGTACTTGAAGTGGTTCTGGGAAAGACGACTGAACCAGTGCGCGCTCAGACAACGACGAACCATCCATTCACCTCATTCGGAGGTCACAGATAGTCGCTGTCTCACACGCCGAATCCCCTCCTGAGTTCACCACGATCCAGCAGGTCATGGCGGCGTCCGGCGCCATGATCCTAGCAGTCGCAACCGGCAGCGACGGTCATCCCCATATCCGCGGGTTGCAATCATTAGTCGAAGCACTAGGCGATGATACGGCAGGACTCGTCAGGGATACGGTTTCCAGTGAAAGATTAGACTTATTGCTGCCGGCAGTAGTGTCAGCGTTGCCAGTGTGGCTGAAAGCAGCCCACCAATAATGGCAAATGCCATCGGTTCCCAGAAAACATCCCGGGCAATCGGCAGCATCCCGAGAATGGCCGCCGAAGCGGTCAGCATGATAGGGCGTGAACGGTGCAGCGCGGCGACTTTGATCGCCTCATCCGCAGTGAAACCATTTTTCATCCCCACATCCACTTCGCTAATAAGAATGACGGCATTACGGATGATCATCCCGGCCAGTGCAATGATCCCCAGCAGCGCCACAAACCCCATCGGTATGCCAAAAGGCAGCATAGCCACAACTATCCCAGGCAAACCAAACGGTGCCATCAGCAGGGCCAGCAGCATCGACGAAAAGCGTTGTAACTGAATCATCAGCAGTAACAGCATCACCATCAGCGTGACAGGCAATACCGCATACACTGAGCTGTTTCCTTTCTCCGATTCCACAACCACTCCACCTTCCTCCACACTGTAACCCGGCGGGAGACTCTCCCGGAAACCGGCAACCACCGGAGAGAGTGCCGATGACACGGTCTCTGCACGAACGCCGGGCGCGGTATCCGACTGAACCGTGATAAACGGCAACCGCTGCCGACGCCAGATAACCGGATCATCCAGCGTCCATTCTGGCGTGGCGACCTGTCCCAGGGGAACTTTATTCCCGGTCGATGATGTCAGCATCAGAGCATTCAGTAACGCCGGGTTTTGTCGTGAGGCTTCATTTCCCCGCAGCACCACATCAATCTGGCGGTTACGGTCGCGCAGGGTGGTCACGGTGGTTCCGGAAAACAGCGTGGCAAGCGTTCCTGCCAGTGACTGAGACGTCATGCCGGTGGCACGCGCCTGCGTCTGATCCACCCGCAGACGGATGACCCGCTCCGGTTCACCGGACGTCAGATTGACACCCCGGGTATCGGGATTGCGGGCAATCATCCCTGCCAGTTGCGTGGCCAGTTCACGTACACGGGTATTATCCGGCCCGGATACCCGGTATCTGACCGGCCAGCCCACCGGAGGGCCCAGCTCCAGTGTGGATACCCGGGTTGTGAGCGTACTGAAATCTTTCGACAGGATCTGCTCAAGCTGTTTCTGCAGCCGGTTTCTCGCCGCTTCATTTTTCGCCACTACGACCAGCTGGGCAATGTTCTCTTTCTGCAGCAGAACATCCATCGGCAGATAAAAACGCACAGCGCCGGAACCGATGTAGCTTGAGTAATGGTCAATATCAGGATTATCGCGCAACTTCGCTTCAAACTTCAGGACGTCGCGGTGCGTCTGTGCCTGGCTGACATTCTGCGGCAGAGTCAGGCTCACCAGCAGCTCCGGGCGATCGGACGCTGGGAAAAACTCACCCTGCATCAGCAGGGCTCCGCCCCCGGACAATATCAGTATCGCCAGGGCACAACCGAGTGTCTTGCGCCGGTGCTGCATCACCCGGTCGAGCAGGCGGGTATAATGACGGTGAAAGAAACTGTGCTTATGTGACTGATGTGAATGCTGTTCCGGCAGTAACCAGACGCCGGTAAGCGGCGAGAAAAGAACCGCAACCAGCCATGAGCTCAGCAGCGCTGTCAGTACCACCACAAACAGGGAGTAGCAGTATTCTCCTGCGCTCGATGCCGCAAATCCCACCGGTATAAATCCGGCAATCATCACCAGTGTCCCCGTCAGCATCGGGAACGCGGTGGTACGAAATACCTGCGTGGCGGCCACACTCAGGGCATCGCCAGCCTCAAGCCGCGACACCATGGCTTCTACGGTGATCATGGCATCATCAACCAGCAGTCCCAGTGCAATGATCAGGGCACCGAGGGAGATTCGCTGTAGCCCTATTCCGGCCAGTTCCATCCCGGTAAATGTCATGGCCAGCACCAGCGGAATGGCCACGGCGACCACCAGACCTGCCCGGCTGCCCAGCGAAACAAAAGAAACGGCCAGCACAATAATAACGGCCTCAACCAGCACCTGGACGAATCCTCCCACCGCGTCACTGACTACGGCCGACTGGTCTGCCACCTTCTCCACACTGATCCCGTAAGGAAGATGCGTGCGGATCCTGTCCATCGTCGCGTTCAGCGCCCGACCAAAATCAACAATATTTCCACCGCGAGCCATCGAAATCGCCAGCCCGAGTGCTGGTTTACCGTTAACCCTAAACTCCGGTGAGGGCGGATCTGCCTGCTGCAGTGTGACCGTGGCCAAATCGGTGAGGGGGATAAAACGGTTTCCGGTATGCAGCACAATTTGCCGCAGGCTGTCCACGGATGTGAAGGCGCCACTGACTTCCACCGACATATTTTCCTGTGATGTCCGGATACGTCCGGCGGGCGTGACGGCATTCTGTGCCTGCAGAGCCGCCGTCACCTGCTGAAGATCGAGTCCCATTCCCGACAGTTTCAGTGGATCAAAAGCAATCACCACCTGTTGTTCGCTGTCACCCAGCAGCGTAACTTTCCCTGTTCCCGGAACAGCCAGCAGAGATGTCCGGATATCATCGACGGTATCGCGTAACTGCCGGGGAGTGAAGCCGTCCGACGTGAAGCCATAAATTGTGCCGTATGTATCATCGAATTCATCATCCACGGCCGGGGTGGTGGTGCCGTCCGGCAGGGATGCCCGGATGTCGTCCATCTTTTTCCGCACGCTATACCAGATACCCGCAACCTCTGACGGCGGTGTGTCATCACGCAGGTTCACAAAAATCACCGACGAGCCCGGACGCGTGTAACTCTCGATATAATCCAGATGTGGGATTTCCTGGAGCTTCTTCTCCAGCGTGTCGGTGACGAAACTGACGGTATCTTTTACCGTTGCGCCCGGCCACTGTGCCGACACCACGGTGGTCTTAATGGTAAACGCCGGATCTTCGCTGCGCGGCAGATTCAGAAAGCTCATGACGCCTGTCACCGTGACCATCAGCATCAGAAAAGCCACCAGTTGTCGGTGGGCCAGTGCCCAGGCAGAAAGATTAAAACCGCCGGAAGCGTGCATAACATTTTTCATTTTTGGTTCTCCGTCAGCACGTTTTCCCCGTCACGTAACTGACTGACCCCGGCAGTGACCACCTGTTCACCGGCTGTCAGCCCTTTGCGGATGAGCACCGAATCGGTCATATAGGCCGCAATGTCAACGGGTGTCAGGCGCAGGCGATTTTTGCCGGTGTCCACCACGAACACTGCCGGTTTCTGTTCTTTCCTCGTCAGGGCAGATGCCGGTACCTGAAACACTTCACTGCCGCCCAGGGGTAATGACCCGGTGACCGTCGCCCCCATAGCCATTACCGCGGGTGCATTCTCAAGGTCATAGCGTACCCGCCAGGTCCGGGTCTGTGTGTCGGCCTGCGGGCTGATGTCACGCAGCGTTCCGGTTACCGACACCGACGGGTTATCCGCCATACGCAGGGTGAGTGTCTGCTGCTGTTTCAGGGTGTCAGCCAGAGCCCCCGGTACGCTGAAGACCGCATCACGGGCCCCTGACTGCGCCACCCGCAGGATTTCCTGTCCGGTGGTCACTACCTGTCCCGGACCGGCGCTGACGGTGGTGACCACCCCGGTAACCGGTGAGAGCAGTCGCGCATACCCCAGACGGTCCGCTGCACTGCTCAGGTCGGCCTGAGCGCTCTGCAGTTTTGCTGTTGCCGTGTCGCGGTTTGTGCGGGCCTCGTCAAGCTGAACCCGGGCAACCGCACCCTGCGGGGCAAGCAGCGTCATGCGTCGCAGGTTTATCTCAGCAAGCCTGACGCTTGCCCCGGCTTCCTGTACTACCGCCTGAGCACTGCGGTACTGATTACACAAATCGGTATCATCCAGTTCAGCCAGTACCTGCCCGGCAACCACTGACTGCCCCACATCCGTGAGTCGTTTCACCATCCGGCCATCGGTACGGAAGCCGATAATCGTCTCTTCATGGGGCAATATTTCACCGGTCATCAGCGTCTGCCCACCATGATTGCCGGCAGATACCTCCGTGGTCATCACCGGTCTTGGTGGGACATGGCGGGATACCGGCTCATTATCACAGCCGGTCAGTTGCAGGGCGAGGGCGAAAACCAGGGCTGAGCCCCGTCGCCAGAAAAGCAAAGACGCTATCAGGGGGATGAATGAATATGATGGCATGGCAGCCTCCGGAAAAAATGCTGCCATGAGTAAACCGCAGGTGTGTCCAGATACGTTCGACGAACCATCAAGATTTGGTCAAGAAAAGTGAAAAAGAAAACTCATACGGGCAGTTTCACCCGAAACAGGAGTCCGTTCCCCTCTTGCGGGATACTGGCGGTCAGCGTTCCGCCGTGAGACTCACAAATGGCTCTGGCAATCGACAGACCCAGTCCACTGCCTCCTGAATGACGGGAACGGGAAACATCAGAACGGGTAAACCGGTCAAACATCACCGGCAGAAAATCCGGTTCGACGCCCGCGCCGTAATCCCGGAAGGAGAACGTCCAGTAGCCTGACTGAACGGAACCCTGTATCGTTTGCTTCCCGCCTTCCGTCGCGTAACGCAGTGCGTTCTCCATTAAAATGGTAAAGACCTGTCCGATTCGCAGCGGGTCCGCACAACATTCTCCCGGAGGGATATCCGTGTCGTAACCGAAATGCCCGGCGGTAGCCTGTGGCCGTAGCCAGGCAATCTTTTCCTGCAGTAATCCGGCGGGTGAGAAGCGTTGTTTATTCAGCGTAAGCTGCCCTGCATCAGCCAGTGAGAGCAGGTGCAAATCATCAATCAGACGGCTGAGGCTCAGGAGCTGGTTCATCACCATATTCATCTGCGCTTTATCAGCCGGGAATACGCCGTCCATCATTCCCTGTAGACGGCCCACCGCGGCCGTCAGTGGAGAGCGCAGTTCATGCGCGGCTGCAACATGAGATGCCCGTAATTCCCGGTCATAACGTTCAAGTCTTTCGGCCATGGTATTGAAGTTCTGCGTAAACAACATCAATTCAGAGGGCGCACTTGCATCCATTTTTGAGCGAGTGGTAAAACGCCCCTGCGCTATCGCTGCGGAGGCTCGCGTCAGCAGACCGAACTGCCGGGCGAGAGGCCGGGCGGCCAGCAAACCGAGCATAATTATCAGCGGTGTCACAAACAGGACCAGCCCTCCCAGCGTCAGCCAGTCTGTTGACGCAATGGACGGATCTGAGAACTGCAGTCCGTACCAGTCATCAATAATTTCATGGTAACGGATGCGATTAAGATCGGGATTTTCCCGCAGATGCAGAAATTCCTGTCGTACCGCCTCCGGCATCCGATGCTGTACCCAGGCATCCAGCAGGGCAAAACGCAGCCACATGCACAGGGCGATAAGCACGACACTGCCGGCCGCCAGCGACAACACCCTGACGCAAATCCAGCGCCATAATGAACGGGACTCTCTTTTTTTCATGGCTGCAGATACCGGTAACCGATCC
This sequence comes from Enterobacter sp. CFEC122, assembly GCF_052983755.1. Taxonomy (NCBI): domain Bacteria; kingdom Pseudomonadati; phylum Pseudomonadota; class Gammaproteobacteria; order Enterobacterales; family Enterobacteriaceae; genus Enterobacter; species Enterobacter sp. CFEC122. The sequence goes on along the minus strand of NZ_JBRIQR010000037.1, from coordinate 27,940 downwards.
CTCTCACGCTGGTCAGCACACCGCTGACCCCCGCTTTTTCCAGTTTGCGGCGTAGGTTATAGATGTGTGTATCAACCACCCTCTCCAGCGCATCACTTTCCGGCAGGCAGTGTTCAAGCAGCGTCTGACGGGAACAGACGCTCCGGGGGCGGGTCATCATCATGTCCAGCAGTGAAAACTCGGTGGGGGTCAGCTCAAGGTGCACCCGGTTTTCATCGTGAATAACAGCGACTGACATGGTGTCCCGGTTGAGTTCAACGGCCCCCACCCGGCGATAATTTTCAGCGCTAGCATGCGCTGCCGCCCCACGCCGTAACACCGCCTGCACCCGGGCCACGACCTCACCCGGATGATAAGGTTTGACGACATAATCATCCGCACCGAAGCGTAAGGCCCCGATACGGTCCGGGACCTCGCCCATTGCGGTGACCATTATCACGGGAACATCGGATTCGCGGCGCAGCCGGCTGAGTATTTCTGTTCCGGTCATACCCGGCAGCATGATATCAAGCAGAATAAGTGCAGGATGCTGGGTAAGGGCGGCTTCAAGTCCTGCTTTTCCATCATGGGCCAGTATGACCCCGAAGTTTTCACGACGAAGATAGGCTTCGAGCACATTCGCCGCATCCCGGTCGTCCTCGATAATCAGAATACGTTTTGTGTTCATTCATTCTGCCTTGATGGTTTCTTGATGGTTTCCACGCTGAGTCTTGATAAAGCATCGTCATAATCCACTGCGGGTGGCCGGGCGGGTCACAGCTTACCGTAATGCATAAACATAAAACGAGGGATATATGATGGCAACGTATTCGTCTGTAACAGGGTGTACAGTGATCCTGCTGGCAGCGACCTGCGGGTCCGCTATTGCCGACAGCGGCAATCAGGATGGAGTGACGGTGGGGATAATGGGAGAAAACGCCCCCCGCTACAGTGGCGCGGATAAGCAGCACTGGACAGTGATGCCTTCCCTGCAGGTCCGTAAAGGCGCGTTTTTCTTCGACTCAACAAAAGGTATCGGTTATGACCTGCAGACGGATAATGGCCTCTATTTTGAAAATGCGTTCGGATACAGTTTTGGCCGTGCCGATCAAAATTCATCGTGGCGCGATGGTTCTGACAAACTGAAAGGAATGGGAAACATCCGTGGTGCACTGAACACGCAGGTTGCTGTTGGCTGGCAGGTGAACAGCTGGTTTACCCCGGAAATCCGTGCAACTCTGCCGCTGACGGATTCACAGGGGGTACAGTACCAGGCCTCGCTGACGCTCGTGCCCTGGCAGAACGACACAGATACGGTTGCCCTGCAGGGCGCGGCACTTTTTGGTGACGCCCGGTACATTAACACCTGGTACGGCGTTAATGCTGCCCAGAGCCGCACAACCGGTTTCCGGGAATACAACCGTAGCGCAGGATTTTATGCTACGCAGACTACCCTGAGCTGGCAGCATCAGTTTAATGAACACTGGGGCACCCTACTGGGCGCTTCATATGCCTGGCTTGCGGATAAAACCAGTGACAGTCCTGTTGTGTCAGCGCGAGACAATATCAGCGGTTTTGCTGGTATCAACTGGACATTCTGACACGCCAGGAACTGGCAGAGTCTCCGAAAAGTGGACTATCAGAAACATATATTTGAATGTTGATATCAGATGATGTTTTGCGAGTCATCTACTGGCTTGGAAATGGCTTCAAGCCCTGAGTGATATATCACCGGAAGATTACGAGCAGGAGCATGTACTATTACACTTTCAGTGGAGTGGATTATAAGCGCAGGATAATAGCATATGAGGACAGCATTAAAATTCATTACACTCCCAAATCCTTTATCTATATTCTCGCTAGTATAAAATCATGTATAGCGAAAGAAAACCCTAGCACCTTAAATAAGACCGCACCGACAGTCTTTTGCGCCGAGGTTCTTCTCCCCCCCATAAACAATGACCACGAAAATATCAGGAAAACTACGACATCACATGTCAGATGGGCCGAATCCCAGCTTAACCAGAATTGACGAATGAATACTTGAAAAATTTGACATAAATTGAATATCGTCATTCCATAATAGTATGGGCATAGTACGAACTGCCAGCTAGTTTGTTCCGTCCGTTGAGTCTCTAACTGACTATTATTTTAAGACTAACATATCAGTCTCTTTGATTTTTAGATAGCAATAATATTTGCTGATATTACTTCATTGAGTACTTCTACCGCCATACTGGCATCAAGATTCTTGACCGACACATAGACCTTTATATGAGCCTCCACGCTATCGAGAATTATCTCGAGCGTACGGTCAAGCTCTTCTGGATAGTAGTTCATCACGCTGTCGAACACGCTATTGTACGATGCCCTGACAATCCCATTACATACCGTAAGGAATAAGGCGATATTTCTCATTCAGAACTGAATCACATGCGGTAGCAGGAGGATGAAAATCAGCTACTGAAGAAACAGGTGGCTGGCCTGAGTGTGGACAAGGAGATGCTTCAGGAGATGCTGAAGCAAAAGTTCTAAGGCCGGCACAGAAATACCAGTCGGTGCATTCTCTGCGGGAAGCATATCGTATCAACGCCTACCGGGGACGCGGGTTACTAATGCAAAGCAGAACTGTTTAACCGCCGCTATCGGACATAAATACTGGATTTTAATCTATTTAGAACTCAGAATGAGGTACGGGAGAATTACATTATGCTGGCTGAGGTAATACAATAACGAGCGGCCTCATGAATCTCTGAATAACCTGATACAGGAAGAGGTATCGGCTGATGACTGAAAACCCGGAGCTATCAAGAAGTGCATGGAACAAAAATGGCATGCTTAAACTTACAGCGTTTGGTTTACGTATACTTCGCTCTTCTTACTTTTTATGATGATAAATTTGGCATACCACCCTGTTCTTAATATATTTAAAAAAAACCAAATACTCCCTCCACAAATACTTGACGTCACATGATACATTAATGAGGCCTTAAAAGAAAAAACCGATGATTTAGTAAATCACACATAAATATTGAACACAATACATTTAACATAGAGAAAAAATTAGTGAGTTAAGTAATAGACATATTAAATCAAAACTACAACTCAAGACATCTAAACACCCCACCATGGTGCATAATAATAACAGAAATACTTCTAACCGTAAGGATACATGATAAAAAATGGTTACCACAGCGGGGAGGTAACCATTTTTAGTTAACTACTCTCTCGGAGGAAAACCTGCCTCACGTAAAGCATTAGCAACTTGTTCAGTAGATAAAGAAGTTTTCACTTCGATCTTACGAGTCGGTGGATCAGTTATGATACTTGCCTCAGGATCAATATTTTGAATCACTTTAGTCACTGTCCGGGCACATCCGCCGCATGTCATATTTTCTAGATGTAATTGCATATATATATCCTATTTAGTTGTAGTAACTTCAATGATAGAACTTGCCACCGTTGTAAGGTCAAGCCCTATCGCCAAAAATTTTCGTGCTTATATTCTCTGACTAAGCGTTTCACCTGAGGTGGGGATATATACTGCCCCAAAGTATTTCAAGTAAACCGTTCAGTTGTGCTTTCTGCCGGCTGTCGGGCAACAAGACGAAGACGTAGCAGTCCTCGCAGTAAAAGAAGTGGTTGCCGCGCCGTAACCCCTTATCCCTACGACAATGCAATACGCGGGCGGTTTTATCCCTCCACCCACGTATTGCCGACCTTATCGCCAGACAGTGGCGTTAACCTGCCCGGAGAGTTATGGCTTAGCCGGAGAGCTTTCTGTCCATCCGCCCCCCAGCGCTTTATACAAATTGACCAAATTGCTCATTCGCGCCAGTCGGGTCTGAACCAGAGTTTGCTGTGCACTGAACAGCGCTCGTTGCGCGTCAAGCTCCGCCAGATTATCGTCAATACCGGCCCGGAAGCGCTGTGAGGCCAATTCATAGTTAGCCTGGCTGGCCTGCACCAACAATTGTTCTGAACGGAATTGATCGTCCAGGGTTTGTCTGCCCGCCAGGCCATCAGCCACTTCGCGGAAGGCAACCTGAATCGCCTTCTCGTAATTCGCAATTTCGATGCGCTTTTGTACCTGGGCTAGGTCCAGATTGGCGCGCAGAGCGCCTCCCCGGAAAATAGGCAACGAGATTTGCGGAACAAAACTCCAGGCCGCTGACCCCGGCTCGAACAACCCGTCCAGACTCGAACTGGCCGTACCAGCCGATCCTGTCAAACTGATTGCCGGGAAAAATGCCGCGCGAGCGGCCCCGATATTGGCATTGGCCGCACGCAGTTGCTGCTCTGCCGCACGGACATCCGGACGACGCACCAGCAATTCTGCCGGCAAGCCCGCCGGCAACGCGGAAGGGATGATGTCATCGGGCAAGGTATTCGCCTTATCCAGGCTGGCCGAGAGTTCGGCCGTCAATGGCTGCCCTAAAAGCAAAACCAGTGCATTGCGATCCTGCGCCGCCACCCTCGTATAAGCAGCCTGACTGACTTCCGCAGTACGCAACGCAATCTCTGCGCGCCGCAAATCAATTTGCGTTGCATTACCCGCATCAAACAGCGCCTGGGTCAATGCGTAAGTCCTCTTTTGCGTGCTCAGCGTATCGTGAGCCAGTTGCAGCAACTCCTGATCCGCACGCAACGTCAGATAAGCGTTTGTCACCTCAGCGAGCAGGCTCAGCCTTGCCGCAATCCGTGTTTCATCCAACGCCAGGTACGTTGCCAGCGCCCGATCGCTGAGGCTACGAACCCGTCCCCACAAATCCAGCTCCCAGGCTGACACCGCACCATTAACCTCATAACTCCGCGTTATCTGCGTTGTACCACTCGGGCTGACATCTGCGGGCAGACGCTGCACGGTAGCGCCCGCATCCACATTCAGTGTTGGCAACATATCGGCACGACGGATCCGGTACTGAGCCCGCGCGGCCTCAACATCCAGCACCGACTTGCGCAGATCGCGGTTGTTTGCCAACGCGACCTCAAGTAATTGTTGCAACAACGGATCACGATAGAAATCGCGCCAACCGATATCAGCCACGGCAGTCTGAGCCGCTGAAACTGTTCCCTGAGCATAAGCCGCTCCCGAAGGATAGCTTGAGCTCGTTGGTGCAGAAGGCCGTTCGTAGTCCGGCGCCATAGTACAACCGGCCAATACCAGCGCCATCGCCAGCACCGAGAGTTTATTAATACGATGGTTCATTTCATACTCTGCTTTCATTATTCTCTCTCCGCCCGTCATGGCCGTGAATCACTGATTGCCCGCTGTGCCTGCTTGATTTCCCGGCGAATAACCAGCTTACGGACCACGACATAGAACACTGGCGTCAACAAGAGTCCGAACAGCGTCACCCCCAGCATCCCGGCAAACACGGCAATCCCCATGGCATGACGCATTTCCGCACCGGCACCGCTCGCGATCACCAAAGGCACAACCCCCGCAATAAATGCCAACGAGGTCATCAGTATCGGGCGCAGACGCAGGCGAGCGGCCTCCAGCACGGCAGCCAGAGGATCGACGCCTTCACTCTCTCTGGCGCGAGCGAACTCGACGATCAGGATTGCGTTTTTCGCCGCCAGTCCCACCAGCACCACAAAACCAATCTGCGTGAAGATGTTGTTATCTCCATTCGATAGCCAAACCCCGGCGATCGCGGAAAGTAATGCCATTGGGGCAATTAACAGCACCGCAAACGGCAGCGACCAGCTGTTGTATTGTGCGGCCAGGATCAGGAACGCCAGGAACACCGCCAACGGGAAGATATACAGCGCCGAGTTGCCAGTCTGCTTCTCCTGGTAAGTCAGATCGGTCCATTCGTATGTCATTCCCTCAGGCAGCGTTTCACTAACGATCTTCTCAATAGCTGCCGTTGCCTGTCCGGAGGAGTAGCCAGGCGCTGCGCCACCGGTAATATCCGCCGACGGATAACCGTTGTAACGCATAACACGGTCTGGTCCAGAGGTACGGGTAATGTTCACCAGCGTTCCCAGTGGGATCATGTCACCCGCGGCATTACGCACTTTAAGCAACCCGATATCTTCAGGCTGCATACGGAATTGCGCATCCGCCTGAGTGATCACCCGATACGTACGACCGAAGCGGTTAAAGTCATTTACATACAGCGACCCCAGATTCACCTGCAACGTATCAAAGATATCGGTCAGTGCGACGCCCTGAGACTTGGCTTTGACGCGGTCGATATCAACCTGCAACTGAGGTGCGTTGGTCTGGAAACTGGCCATCATCCCTGCCAGTTCAGGAGCCTGCATGGCCTTCGCCATAACCATCCCTTGAACACGGGTCAGCTCTTCAAAGCCAAGCCCTGCCCGGTCTTCGATCTGGAGTTTAAATCCTCCCATGCTGCCCAGCCCCGGTACCGGTGGTGGCGGGAAGATCCCGACAAAACCGTCAGGTATCTGGCTAAATTTCCCCATCAGGCTACCGGCAATAGCCTCGGCAGACAGCGAAGGATCCTTACGTTCACTGAAGGGTTTCAGCATGGTAAACATCAATGCGGAGTTAGGCATGTTAGGGCCGTTTACCGACAACCCAGGAAACGCCACGACGCTTTCCACTCCAGGTTCCGCCAGCGCAATTCGGGACATCTCTTTCACTACGGCTTCCGTGCGATCCAACGAGGCGCCGGAAGGCAATTGAGCAATCCCAACCAGATAGTATTTGTCCTGAGCGGGCACAAAACCGTTAGGAACCTGCTGGAACCCCAACAGTGTCAGGCCCAGGAAACCGGCATACAGCACCAGCACGATGATACTGCCGCGTACGGCCCGGCGGACTGCGCCAACGTAGTTGTTCGACAATCTATCGAAGAAAGCGTTAAAGCGACGGAAGAAACCACCGAATACGCGATCCATGATGCGCGTCAACCTGTCGGCCTGCGCCATATCCTGATGGGGTCTAAGCAGAACCGATGCCAGCGCCGGCGACAACGTCAACGAGTTGATCGCAGACAAGATCGTCGAAATGGCGATGGTCAGCGCGAACTGGCGATAGAACTCCCCCTGCAATCCTGACAGGAACGCAGAAGGAATAAACACAGCAGCCAAAACGGAAGTAATGGCTAAAATAGGGCCAGTCACCTCGTCCATGGCCCTTCTTGCCGCTTCTTTCGGAGAACGGCCCTGTGCAATATGCCGTTCGACGTTTTCAACCACCACAATGGCATCATCGACAACGATACCTATCGATAACACCAGACCAAACAACGACAGCGTGTTGAGCGAAAAGCCGAACAAATACATGAGGGCGAAAGTACCGACCAACGAAATAGGTACCGCGACCAGAGGGATGATCGAAGCCCGCCAGGTTTGCAGGAACAGCATCACCACCAGTACCACCAACACCGTCGCCTCCAGCAACGTCATTGCCACTGATTTCAACGAGGCGCTGACAAACACTGTCGGGTCATAAGCGATACGGTATTCGATACCTTCCGGGAAGTTGGCCTGCAGCCTCGCCATCGTCGCCCGAACCGAGGCAGAGACGTCCAGCGCATTGGCGCCTGGCGTCATAACGATGTGCATACCCACGGCATTTTTATCGTCCAGCAGGCTGCGCAGGGAATAGTTGTCCGATCCCAATTCCAGACGCGCAACATCGCGCAGGCGGGTAACCTGCCCGTCAGCGCCAGCTTTGATCACGATATCGCCAAACTGCTCAACGGTGGTCAGACGCCCCTGGGCATTGATACTGACTTCGAAGGCAGAGGAGCTGTTCGGCTGTTGACCGACAGAACCGGCCGCGACCTGGACATTCTGCTCACGAATTGCTGCGGTCACATCACTGGCCGTCAAACCGCGGGAAGCGACTTTGGTCGGATCCAGCCAGACGCGCATCGCGTATTCACCCTCGCCCCCAAGCGTGACGCTGGCAATACCTGGCAAGCGTGATAGCTCATCACGCACGTTCAACATGGCATAGTTGGAAACATAAAGCGGATCGTAGCGATCGCCCTGTGCAAATATATGCACAACCATGAGGATATCCGGTGACGTTTTCTCCGTCACGACACCGATCTGCTGCACCTCAGTCGGCAAGCGCGGCAAGGCCCGAGAAACCCGGTTCTGCACCTGAATCTGCGCAATATCGGGGTCGGTTCCCTGCCGGAATGAAATCGTCAAGACCATTCGACCGTCGGCAGACATCTGGGAACTCATGTACAACATGCCTTCCACCCCGTTGATTGCCTGTTCCAGTGGAGCAGCAACGGTGTCAGCAATCACCTTAGGGTTAGCACCAGGGTAGCTTGCCGAAACCTGCACGGTAGGCGGTGTTACCGATGGGTATTCACTCAGCGGAAGCTGAAAGAAAGCCAGAGCGCCAGCTATCAGCATAAACACCGATAACACAATCGCGAAAATAGGCCGCTGGATGAAGAAGTGTGGGAATTTCATTATTGGCCTCCCCCTTCAACGGAGCCGGCTTTTTCCCCCTCGCTAACCGACGCGCCAGAAGCCTGCATCGGGGTCAAACGCGGCGTCACCGCCATACCGGGACGCACCAGCCCCTTGATAATAATGTTCTCACCGGCTTTCAGGCCACTCTTGACCACGCGCAAACCATCAACCACCGCGCCCAGCTCAATCGGGCGATACTGCGCCTTATTATCCGCACCCACCACCAGGACATAGTTGCGTCCCTGATCGCTCCCTATCGCCTGATCGTCAATCAGAATCGCCTGATGTGCCGCACCGGTGGCCAGCTGCACGCGGGCAAAGGCACCTGGCGTCAGTTTCCCATCGTCGTTAGGGATTACGGCACGTACCCTGACAGTACCGGTACTACGATCGATCTGATTCCCGACAAAATCGAGCGTTCCCTGATGCGGGAAACCTTTTTCTGTCGCCAGCCCAACATGCACGGGTAAACGCTCTTCCACCTTGTTAACTGCGTCAGGACGTGCCTTGCTGACTGAATTAAGGAACGTCGCTTCGTCAATATCAAAGTAAGCGTATAGCGGATTGACGGAAACAATCGTTGTCAATAGCGTCGCAGATCCCGTACCACCGCCGCTGACCAGATTTCCCTCAGTCACCAGCATGCGATCCACGCGGCCGGTAATCGGTGCCACCACGCGCGAATAAGACAAGTCCAGTTTCGCCGCCGCAACCTCGGCCTTTGCAGCCTGCACCTCAGCCTGACGAGCATGACGTGTAGAAGCGGCGTCATCGTAATCTTTCCGGGATACCGCGCCATTGTTCACCAGCCGACCAACTCGTTCAAAATCGCGATTGGCCTGGATAGCCAGCGCTTCTGCCTGCTTGAGTCGTGCTTGCGCGCTGTCAAGAGCCACCTGGAATGGACGAGGATCAATTTGGAACAGCAGCTGCCCCTGACGCACCATGCTGCCTTCAGGTACGCTGACAGCGTCGATGGTACCGCCAACGCGTGGGCGTAGCTCTACGGTTTTTGGGGCCGCCAATGAACCGGTAAACTCTGCCGAAGGGACTATCTGACGCGAGAGCACTTCGGCTACGGGAACCTGGGGAGCCATAGGTGCGGCCGCTGCGGCCGGCTCATCGTTGCCGCCACTATCCCGGGCAAACGCAATCCCGGCAGTGGCGATGATTGCGGCCGACACAATCAGAACCCCAATTTTCATTTTCATAACAGTGATCCTTGCATACGCCACAGGCAGCCCCGGCCCATCCGAAAACGGCGCTGTAGCAATTTCTTACAAGGCTAAAGGTTGATGTTACTGGAAGGTCAAGCACACCAATTAAAAAAAATGAAAAACATCCAATCAGGCTTAATTAATATTTAATGTGTAAGCGTTAAACGAGCGCCGTATTGACGATTATTTATCGGGAAGAACCACGTTCCATGGAAGTAGTTCGGCCACTTTGTTGCTGGACTACTCCGGTAGTATGCTCAAGATATGGCGAAGGTAGTGACCCATGCAGCAATTGAGCTCACCGCTGAAGACTCACGCCAGACCTTCCCCCTTCTCCCGGGATAGCCGCCTGCGGCAGCATGTCATTCGTCATCGCGCTGCCAACCTGACCATTCAGAACCAGCGGCACAACATGCCGCATTTCTTTACGCAACTGGCTGATTTGCTAGCGCGGGACCAGCAGATGATTGGTAGGTGCTTGGCTGTCCGCGTGTCTCCGGGGTCAGACACTGACCTTTACTGACAGCTGGCGGCCCCCATTAAGGTCGGAACCACAGTACTTGGCGGGCTGTGCTGCAGGCGCTGATACTGCCCCAGTACCAGTTCGGCGCTGTTCAGAACATTTAGCATCCAGAACGGGGACATGTCTGCCATGCGCTCGTTACTATAGGGCAGGATCGTCTACCGGGGTGGGGTCAGTCCATCAACGGCTCGGAAGTGTCTAGATTACCCGTGGCGATTCAAGAAGGTTGAATATGATTCCCGACTCATTAATGGAACGCTGCATGATGTTATGCATTACGGGTTGACATTACGATGTGACGGGCCGGGTTAGCTGTATGGAGCCTGTACACAAGTTTGTGTAATTGCCTGATTTTGATATGTTCAATTCAACATCAAAAGCAGGTTACTTTATGGACGAAAAACAGTTGTAGGCTCTGGCTAACGAACTGACCAAAAATCTCAAAACCCCTGACGATCTCAACCAGTTCGATCGCCTGCTGAAAAAAATCAGCGTTGAGCGCCGCCTCAACGCCGAAATGCTCCATCACCTCGGCTACGGTAAACATCAGTCTAAACCGGGTGCCAACTCCCGCAACGGCTATTTCACAAAAACCGTTACCACCGGCGATGGCCCGCTGGAACTGCGTACGCCGTGCGATCGTGACGGCTCCTTCGAGCCCCAACTGGTGAAGAAAAACCAGACCCGGATCACCGGGATGGATAACCAAATCCTGTCACTGTACGCCAAAGGGATGACCACCCGTGAGATAGTGGCTGCGTTCAAAGAGTTGTATGACGCGGATGTCTCACCGACGCTGGTAGTCCTTCATGCTCCGGAAGGTCAGACTGATGTTGTCTTCACTGCCATCATCAGCAAGCGTGTTTTTAACGGTAAGATTGACTTTTGGGGAATATTCAGAAATGACAGAATCACAATTATTTTTATTCAAATCAACTTTTTTGCGCTCAGACAAGGGGCAGACTCCTGACCATTACTGAAGTCGCCCGCCACGAGCAATTTCAGGGGGAGCTCCGTTTTCTTGCTCGCACCACCGGTATGCAAATCAAGTTTTAAATTAATACGCGCTTTAGGGATTTCGGACTGAAAGGAAGAATTAGACATGGCTGTCCCTGTTCTATGGAGTGATAGAAACGGTCAATGCCAGTGAAAAATAAATAAGAAAAAATTACCCAGCCAGAACAACTTTCCGGTTCGCGTCATCCGACGTAAATAAAAATCCCGGAACCAAAAAAAGCGGGCGCATTCCATCCACCAGCATGTCGACACTGTATTTTCTGGGTATTTGTCTGAAATGAAAAATTTCGGATAAGGCCCAATGGCTGGAGTTTGGGAACGTTCCCTGCCAGATCGAAAATGAAAAAATGTAACAAAGATTTACATTCCTGGCTTTTAACAAAAAAATATCATCTTTCTGATTTATAAGAATTTTACACCATAACCCTTCAGGCCCCGCGGGATAAGGATGCACAGAAAATGATCAATTTGGCTTAGGGTGTATATTTGTACAAAATATCACCAGTCACGTGAAATATCTGATTTTGTACTTTTATCAGAAATTGAGAAGCTGGACGTGACTGAGCATGTGAAAAACTGGCGACAGTTTCAGGTTTCCATCATTTCTTATTATTCACGTAAACCGGGCTTATTTATTTTTTTCAGATTAAAGGAATTGCAACGCCCGGACTTTACGCATATCTCATACCTGTACCAGCGATATGAATATCTCAGCCGCCGGTGCATTAGCGCGACCAGGAACAACACCCGTTCGGTTTACAGAAAGACAGACGTGGACAGTGATGAGCTTTGCTGCGGGTTGAGAACGGTTGTTTTACTGCTCAAGGTTGTAACACGATCCGATTCGACTCCAGCATGACAGCCGACAGTGTATGAGCCGCAAAAACAGCCATACAGGCTGACAAGTCGCCATTCACAAGAAACTCAACCGGCGCAACGAGTTTCCCTCCATCCGAAAATCCGCAGGTCAGTGCCGACTTCCTTACCAGCAGTGCATTCGCATCGCTGTATTCCAGGACCAGAAGCGTTTCATTGTCCCAGTCCCTGTCACTCACCGCTGCATTGACCCAGCCCCGCGATTTAAGCTGTTCAATTGCGTACGTCAGCCGATACAAATCCGACTGCGCTGACACCGGTCCGGTGCACGAAGACCACAGATATTCCAGACGACTGAATAAGCTGGCGGCAAGGCCTTTGTTACGCCCCAGCGTCAGCAATCCCTCAATATCAGATGCGATTGCACGTGGAAACCGTTTTTGCTTATACGCCACCGTTAACCAGCGCAGTATAAATGCATGCGTGCTGAGTGGCGACAATGCCTGACCATCCTGCTGAGCGGTACGTAAGGCGACAAGGGCGCACCAGGCGAAATGCGCAAGTGCTGTGACGGTTTGTTCCGGGGGTAAGGTATCGTGAGCTTTTTTCATTCAGGGATTATATCGGCGCTGCAGACACCGGGGAAGACCTGGATAACTCCCCCATTAATTAGAGAAGCTATTACTTTCACGGACAAATCATCCCCGTTCTGGCCGTTGCTATTGGCTCTGACATGGCCTTAACATGCACGGTAAGCTGGTTAAAGGGTGTTGCGAAGACTCCCTGAGCGACGCGGTTAATAATGATCTGCGTCATACTCGTTACGCCGTCAGTGCAGGCGGTACCGGTCACCTTTTGCCATGCGTCGGCGATGATGGCGTTAAGCCCCGGAGGCGCACTGTCGGTCAGTTGCAGGTTTCGCCCTGTACCCAGCGTATCGAGATTGAGCAGCAGCACCATTTTGCACTCCGGTGCGCTGGCCGTCTCCCATATCCAGCGTAACAGCGTCGGGAGTGAACGATGTCGTGCCTGCTGACGCTGGCGCGAATATTCGCCGGTGCGCTGCCAGACTTCAGAGTGAAAACGCAGAATCAATGACCGGTATTCGCTCATGGCTTCACGATACGGTAGCGCCAGCGTAAAGCTGAATGCCGCCAGTCGCGGGTAATGGTCAACGGCCTGTTGCAGAAATGCACGCGTGCTGACGGCATCCGCGCTGACAGCATCAGACGCCCGTATGTAAGAATGATTCATAATGCAGACTCTCTTTAGGTTAAATCAGGGAGGACACCGCCTCTACGGCGGTATCTGGTTCATAAAGACGGGGAACTATCTGGTACTGCAGCAGTAGTTTCTCTGCCAGTGCGCTTCTTCGATGCTGTAGATACCAGTCAGACACCGGGGACAGTGCTTCACGCCCTGGTAATGGTCGCCGCACCACACGCAGTACCAGGAGAGCACCATTACCGTCGCTTCCAGCCCGTTGATGAGACTGCGCAGCTTTCGGTGCCGGGCTTCGGTTTTCACTTCCGGGTCAAGGTGGGCGCAGGCCATCAGCACATGCCGGGCCACGCTCTGCTGGTCATGTTCAAACCACGGCGGCTCCCCGTATGTCCCCGCATGGAGCACCAGTCGACAGCCGCAGGACGCGCAGCTCCATATCTGCCCCGGCGCACTCACGGCCTCCCCGGCTGTCGCGAAGTGGCCTTCGCGGTCATTGGCCAGATAACATTTCAGCATGCGCATGCCGTCACTTCCTCTATCCGGTTGGTATCAGCACGCACATCACTGTGCTCGCCCGTCCGGCAGGTGAGGCAGTAGCGCTCACCGTGGTAATCACTGCCGCAGCCGTGACAGTGCCAGTCTGCGTAGAAAACCAGGGGACGGGCTTCCGGTACATAAGACTGCAGTTGCCGGATATGGCGGGTCTCCCTCACCCCGGGCTTTACATACGGGCAGTGCTGTCGACCGTTCTCCGAAAGCTTTGCTGCATGATGTTCAAACCACGGACGTTCGGTGTCGTATTCAGGATGGTACTGCAGGGCACTGGCACACAGATGGCAGCTGTAGCGGTCATACGGCGCGGTCTGCGCGGTTATGGCTCCCGTGAGACGGCCGTTGCCGTCCAGAGCCATAAACGATTTTGCATACATAGTGGTACTCTCCTTACCGCCAGACGACACGCAGGCGTCAGCCGTCCCGGTACGGGCAGCGTGGCAGGGTGAATGGCGGTTCAGTTATGCGTTAGCGGGTCGGTACGGTTGGTGGTCGGCACCGGAATACAGAAAGGTTACGGTTGCGCAGGTGCGTCGGTGGGTCTGAAACAAACGGGACAGGGTCTGGCGCCACAGTACTGTCGCCGGCAACGGGGACACGTCCAGCGAACCGGGATGGCCTGTGGCTGAGTGCGGCGTCGTTTTTCCATTCAGATATCCTCCCTGCTCAGACGCCACGGGAATCAGCAATACGCTGCTGCATCCAGGCTTCCACCTCGCTTCTGCGCCAGCGGGAGCTGCGCCCCAGCTTGATGGGTTTCGGAAACAACCCGTCGCCAATCAGTTTGTAAAACCATTTGTCGGTCATCCCGGTAAACGTGGTGATAAAGGTCATGTCGATAAGCGGGTCCTGAGCTGAAAGCAGTGTGTCAGGGCTGGCATTAATATTCGTATTCAACGTGGTCATGGTATTTTTCTCCCTCTGAGGATATGGCTATCGGGAGACGTCCGGTGGTGGTTGAATCATGGGGTTACCGGTTCGCCTCAGAGGATAGGGGAACGTTGTAAAAAATTACCCGGCCCGCACAATCAGGCCTGATGAATCGAGATATGTCTGGCTCAGCCACGGCTGCAACCGAAGTTACGCTCACCGTCACCGGTGATTTTGGTCTCCAGCTTGGCTAAATAGGCCGCCTGCGACAGGGCCTGTTGCAGTTGAGCACCATCGCCACGTGTCAACCATGAGACTGGACTCGCCGGGAAACGAGCCAGAACGGCATGCGCCTGTGCATCCACCTTCAGGGCGCTGCACCACGCTTGTTTAATCATACCTGCAAGCGAATCCGGGTCTTTGTAATCTCCCGGTCCGCACCACGTATCGCGGTTCAGCAACAGCACCGCGTGGTAATGCTTCTTCCCTTTGATTTCACCAAACTCCCGCGCCCAGATAAAACGCAGCGTGGTCGGCCAGACGCGTTTGCCCTCGCGACGTTGACGCGTCTGAAGGGCATCAATCCGGGCTTTCAGGGAATCGGTGAAGCGGGAGATAACAGCAGCATCGGTGGCCGCTGGCGTATCCGGCAGACGGAGGTCAACACGCAGGGCCAGTAAGCGGGTGTAAGCGTTAAGAGCGCAACTGAAGGTATCAGCGATGCGTTGCTGCCAGTAAGGGTCGTATGTGTAACTCATTAAAATGGACTCCGGTGGGTTATCGTTCATAACCATTACCGGTGCTGTTAAAAAAAACTTATTGCCTTCAGCGAGTCCGCCAGTCGATCCCTCAGAGACGGCTGGCTTCAGTAAAATATCGTGGCTGGCAGAATGATTGCGTAAAGGGTAATCGCCTCTCAGAAATCGGTTCTAATGCCGGGTGACCCGAAGGCTGCGAAAAAACAGTCTTCCCGTTAGACGATGGCGGGTACGCTTGACATAAGCGGCGTCAACGAGTTCATCGGGTGGCAAATCACGGGTGATATTACAAATAGTCGCCAGTGCTGTATCGGAGAGTTTAAAACTCCGTGACAAGGCGTAGTAATCCCCGGTTTTTTGGTTACTGATGTTATCGAATAACGCTCTGAAGAAATCCGTCTGTGAAGGTCTGCGGGCGTTGATAATTGCCTCTGTCGCTTCATCCCTGAATGTTACCTCCACCTCTTCCATCCCCAGTGAGCGAATGATCCCGGCAATGTCAGGCCAGTAGCGAAGATCGAAACTGTTAAGTCGCTGCAATTCTGGCTTACAGAAGCAGCTGAAGATTGCGATGCCCTTGTATTGACCTGGACCCAAAATAGGTTGTGGTTACCCTGAAAAGCAAATATTACCCCAGAGGGATGTATATACCCGGGGCAAGAGCCCCTGTACCAGTCCCTCATTGCTGTCATGATATTATTACCCCGTTCAATAAGCCCGATAAATAATCGTTATCGGGACTACTGCTAAAACGCCCTGTAACGCATCAGGAGCGCCATATTCATACTAACCACAGATTTCCACTATCGTGTTATTCAATGCGCTTATGCAGGCTCACAGGAAGCTATGGCGGTATAAGACACTACAGCGCTCAATTACTTATTAAATAGCTTGCGGTGATTACCAGGATAATCACCCTATTCCACGTCACCTCAATCGGGTTATTCTGTTTACGATACAATCATGACTATTATCACCAACACGGATAATGCCCCGTTTACAGTCGTTACCAATGGCCTTGTTTACACATATCAAAAAACTTTCAGGGATAACGGGTCACCGTAGTATCTGTAACTGACAGGTATTGTAAGCGTCAATATCAGGCAGACAGAGCAATACCGACAGGCTTACTACAGGTTAGTTCACTGACTGAGCATTTAACGCTCATCACTAATACGCAGACCAGTAATAAACCATTGATACTCACCTGCTGATTTTCAGGCATGACCATTCACCCAAAACGTTACTGTTAACCAGTAACCACCCTGTCGTTATGATTATTAGATTACTGATGTTAATCATCTTCACTTTTATCCTGACGAGGACTAGTCAATGGTAATATCGACTCAATTCAATTCTGTTTTCTTAATGATAGATTTTTAATGAGTGCTAAACATTCAGGTTGTGACTACATTGAATGGTGTATTTCTTACCTGATGGCAATGATTGCTCAATGGATACCATCCAATAGTACTATCCCCTTAGTGAATACCTTCAGATAATAATACCTCCCAGGCATAACCCACTTACTGATAACACATCATCGATTACTGTTACAAATGATAAGACCCCTTCTTTAATATATTAATACCAATCCAACACGCCAGGCATAACAATAGCTATGAAGATAACCACGCCATACAGCACTTACCTACAACAAACGCCTGCATCAGTTACTCTGGAATTATCTTTTTTCAATAACATGAAAATAGACACCACGTCATATCAAATAACCTCAATCAAATTAACCCCGTATCATCACTGCCCGCAGAAGCCCTCAATCCTGATTATGAGCAACAAAATGGAAATACCTCATGGCAGCCCGACCTGATACCAGAAATGCCCCCTGAAGCGAACCAGGCACCATGATGGGGATGAAAACGAAAGCATGCAGGAGAACAA
This sequence comes from Enterobacter sp. CFEC122, assembly GCF_052983755.1. Taxonomy (NCBI): domain Bacteria; kingdom Pseudomonadati; phylum Pseudomonadota; class Gammaproteobacteria; order Enterobacterales; family Enterobacteriaceae; genus Enterobacter; species Enterobacter sp. CFEC122. The sequence goes on along the minus strand of NZ_JBRIQR010000037.1, from coordinate 10,661 downwards.
GATAACCTATTGAGACGATACTCATCCAGTAAACAGAGAAGCATCTGAGAGATAAACAAAGAAAATGACAACTTTAAAACCATGGTAAAACCTTGTCAAAACCAGTATAAATCAACAATAAAACCTCACGATGACTACCAGATGTGTTTTTAAGTGACGATAAAACCATCATCGTGATACTGTGTAGCTACAACAATCACCACCATAACCACTACTATGTAGTTTACGATTACAGGTATCCACAATGGTTGTACATTACGACAATGGCAGACAACATCTTATAAAAACCCGTGACCTGAGAGTCTGTGCTTTTTATGCCGGGTGGCTGGGTATTAATAAAATAATTAACACCCGTGACATTCCTCACCAGGATGCAGAAAGTTGTCGACAGGCACTCAACAAACTGATTAATCAGTTCATACCGAATGCAGAACAGCGGGCAAGACTTTTTTCTGATATGGAAACAGCCCGTGATGAAAACATCCTTCCGCTGGAAAGTTTTGACTGGCTAGAACAGGATGAACGGGCAACATTCTGGTTATGGGCGTATATTTGCAAGGCCGGAGACTACGAACTTGGTATTGACAAACCAGCAAATGCAGAGTTCGGAAAGAACTGGTATCAGCGAATGAATCTGAGTGTATCTCCGACAAGCCACCAGGAAAGAATTAATATTATCATCTCTTTTTTCGACAACATTATTATTCCGACCCCACCGGTAAATCATCTCAAGCGCCAGGTCATGGACAGGCTGAAAGACCAGTGGAAAAATATTTACAGCAAACCAGCTCCGCTGAAATGGTTACCTAATGAAGAAGACGCGGTACTGTGGGCATGGAACAGCCTCAAATCGCTTCAGGAAGAAAGAAATGCGCCCACTATCGGGCTCTCATTAAATATTTCAACGCCAGGAATGAGTACCTGGTTTACCCCCCTGAGTCATTCTGAACGCAATTTAGCCCTGCGCACGGCGATCGACTTATGGGACGATGCACCGGATACAAAGCGTTTATTCCTTCTGAACCTGAATAAAGCCTGGAACCAGCAAAAATTACGTCAGTCCCGTACCGATAAAAAAGCACTCAATACGTACCTGAAGAACGAAACAAAAACTCGACTGGACTTTATGGCAGAACGTAGCGGAGTTCGCATCAGTGATATGCTGGAAATGCTGATTAATGACCATTACCGAAAAACCTGTGGTGGTGAGTGAGGGCTTTGCGCTAAAAACAAGGTGAGCGGAGGCAGTAATACAGACCAGAAATGACATTCAAAATAATTTCAGACCTATATTACCGGTGTGAGAACGGCAGCAGAAGTGCTGCCGTTTTGTTATTTCACTCACGGAGGTTAATGTGTCCAGTAAGAACAAACGGGGTCCCGATACCCTGTTACCGTCGTTATTCCTTCTCCCGGGTCAACTGTCCCACAAAATACCCGTGCGTATGCTTCTCGCGCTAAGTCACAGCTATGCTTTCTGTTCCGGTACCCAGGTCTCTCTGATACACGGTCCGCCAGCTCATGAAGGCGGCTATTTATTGCCAGTAATAAGGGAGAAAGAAATGCATTGTCCGAATTGCGGTTCGCAAAACATACGACTGCGCCATGTGGGTAAAAAGACGGGTGGGGTCATTGGCGCAACAGCCGGAGGCATTGCCGGGCTTGAAGGAGCCTCCACCGGTGCGCTGATAGGTTCAGTCATTCCGGTTGTCGGTACGATAGCCGGAGGCCTCATTGGTTTTCTGTCCGGCGCCTGTGCTGGTGCGGTGGCAGGCTCTCTGGCCGGAGAACAACTGGACGGTACCGTCTTTGATGAATACGGCTGCACGCAGTGCGAGCATATCTTCAGTGCACCGTAACGTTAATAAGGGTCAGCCCATCCTGCACAAAGCCTGAGCCGCTGACCGTACTCGCTACGGCACGACTGATGACAGGGCGTGTCAGCATGCTGTCGTCATTTCAGCTACCTGGCACTAACCCTTTGTTAATTCTCCTGTTTACTGAAAGATGAATTTTACTTTTTCTTTTCCGCCATTACGGGGGATGGACATAACGTGTCCCTCCCCGCCCGCATAATAACCGCATGAAATATCAACCTATTTATCGCACACGGAGCGTCCATGCAACGACCCGATGAAGAGGCCCGCTACGACCGGCTGGCCGTCAGATTGTCGGTCATTATCAGCCGGTTAATGGCCGGAGAAACGCTGACCCTTCAGACACTGTCCGGTGAGTTTGGTGTATCGATACGCACCCTGCGTCGTGACTTACATCAACGGCTGGTCCACCTCGACATTATCGGGGAGAACGGCACGTATCGGCTCAGTGAGAGCGCCACGCGTGATCACTCTCCGGGGGCCGTTTCCTTTGCCCGCAGTACCGGTATCGCACGCATTATCCCGTCGCAGAACCGGCAACTGATGCACCTGCTGATGAATGAAACGGGCACCTCACCCTGCTTTATCTGGCACGACTTACCGCCAGCATGGACACAGGCTGACAGTTTTCATCGTCTGGCCGAAGCCATTTGTCATCACCGGGTGGTCAGTCTGCTGGTCGGCGGTGTCCGTCACGATGAGCAGGAGCCTTACCGCCTGATTTACCGGCATCAGCACTGGTATCTGGTCGTCTGTTGCCGGGGGAGCCTTCGGGTGTTCCGGCTGGAAGACATTATCTCGGCCTCACTCTCAGAGCAAACCTTCCGTCGCCGGAGCGAAATCAGTTCGCTCATTACTGAAGAGGGATTTATCAGCGCACTGCCCCACTTTCGCTTTATCAGTGATGTCATTCACACCTTCAGGGAACAACACCCTGAACATCCATCCAGACCCAAAGGAGTCAAATCGTGAAACCTGTCGCAGGCCCTCTGCTGCTCTTCACCCTGATGTTGTCTGCCGTAACCCTGAGCGGCTGTGGCGACAAAAATGAACGCGAGTTTATCCGGGGATGCAAATCAGGCGGCGGTACTACCGCCGTCTGCGGATGTATCCGGGATGACCTCAAAACGAAATATACGCACGGGGAGCTGGAGAAAATGAACCAGCAATACGGTTATGTCCCCCCGCGCTTCATGGACAACATGCTGAGCGCTGCTCAGCAGTGCAGAAAATAAGGAAATCTGAACATGGCGCTTGTCATTAAATATTTCGCGATTGCCTTCGCCATCGCGCTTGTGGTCGTGCTGTTTAACGTGTTCGGGAGTACCGGCGAGATACGCAGTTTTGGTCAGGGAATGGAATATCTGTTCTGGATGACGCTTGGGCCCGGAGCCGGTATGACGGTCGGTGCTGCTCTTCGACAATGGCTGATGCCGGATGCGGTATACACCCGCGAAGGAATGACCGGATTACTCAAGGCCCGTCTGTTCTGGCTTGTGGGCCCACAGTATATCGGCTGGCTGGCCGGACTTATCGTCGTGGGTAAACAACTCATGTAACACGGCTGCCCCCCAACAACATTTTTGACTGAGAAGGAAAAATACCATGCGATTCATGCACGCCATCCTGTCAGCAGGATTACTGACCTTTGCCATCACGGCACAGGCGGTCCCCAATATGTGGAGCAGTGGCTTCGGTATGGGCGTCACCGAGTACATCATCACCAGCCCGGAAAACGTGATGATGAACCTGAACTGCACCGGCAACCCTGACGACCAGAATATCCTGCAGCATCACGTCATGCTCACCCTGCCTGACGGCAGCGGTGCCGATTCACAGGATGAGAAAACCGCCATCACCGTCGTCACGGATGACCAGACGTTCCCCCTGCCGTCCTCTCTGGGCTGGCGTAACGGCGACAACGCCTGGCTGTCGTTCATTGATGCCATCAGAAAAGCAACGTCGTTTGAGATTTACGTCAACGACAAACAGGTGGGGCACTTTACCCCTTCGGCTGGAAACGTTCACAAGGTTCTGGCTGATATGCCCGAATGCACGACACTGACCGCCGGGTAACCCGGCGCATCCCCGGTTTACAGCAAAATCAATCAAGGACAATACGATATGACCGACATTTCGACACTCAGCCAGCGACTGACGACGCCAACCCTGCATTTTGTTCTACTCACCGTCGCCACCTGCGGCATCTGGCCGTTACTGTGGCTGTACCGAAAACAGCAGATTATCAGCGACACCACCGGATATCCGGTTTGCGGCAATCTGTTTATCATCTGGCTCGCCGTCTGTTTTGGGCTCGGACGACAGTTCGGCGTGATGGCCTCACCGGACCTGGCGGGCTACGACACGGGCAGCGATACACTGTTGGCCTTAAGCGGCATTCTGTCGCTCACCTGCGGCGTGATGTACATCGTCTGGGCCTTTAAGGCCAGAGCAGCACTGCGACACTATGCGCTGAACACCTTCCGGTTTGACCTGAAGATGAATGCGTTTTATACCGTGGTGCTCAACGTCTTCTACATTACATACTGCATCAACGATATGCCGCAGGCACTGGCGAAGCACCGCATTATTCATGGTCAGGCCCCTGTGCCGCCGGAGTCTCCGTCACCGCAGTAACGCAGCTCTCCTCTTATTATCCGGCCGGGGCATTCCTTGTGCCCCAGATTCATCCGGATCCCCCCTCTGAGATTTGACCCAATGACATTCCTGAAAATCGTGCTCAACACCCTGCGTCAGGTGCTGACGTGGTGCGCCAGCAGCCGGGCGCAGCAGTTTGTGGAAGACCACTTCCGCGAAGAAGGCTATGACGAAGACAGTATTTACATCGCCAGACAGGCGGCAACCCTGCTCGCAGGTGCCTTAATCACAGCGCTCATGGAACAGATACTGCAGCTTATTGCCACACACTTAACCCACTGATGCCCTGCTCACTGAGCGGGGCATTTTGTTTTATGCCATTCATCAGGAACTGAATATGCAAGTCACTGACGATACGTCGTTACCGCCAGGGCAATTCACCCGCCGACAGGCTGAAGCCGTGGTCACGCTTTACCACAACGTCACTATAGAAGATGACCAGGGTACGCACTTTCGGCTGGTTATTCGCGACAGCGAGGGGACGTTAATCTGGCGGGCCTGGAATTTTGAAGCCAGTGCCGGGGAATGGCTTAACCGCTATCTGCTCAGCCACGGGATCCCCAAACACTGACACACCACAGCTTAACCCAATAGCGACCACACAAAAAAGCCATGCTCCCACAGGAGCATGGCTTTTTTGTTTATGCCGTTAAATCAACAATAAGGAATTTACCATGAGACTAGCCAGCCGCTTTGGACGGACAAACCAGATCCGTCGCGATCGTCCGTTAACCCGCGAAGAACTGATGCAGGTCGTTCCCAGCGTATTCAGTGCAGATCGCCACGGTTCCAGGAGCGAAAAATACGCTTACATACCCACCATTACTCTGCTCGAAAATCTTCAACGCGAAGGCTTTGAACCCTTCTTCGCCTGCCAGTCACGCGTACGCGACCCTGACCGCCGGGAGCACACCAAACATCTGCTGCGCCTGCGTCGTACCGGTCAGATAACCGGCCAGCAGGTTCCCGAAATCATTTTGCTTAACTCGCACGATGGTAGCAGCTCATACCAGATGCTGCCGGGGCTGTTCAGAGCCATCTGCACCAACGGGTTCGTCTGCGGACAGTCGTTCGGTGAAATTCGTGTACCGCATCGTGGCGATGTGGCCGGGAAAGTGATTGAGGGGGCTTATGAAGTGCTCGGTGTCTTTGATCGGGTGGAAGAAAAGCGCGAGGCCATGCAGTCACTTCGACTACCAGCACCCGCGCAACATGCCCTGGCGAACGCCGCACTGACATACCGCTTTGGTGAAGAATATCAGCCGGTGACCGCAGCGCAGATACTGACACCGCGACGGTATGAGGACCATCAGGACGACCTGTGGACCGTTTATAACCGCATTCAGGAATCGTTGCTGAAAGGCGGGCTGAGCGGACGCACCGCGCAGGGTAAACGTACCCACACTCGTGCGGTTAACGGTATCGACGGGGATATCAAACTCAACCGCGCGCTCTGGGTGATGGCCGAAGAACTGCAGCAGGCACTGAGCTGATGCAGCACATTCCTGCAAATACCCGTCTGACGGCTGTCTGGCCCGTTTCCCTGCAAAACCAGTCCGGCTGCCGTTCCATCTCCGACGATGACCTCTGCGCCTGGTGCAGACATCTTTGCTACCGTCCCGGCGAGCTCAGCCTGTGCCGACTGTCTGTGTCTGACAGCATCTGGCCCTCACGGTGCGATGAAGATGGCTATGCGCAGTCCTGCCCGTCACTCCTGCTGAACCAGCATCCCCAACCCGATAAATAAACAAGGAAAAACTAACATGACCGACATTATTAACCTTCACGATACCCTTCCGTTACCGCCACAACCTGCCGGTTCTGCGCCAGCGCTGACTGCCACCCTCGTACAGGACGAGCAGCGCATCGGCTTTTGGCCGCAGTACTTCGGCAGCATACCGCAGTGGATAATCCTTGAGCCGACGGTCTTCGCGTGGATGGACCGTTTCTGCGCCGACTACAACGGCGGTATCTGGAATTTTTATACGCTCAGCAACGGTGGTGCGTTTATGGCCCCGGAAGCGGAGAACAATGAACCGTGGTCGCTGTTCAACACTATGAACGGCAACGGCGGTGAACTCAGTGCCGACGCTGCGGGGATTGCCGTCTGTCTGATGACTTACAGCCACCATGCCATGCGCACCGAATGCGATGCCATGACGGAGCACTACTACCGCCTGCGGGATTACGCGCTCAGTCACCCGGAATGCAGCGCCATCATGCACATCATCGACTGAGCATCCCGCCATGTCGTATGAACTGTCTCACCTGAATACCCTGTGGGATGCGCTGGGGAAAATAACGGTCAGGGATGAGGACGGAGACGTTGTGACCGACGAACTCTTCCTGCATTTTCTGACGGGCACCTCTCTCTTCCCTATCTGGTCATGGTTTGAATCCCAGCACGACGAGTTCGTCGTTGCCGTGAAACTGTACAACACATCAATCCCGGACGGGTCAACATAAAGGAAAAGCCAATGAATATAACCCCTTGCCCCCCCGACAGCGGGGGAATATCTCCCGCCGCACAGCGCACTATCCGACGTGCGCTGACCCTGCTGGAACGCCAGTTACGCGAGCCCGGCGCCTCCTTTACCTCCACCACCGCCGTTCGTGACTGGCTGCGTCTGCAACTCGCCTCACTGGAGCGTGAAGTATTCACTGTACTCTTCCTCGATAACCAGCATCGTCTGATAGCCCACGAAACGCTCTTCACCGGCACCATCAATCATACGCAGGTCCATCCCCGCGAGGTGGTTAAGGCCGGTCTGAAGCATAACTGTGCCGCTGTCATTGTGGCGCATTGCCACCCGTCAGGCCTTGCCGAACCCAGCAATGCAGATCGTCAGGTCACTACGCGTATTCAGCAGGCGCTGGAGCTGGTTGATATCCGACTGCTTGATCACCTGGTGGTGGGCGGCATGGAGATCGTCTCGTTTGCTGAGAGAGGGTGGCTTTAAGGAGAGAATAACGATGAAAATCATCAGCAAACGCCAGGCGATGGCGATATACCGCCAGCATCCGCAGTCCCGGTTGTTTCGCTTCTGTGCCGGCAAATACACATGGTCCGGCAGCATCTGCCACTACGCAGGTCGGGAAGTGCAGGATATCAGCGGCGTGCTCGCCGTCTTCGCAGAACACCGTCAGGACCGCAACGGCCCGTACGTCGTATTACGCAGCGTTACGCTGAATTAATTCACGTTTAAGGAAGGCTAAAATTGTCGAATACAATACCGCCTGTAAACCACGATATCGCCGCCCCTTGGTGGGGGCTTAAACGCGATATCACCCCCTGTTTTGGCGCACGTCTGGTGCAGGAGGGCAACCGGCTGCATTACCTGAACGACCGCGCCAGCATCACCGGCACCTTCAGCGACGCGGATTTACGCCATCTCGACCAGGCATTCCCGCTACTGCTGAAGCAACTGGAGCTGATGCTGCTTTCCGGTGAGCTGAATCCCCGTCATCAGCACTGCGTCACGCTGTATGCAAAAGGGCTGATATGCGAGGCCGACAGCCTCGGCTCGCACGGGTACGTCTATCTCGCAATTTACCCGACACCTGCAACAACAGAATAAACCTCCCGGCAGTTTTCCTTCGTTTAACTCACCAGTAAAGGTTTCCATTATGCAAACACAACCTGTTCCTCCGAAACGGGAGGTTTCGCCACGCCCGTCACCCGTGGCGATCTGGCAGCGCCTCCTGAGTCACCTGCTGGACCGTCACTACGGTCTGACGCTCAACGACACGCCATTTGGCAAAGATGGTGTGATCCAAGAGCATATCGATGCCGGTATCTCACTGTGCGACGCGGTGAATTTCATCGTGGAGAAATACGACCTGGTACGCACTGATCGTCGCGGTTTTAACGCGGAAACTCAGTCGCCGCTTCTCACCAGTATCGATATTCTCCGCGCCCGCAAAGCCACCGGGCTGATGACCCGTCATAGCTACAGGGCCGTTACCGACATCACCACCGGCAAATACCGTGAGGTGCAACCATGAAGCTGTCCCTGACGGTGGAAGCCGATGCCATCAACGTACTGGCCCTCAACATGGGCCGGATCGTCGTAGACATTGACGGTATTGAACTGACCGACCTGATCAATGTGGTGAACCAGAACGGTTATTCGCTTCTCGTTGCTGACGAACCGGGGAAATTGATTGTTGAAGATCCAATTCCGCCCGTTGCCCGCCTGAACGGCATTCAGTGCAGCACTGCACATATCACGGCGGAAGACAATGCTCTGCTGTTTACCCTTTCACACCAGCATGAAGACTTTGGCGAGTCTGAATGGATTAGTTATACCGGCTCGGGTTATCTGCTCCACCTGGGCGCGTGGTCGTTTCCGGTCTTACGCCTCAAACGCCTCGGTCTGTCAAAAGCCTGCCGTCGGTTATTAGTGACGCTTATGCGTCGCTACGCCGCTGGCATTGTTCATCTGGATGCCTTTGGCGAAGTGCTACCAAGTTTTACAACCTTTGACTGGTAACCCCACCTCAATCACCACAAGGTTTTTACATGCCGGAATTAACCACCGAAGTGGCTCTCAACATTCTGATTGGCTGGCTGCAGGACAACATCAGTTGCAACACCGGCATTATTTTCGACAACGACGAAGACAAGACGGATTCAGCAGTGCTGTTGCCCTGGATTGAGCAGGCGCGAAACGATGTTCGTAATCTCCGCCATCTTCAGCTTCTGCAACAGACCAGAACCTGTTAGCCACCGAACCATACTCACCACACACCTATAAGCCCCAGCCCTTACCGGCTGGCGCTTTGCTTTATATAAAGGAAATTAAAATGTCAGATCTTACCCTCACCGAACCTGAAGTGTTAACCGGCCATACCGATGTGATTTGTTCTACCAGTATTGAGCGCATCATCACCGGACGTAATTTCGCGATTGCACAGATTGAAACGCTGATACAACAACTTGACGATATCTCGACGCTGACCCGCAGCATCGGCGGTGGTAAAGCGAATGAATAGGGAATGCGGCAATACAGCTACGACTGCTGGCTGATGGAGGATACTGATACGGCCATGAAAGCCATTACTCGCAATATCGATCGTGGTATATGGCGGGATCTGATGCAACGCTCGGGAATGCTGGCGCTCATGGACGCACAGGTCCGCGACGAGTGGTACAACAGCCTGGAGAAAGACGATATTCCGGCTATCAGTGAAGAGAATATTCTCAACACATTCGAACAACTGCATCTGAATAAAGGTGAGGTGTTTGAACGAGGTGTGATTAACGTGTTTAAAGGTCTGAGCTGGAATTTTAAGACAAACAGCCCCTGTAGGTTTGGCGGGAAAATCATCGTGACGGGGCTTGTCAAATATGACCGGTGGGGATTTGGTCTGAACTGGGGCTGGCAGCGTGACCGGTTAACGGACCTTGAGCGCATGCTGATGCTGCTGGATGGGAAGGCCATCCCCGACAATCGCGCCGACGTCACGCGCCGGTTAAGCGACCATATCCATGAGAACAGGCATAGCACCCGTTATGAGGATGAGATGTCTGTGATTAAGTATTTTCAGAAGGGAACTGTCCATATCACGTTCAGGCGATCGGAGCTGGTCGATAAGCTGAACGACATTATCGCGAAACACTATCCAGGGGCGTTGCCCACTAAACAGTAAGGAACCAAATTATGGTATCATTTTCAAACATGGATGGTGCTCACTGCGATTCCGTAGTAGATCACTATACCTTGCCATCAAATAGTATTCAGATGGATGTAAAAGTTCCTGTTCAACCATCAAATTTTGACCCTTTGCAGAAGGGGGCCTTAATGGGGGCCTCAACGTTTATGGAACAAGATAAAAACCATTCTAATCAATGCAATTACAAAACAAAATCCATTCCGAGTCCGGGCACCACTATTTAAAGAACCCAGCCTATGGCTGGGTTTTTGCTTTTCTGCGTTTATAAATCCCTTCTTTAGTATTCTTGCTTCTTTTTACCGTGGGATCGTGCGGTCTGCCATGCCCGGTGGCGCTGCGCTTACCGGGCCTACAGGTTTTGTAGGCCGGATAAGGCGAAGCCGCCATCCGGCATGATTTCTGACGCACAAAGCAAAAAACCCCGCACCTTTCGGTACGGGGTTCTTCTAA
>NZ_JBRIQR010000036.1:0-45625 GCF_052983755.1 Enterobacter sp. CFEC122 | reverse complement strand
ACCAGCATCACCGCGCTGCCGGACAATCTGACCGTGGGCGGCTCGCTCTACCTGCGTCCGGAGAAGATCACGAACGTTTCTTACCGTGAAAACTGCGGTTACTCCAGCCGTACCATCTTCGCTATGTGGACCGGCAAAGAGTTTCGGATCGCTGCGGGTTGCTTTTTCGGCTCCATCGAGCAGTTCGAACAGGCAGTAGATGACAAGTATGACGGCAACGCAGCCGAAGCATACAAAAAGGCCGGGCGTGACTGCGTGGCTGAACTGACAGAAAAACTCAATCCGAAAGACTGAATTGATTCCGGCAGCCTCCACGGTGCCGGGCTTCCAGAACAGGAGAAAAAGCGATGCGGTCCGAAAACCAACAGCAAGCCATGAACCTTATCGCGTTGCTGTGCCTGATGTACCACTTATCGCCAGCTGACCTTGAGGCCATCGCCCACCAGCTCGCGCACTTCGATGCAGTTTGTGATTACAGAACACAGTGGGTTGAGCATGCTCAAAGTTCTTACTGATTTACAAAGGCGCATCCTGGAGCGTTGCACCCTTTCCGCTTCCGGATGCCTTGAATGGCAAGGCGCTGTTGATGGTTGTGGTTATGGGCAGATCCGAGACCGTGGGGCGTTACGTAAGACACATCGCATCATGGCAAATGCACCGGATGGAATCCATACGCTGCACTCATGCGACAACCCTAAATGCTGCAACCCCAGTCATTTGTCGCTGGGAACTCATACCGACAACATGATTGATAAATCGAAGAAAAGACGAGTCGCTAATGGGTCAGGTACCCAAAAGCTTAGCGAAGAAGATGTACGCAATATCCGCATAAGCAGCGACACGCATGAAAGACTGGCTCAGATGTATGGGGTCGCAAGAACAACCATCACCAATATCAAATGTGGAAACCGTTACGGGTGGGTAAAAGATGAATAACAGCAACTTATTGAGAGTGATCGACACCGAAACGACTGGGCTGGAAGGCGGCCCGGAAACCGTGGTGGAAATCGCCAGCGTCGATATTGTCGACGGCGTAATCTGCAACCCAATGAGCGACCTCGTTAAGCCAGGCGTGGCGATCGGTTTTGAGGCCATGGCGATTCACCATATCACCGAAGACATGGTGGAAGGCGCGCCGCTGCTCAGTGAAGTAATTGGCCGCTATCTGGGGGCTGATGCCTACGTCGCCCACAACGCGAAGTTCGACAAAGCCAAGCTTCCCGCAATGAGCGCTCCATGGATCTGCACCGCCAAGCTGGCGCGTTCGCTCCTGCCAGAGCACAAGAGCCACAGCAACCAGTACCTGCGTTACAGCCTCGGGCTGAAACCGGAAGTACCTGAAGGGCTTTACGCTCACCGCGCGCTGTATGACTGCTACGTCACCGCCGAATTGCTGCTCTATATGGGCCGCCTGGCGAAATGGACGATGGGCGAAATGCGGGCCATCTCCAATAACCCTTCCCTGCTGCATGCGCTCCGCTTCGGTAAGCATAAAGGCGTCTCGTTCGCAGAGCTGGCAAAAACAGAACCGGGTTATCTGCGCTGGCTCGTTGCCAACAGCGACGACGAAGACGTGCTTTTTACGGCTGAACACTGGCTGAACGGGGGTAAATGATGGGTACTCCAGTGCTGATCCTCGGTGACTCTGGCGCGGGCAAGTCCTACAGCCTGCGCAACTTCAATCCGGACGATGTGATGCTGCTCCAGTGCATCCCCAAAATGCTGCCGTTCAAGTCTGCGGGCTGGAAACTTCACGGCAAGCTGCTGCCAGACGGAAGCAAACAGCGCGGTAACGTTCTGCGCTCGGATAACTGGGAAACGGTGCTGGACACCATCTATCGCATGGTGCAGTCGAAAACGCGCCGCGTCCTGATCATCGACGATTTCCAGGTGGTCATGCAGCACGAGAACATGAACCGCGCGTACCAGACCGGCTATGCCAAGTTCACCGAAATGGCAGATCACATCTGGCGAATCATCATGGCGGCCACCGAGCTGCCGGACGACTTCCGCGTTTATTTCCTGGCTCACACCGAAGAGACCGAGGGAAAGATCCGCATGAAGACTACCGGGAAGATGCTCAACGAAAAGCTGACGCCAGAGGGCTATTTCTCCATCGTGCTGCGCGCCATCAAGAAGGACGGTAAACACGTTTTTCTCATCAAAGGCGATGACAACGACACCGCCAAAGCGCCGCCCGACCTGTTCCCGGACCAGACGGAAATGGACAACGACCTCCACGCCGTAGACGTGGCTATCACCGAATTTATGACCGAATTGTAACTTTGAGGATTTAACGATGAACCAACCAATGACTTTTATGTGGAACAACGAAACGGCTGAAATGGCGAAGAAAGCTGGCGCAACAGGCGGGATCAGCGAAACCGGCGCTTACGAGGGCGAAATCGTTTCTGCGGTGTACACCTTCGGGAAAGATGGCAGCCAGTCCCAGGCGCTCGAACTGAGCCTGGATTCCAATGGGCTTAAGGCGAATTTCCTGCGCATTAACTTCCTCGGCAAAGACGGCCAGCAGACTTTCGGCATGGGGCTGGTATCAGCGCTGATGTGGGTCGCCCAGGTCAAACAGGCGCAACCGCAGCAGGTACAGGGTCAAAACGGTATCGAATGGCACTGCCCTGCGCTGGTTGGCAAAAAGGTGGGCCTGTTTCTCCAGAAGGTGCTGTACACCAAAAACGACGGCGGCGACGGCTACAAGTTCGAAGTGCGCCACGTTTTCCAGCCGGGAACGCGCAAGACCTACGCCGAACACGCTGAGAATGCCCCAGCAGAAGCGATCGCCGCGCTTGAACTGTCGATGAAGGACAGGGACGAACGTATGCACGGCGGCGCGCAGTTCTCTGGTCCGCGCAATGCCCAATATGGCGGTAACCCTTATGCAAATCAGGCTGGCGGCGCACCACAGTCTCGCTTGCAGCAGAACAGCGGTCAGCCACCGGTCGACTTTGACGACGATATCCCATTTGCGCCGATCTGTCTTCCGTTCCCTTCTCACTCTATCTATGCGCTATGACACACGCACAGGACGAAATCAGGGTTGGCGCGGTGCGCCTTCCCTGGCTCAAAGAGAAAAACGGATGGTTGCTGCCGTGGGGTGAAGTCGTTACCAACCCACTGAAGGCGCAACGACTGGCTGAAGAACTTAACGAAAAGCAGGTGGCAGCATGAGATACGGATCTGTTTGCAGTGGGATTGAAGCCGCCAGCGTCGCATGGGAGTCGCTGGGATGGCAACCAGCTTGGTTTGCAGAAATCGAAGCCTTCCCGTCTGCGGTTCTTGCCCATCACTGGCCTGATGTAGCCAATCTGGGCGACATGACAAAAATCGCCGCAGCGGTGCGAACTGGTGATGTTGCGGCACCAGATGTGCTGGTGGGCGGCACGCCGTGCCAGGCTTTCAGTATTGCTGGTCTTCGCAATGGTCTGGATGACGAGCGCGGACAGTTAACCCTTTCTTACGTGGAATTAGCGAATGCAATCGACGACAAACGCCGCGAGCGCGGAGAAGATGAAGCGATCATCGTCTGGGAAAACGTCCCGGGCGTCCTCAGCAGCAAAGACAACGCATTCGGCTGTTTTCTGGCAGGCCTTGCCGGAGAAAGCAGCGAGTTGCAGCCAGCAGGGGAAAAATGGACGCACGCAGGTTGTGTGTCTGGACCACAAAGGATTATCGCCTGGCGCGTCCTTGATGCTCAATTTTTCGGAGTGGCCCAACGCCGCCGCCGTGTGTTCGTTGTCGCAAGTGCTCGAAAAGGATTCGATCCCGCAGCGGTACTTTTTGAGCAAGACGTCGGCAGCTGGTCGACTCAGACGAATAATGCTGGGAGCGAAAGACGCTCCTGCACAGTTGATAACTGCACTCTCTATCGCTTCAGAAGAACCGATTCATACATCAATGACGGAGTAAGCAGCACTCTTTCGGCCAGAGATTATAAGGGCCGCCGAGAGCTTGTCGTGATGGCTGATAATCGCGTAAGAACCCTTACCCCACTCGAATATGAAAGGCTTCAGGGATTCCCAGATGGGCACACGCTGATCCCGTATGAAGGAAACCTTGCTGATGATGCGCCCCGTTACAAGGCGATCGGAAACAGTATGGCAGTGCCGGTAATGCGCTGGATCGGTGAGCGTATCGCCACTGCGCTTCCAGTCGAAGCGCATGCACCGCGCAACTGGCAGCGCCCGTTCCTTAAATGGGCTGGCGGTAAATATTCGCTGCTGCCGGAGTTGGATCGCCTTATCCCCGCAGGGAAACGTCTTATTGAGCCTTTTGTGGGTGGCGGCTCGGTGTTCCTTAACTCAGACAAGCACGAGCGCTTCCTTCTGGCTGACGTCAACGCTGACCTGATTAACCTGTATCAGATGCTGGCGGTGGTCCCAGACTCGGTGATCTATGAGGCAATGAAGGCATTCAGGCATCTTAATGATGCCGAAAACTACACGGAAATTCGTGAAGCATTCAACGCACAGCGGCTGGATGCGGTCGAGCGCGCAGCAGCATTCCTTTACCTCAACCGGCACTGCTTCAACGGCCTTATCCGTTACAACCTGGACGGTTTTTTTAACGTCGGCTTTGGGAAATATAAAGCGCCATATTTCCCGGAAGAAGAGATCAAGGCATTTAAGCGGAAGGCTCACGCATGCGTATTCATGAATGCAGGCTTCAGGCGCACGCTCGCGCTGGCAGGTGCTGGTGACGTCGTTTACTGCGATCCGCCTTATGAACCGCTGCCCGGCACCGCTGGTTTCACTAACTACGCGGCTGGTGGGTTCTCATGGGATAGCCAGGTAGAGCTTGCGGAAAGCTGTGTGGCAGCCCACCAGCGGGGGGCAAAAGTGGTAATCAGCAATTCTACCGCACCGCGCGTAATTGAACTTTACGAACAGCACGGCTTCACGCTGCACCGCGTCAGTGCTCGCCGGGCTATATCCAGCAAAGGCAGCACCCGCGAAACAGCGAGTGATGTTGTAGCCACTTTGGGAGTGTAGTGATGATGATGCTGATTAATCGCAGTAAGCAATCACCTATCGGTCGCCGCGCTTGCGATGTTGCGCTGGCGGCGCACCACGCAAAATATGGCGATTACGGCAGGCAGAAGCACCAGACAAATTACACCGTTGAGGTGGATGGCATGAAGGTCACCGTCGAAGTCGTCAACCGCGCCACCAGCTATGTCGCCACAGCAATGATCGGCGTTCGTAAACTTCGAAACCTGCCAGCACAGGCACACTGATTAACAATCACGGCCCCGACTGGGGCCACTGGAGAACATCGATGGAAGAAGAAGTATTTACCAGAGATGAGGCCGCCGCCTTCCTAAAAGTGGATAAAGGCACGATTGCCCAGTGGATAAAGTCCGGTCGCCTGGCTGCTACCCGAAAAAATCCACATAAGAAAAAAAGCCCATACCTGATCTGCAAAACAGACTGTATTGCGGCAGTGAAGAACCCGATCCACAATCAACCCGTGAATGCGGTTGATGTGCAGGAGGATAAAGCATGTCAATCAAACAACGTGCCGGTACGTGGCACTGCGACTTCGTTACGCCTGGTGGAAGTCGAATTAGACGGTCTCTTGGGACAACGGACAAAAGGCAAGCGCAGGAGCTCTATGATCAGCTGAAAGCTGAAGCATGGCGAGTTGATAAGATGGGGGAGTTTAAGCCGCGAACATTCGATGAAGCGTGCGTTCGCTGGCTTAACGAAAAGCAGCACAAGAAAAGCCTGGACGATGACAAAAGCCGGATCGGATTCTGGAGGATGCACTTCAAAGGAATGGACCTGTCAGCAATCACGGAAGACAGGATCTTGTCGGCGGTGAGTTCGATGGTTAATCGCAAACATCGAATGAACTGGGAGGCTAAACGGGACAGCCTGCTGCGAAGGGGTAAGCCGGTTCCTGAATTTAAGGATAAACCAGCGTCGCTGGCGACGAAGGCGACGCACCTTGCTTTCATCCGGGCGCTGTTACGATGTGCGGCCAACGAATGGCGATGGATAGCCAAAGCGCCGAACATCAAATGCCCGGTGCCGAAAAATAAGCGTATTCGCTGGCTAACCAAAGAGGAAGCTGCGAACCTGATCCGGGAGCTTCCCGAGCATATGAAGCCAGTTGTTATTTTTGCACTGGCGACGGGGCTGCGCAGGTCGAACATCACAGATCTGGAGTGGTCGCAAATTGATATGCAGAGGAAGGTCGCGTGGATTCACCCCGAGGACGCGAAAGCAGGAAGGGCGATTGGGGTCGCCCTGAACGAATCGGCCTGTAAGGTGCTGCGGGAGCAGCTGGGGAAACATAACCGGTGGGTCTTTGTTCACACTGAATCATCCGTTCGCCCGGATGGAACGAGAACAAAGGCAGTGCGCAAAATGCGGTCTGATGCTAACACGGCATGGCGCGCAGCGTTAAGGCGGGCGGGAATAGAAAATTTCCGCTTCCATGACCTGCGGCACACCTGGGCGAGCTGGCTTGTACAGTCTGGCGTGCCACTCAGTGCGCTACAGGAAATGGGCGGCTGGGAAAGTATCGAGATGGTGCAGCGTTATGCACATCTGGCACCAAATCACCTGACGCAGCATGCCATGCAAATCGACTCATTCCTGGCGGGGAATGGCACAAATATGGCACAAGGCGCTTTTGCTGAACTGGTGAATATCGCGTGAACCCGCGTGGTTAGTGGTGCCGATAATAGGAGTCGAACCTACGACCTTCGCATTACGAATGCGCTGCTCTACCAACTGAGCTATATCGGCCCTGAGAGGCCGGTTACGAGTGTAACCACGGGGCAAAAGGTTAGATCTATCCGGGTGATGCGTCAATGCCCTTTTGAATCAAACGGCTATTTTTGCATCACCCGTGATTATTTACGCACGAATCGTATCGTCGCCGAAGCCGATCCACTTGTACGTGGTCAGCGCTTCCAGCCCCATCGGACCGCGCGCGTGCAGTTTCTGCGTGCTGACCGCCACCTCAGCGCCGAGGCCGAACTGGCCGCCGTCGGTGAAGCGGGTGGAGGCATTCACATACACCGCAGAGGAATCCACTTCGTTCACGAAGCGATCGGCATTGCGCATGGTGCGCGTCAGGATGGCGTCAGAATGCTGCGTGCCATGCTCACGGATGTGCGCAATCGCGTCGTCAAGATCGCTCACGATTTTCACGTTCAGATCCAGTGAGAGGAACTCGTCGTCATACTGCTCCGCGTTGACGGGAACGACGTTAGCCGGGCCATCCTGCAGCAGTGCGAGCGCACTGGCGTCAGCATGCAGCGTCACGCCGCTCTCTGCCATCTGTTTGCTCAGGGCCGGCAGGAAGGTGTTCGCTATGTCCTGATGCACCAGCAGCGTTTCAACGGTGTTACAGGTGCTAGGACGCTGGGTCTTCGCGTTCACGATAATCTTCAGCGCAGGAGCAATCTCAGCGCTGTCGTCTACCACGATATGACACACGCCAATACCGCCGGTGATCACCGGAATCGTCGACTGCTCGCGGCACAGTTTGTGCAGGCCCGCGCCGCCGCGTGGGATCAGCATGTCGATGTATTTGTCCATGCGCAGCATTTCGTTGACCAGCGCGCGGTCCGGGCTCTCAATTGCCTGCACGGCACCCGCCGGTAAGCCACACTCCTCCAGCGCCTGCTGAATGACTTTCACCGTCGCGGCGTTGGTGCGCCAGGTCTCTTTCCCACCGCGCAGAATGGCGGCGTTGCCGGTTTTCAGGCATAGGGAGGCGACATCCACCGTCACGTTTGGACGGGCTTCATAAATAACGCCGATAACGCCGAGCGGCACGCGACGGCGCTCCAGGCGCAAACCGCTGTCCAGCAGCCCACCGTCAATCACCTGCCCTACCGGATCGGGCAGATTGCAGACCTGACGAACATCGTCGGCAATGCCTTTCAGGCGGGCCGGGGTCAATGCCAGGCGGTCGAGCATCGCTTCGCTCAGACCGTTGCGACGCGCTTCCAGTAAATCCTGCTCGTTGGCGAGCAAAATCTCCTGGGACTGAGATTCCAGATAATCAGCGATTTTTTCCAGCACGCGGTTTTTCTCGCGGCTGGAAAGGAGCGCCAGTTTGTAAGAGGCGGCCTTCGCGGCGACGCCCATTTGTTCCAGCATGTTCTGGCTCCTTAACGAATAATCATGTCATCGCGATGCACGGCAACCGGGCCATATTCATAGCCCAGAATGGCGTCGATCTGCTGCGAATGGTGACCCGCGATGCGGCGCAGGGCATCGCTGTTATAGCGGCTTACGCCGTGGGCGATGTCGCGGCCTTCGTGGTTACGGATGCGGATCACTTCACCACGGGAGAAGTTGCCTGTCACGCTTTTAATTCCTTTAGGAAGTAATGAGCTTCCTCGTTCCAGAATCGCGGCGGTCGCCCCTTCATCAACGACGAGTTCGCCCGCAGGCGGCGCGCCAAATATCCAGCGTTTACGGTTTTCCAGCGGAGATTCCTGGGCGTGGAAGCGGGTGCCAACGGAGATGCCTTCCATCACGTCGCCAATCACGCCAGGGCGGCTGCCCGCGGCAATGATGGTGTCGATACCGGCGCGGCACGCCACGTCGGCGGCCTGCAGCTTGGTCCCCATGCCGCCCGTTCCGAGGCCGGACACGCTGTCACCGGCGATGGCGCGCAGCGCATCGTCGATACCGTGAACGTCGGTAATCAGCTCGGCTTCCGGGTTGGAGCGCGGATCGGCAGTGAACAACCCCTGCTGATCGGTCAGAAGCAGTAATTTATCGGCGCCAGCCAGAATGGCGGCCAGCGCAGAGAGGTTATCGTTATCACCCACTTTGATTTCAGCGGTAGCAACGGCATCATTCTCGTTAATGACCGGAACGATATTATTGTCCAGCAGCGCGCGCAGGGTATCGCGGGCGTTCAGGAAGCGCTCTCTGTCTTCCATATCCGCACGCGTCAGCAGCATCTGTCCGACGTGGATGCCATAGATAGAGAACAGCTGTTCCCAGAGTTGAATGAGTCGGCTTTGTCCCACGGCGGCCAGCAGCTGTTTAGAGGCGATCGTCGCGGGGAGTTCGGGGTAACCCAGGTGTTCACGCCCGGCGGCAATCGCCCCGGAGGTCACAATTACAATACGATGCCCTGCGGCATGTAACTGAGCGCACTGACGTACAAGCTCAACAATGTGGGCGCGATTTAGGCGGCGCGATCCGCCTGTTAACACACTGGTACCGAGTTTTACCACCAGCGTCTGGCTGTCACTCATGATTCTCTGCCGTTCAACGATAAGGGAAAGTAATGTCGAACGAACGTTTTAGCAGGAGTCAGCCCCGTTGCCAACTGCCTTAGCATATCGCGAAACACTTTGTTGCGCGGGATCAGGAAGCGTAGCGGGAGAATTTGACAATTTTATTACCGAAATAATAAATCACAGTTTTTTAAAATTATTCTTAGTTTGTCATAAAAGTTTCATTCCAGAACGATAAAACCCTTCCTGTTTTTTCACGGGACTTAAGCATGAGCTTATCGTCCAGCGAATTTTTTAGCGCGTTTATAAGACAGGATCGAAAATGAAAAAGAGCACTCTGGCATTAATGGTTATGGGCGTAGTGGCTTCTGCATCCGTTCACGCAGCTGAAGTTTATAATAAAGATGGTAATAAGCTGGACGTGTACGGCAAAGTGAAAGCCATGCACTACATCAGCGATGATGCCACCAAAGATGGCGATCAGACTTACGTTCGTTTCGGTTTTAAAGGCGAAACCCAGATTAACGATCAGCTGACGGGCTATGGTCGTTGGGAATCTGAATTTGCGGGTAACAAAGCCGAGAGCGACTCCTCTCAGAAAACCCGTCTGGCGTTCGCGGGCCTGAAGCTGAAAAACTTTGGTTCTCTGGATTACGGTCGTAACCTGGGTGCCCTGTATGACGTCGAAGCATGGACCGACATGTTCCCTGAGTTCGGCGGCGACTCTTCCGCGCAGACCGATAACTTCATGACCAAGCGTGCGACCGGTCTTGCCACCTACCGCAACACCGACTTCTTCGGCGCGGTTGACGGCCTGGACATGACCCTGCAGTACCAGGGTAAAAACGAAAACCGTGACGCCAAGAAGCAGAACGGTGACGGTTTTGGTACCTCTCTGAGCTATGACTTCGGCGGCAGCGATTTTGCCGTCAGCGGTGCTTACACTAACTCTGACCGCACCAACGCGCAGAACCTGCTGGCGCGTGGTCAGGGGCAGAAAGCCGAAGCCTGGGCTACCGGTCTGAAATATGACGCGAACGATATTTATCTGGCAGCGATGTATTCAGAAACCCGTAATATGACGCCAATTTCTGGCGGATTTGCCAATAAGGCACAGAACTTTGAAGTCGTCGCACAATATCAGTTCGACTTCGGTCTGCGTCCTTCCCTGGGTTATGTCCAGTCTAAAGGCAAAGATATCGAAGGTATTGGTGACGAAGATCTGGTG
Organism: Enterobacter sp. CFEC122; assembly: GCF_052983755.1. NCBI lineage: Bacteria > Pseudomonadati > Pseudomonadota > Gammaproteobacteria > Enterobacterales > Enterobacteriaceae > Enterobacter > Enterobacter sp. CFEC122. The sequence continues at coordinate 35,165 of NZ_JBRIQR010000036.1, read as the reverse complement.
AAATATATTGACGTTGGCGCGACCTATTACTTCAACAAAAATATGTCCGCGTTTGTTGATTATAAAATTAACCAGATTGACGACGATAATAAACTGGGCGTGAGCAGCGATGATATCGTTGCCCTGGGTATGACCTACCAGTTCTAAGATTATCCGAATAAGAAAATCCCGGCAGATAAGCCGGGATTTTTTTTGCCCGGTGGCGCTGCGCTTACCGGGCCTACGGGATAGTGCATTTTGTAGGCCGGGTAAGGCGAAGCCGCCACCCGGCGCTGTGACGCTATCAGGCGGTCAGCTTCACCGCTTCGCTGGAAAAATCATCCGCTGGCTCGAACTTAAGGTCCAGGGTGGCCAGCAGTGCGCTCGCTTTGTCGTGAAACTCTTTCAGGGTATATTCCAGGCGATCGATCACTTCCTGATCTTTAATGGTGGTGGCCTGCCAGTTACCGTCTTTATTAAACAGGCCAAACTGGTAGCTATACGTAAAGCGTTTTTCCTCTGCTTCCATTTCCATCCACCAGCCCCAGAATTCACGTTTTTCGGGTGCAGGCTTCACGTTGACGCATACAGCCAGGCAGTCGAAAAAAAAGCGATTCTCTTCACACTGCTCTTCTCGAATATACGGGCCAAGAGCCATGAACTTCTTAATCAATCTACTTTTCGGGTGTCCACTCGGTAACGTCATTGCGATCTCCTTTTGTGAAGCCACTGTTTTACCAAACCAGCGAAATTTAGCAATCTATTAACACAATCTCTGAGCGATCCAGCGCGTAATCTCCTTCAGAGCTTTATCGAAATTCTGATAGACCGGGCTGAACGGCACCTCAAGCAGTTTGCCATCCGCAGATGACGACGTGATTAAGCGCGACTCTTCTTCCGGACTGAACGGATCGTTTTTCCAGAACCCCGACAGCATCGGCGTCGGGCAGCGACGTCCCAGCAACCCTTGCGTTTTTAAAGAGTAGCGATTGAGCTCAACGCGCAGCGCTTCGTCTGATGCATCATGCATGCCAAGACGGCTGGCCAGCACATCAAGGTACATTTCGGGCACGCTCCCCTGGCGTGCGGGATCGCTGAGCAGGGCGTGAACGACCGGTCCAAGGCAGGCGACTGCTTTCAGGCGGGAGGATTCAAGGTAAGCCAGACGCACCGCGACGTTTGCGCCAAAGCGGAAGCCAAATGCCGCCACGCGGGTGTGGTCAACCCACGGAATGTTTTCCAGCGCTTTTAGCGCATGCTGGTGCAGCAGGCTGGAATCCTGAGTCAGTTTCCATTTGGAGGAGAAGCCAATTGAGGGCATATCCAGCGTCAGCATCGCGATCCCTTTTGGTGCGAAGTAGCGCTCATACAGGCTGTAATAGTCAATTTGCAGAGAGTCCAGCCCGCCGCACATCAGCACGGTCGGGAACGGGCCTTCACCTTCGGGCATATGCAGGAACCCGGTAACGGGCGCCCCGCCCGGAACAGCGAACTCAAGCTCGCGCATCTGGCCCGGCAGGCGTTGAGCCGCCTCTTCGTAGGCGCGATTCGCCAGCGCCTGCGCCTGTTCGGCCAGCTCATCGCCTTTTAAATGCGGGTAGGCGGCAATCGCATAGAGGTTGGCCGCATGCAGCCAGTGTTTGCCGCTGCGCGTGGCATCCTCTTCCTGGCTGGCTTTTTGCTGCCAGAGCATCGCCTGTTTAGACCACTCGTAGATCCAGTTTCCGCCACGGTAGCCCACTACCGTATCATAGAGCTCGCTGTCGGTACGCTCGGCTTCACTCATCACGATACGTGCCTGCACATCAAGGATTTCACGGGGATCGATACCGCGCCAGATCCACATCAGGCGGTTAATCATGCGATACCAGTGAGGCACGTTTTTACCGTCTAATGCAGACTGGACGGCAGGCTGAGTACCCGGATTGAAGCGACGCACCAGCGTCGACGTTTCAGGGTGTTTGAAACGGGGTTTGAAGAGAGTCTCGGTGAGATTCGCCTGCGTCATTGCATTGCCTCCATGAATACGTCGTATAGAGACTATTGTAACGCGCGTCAGACTAAAAAAAACAACGCCCGGCATCACAGGGCGTTAAATTAATTGCGGAACGTGATTAACGACCCGAGATTGGCGGTACGAAGACCACGCCCATATCCCATGGTTGTTCAATCCAGGTATCCTGCGGAATATCAATCACGTAATCGTCAACCAGCGGGCGGCCAGCAGGCTTCGCGAAGATAGTGACGAAATGTGCTTTCGGATACATTTCCCGGATAGCCACCGCGGTACCGCCGGTATCCACCAGGTCATCAATAACGATGAAGCCTTCACCGTCGCCTTCCGCGCGTTTCAGCACTTTCAGCTCGCGCTGGTTGTCATGGTCATAGCTGGAGATGCAAACGGTATCGACATGACGAATACCCAGCTCACGTGCCAGCAGCGCCCCCGGTACCAGACCGCCACGGCTGACGGCAATAATGCCTTTCCACTGTTCGGAAGGCATCAGACGCGCAGCCAGTTTGCGTGCGTGAATCTGCAACATGTCCCAGGTGACGACGTATTTTTCGCTCATGTGAAGTGTCCCAGCCTGTTTTTATACGGCTTAAAAAGTGTTCGAGGGGGAAATAGGTTGCGCGAGATTATAGAGATCTGACGCACTAAAAACCAGTGTTTAGCGCCCTCTGCCTGAGTTTTTACATGCTTTATGCTACCAGCCAGCAGAGAAAGTGGTATTCTCAGTTTCATCTCGCAAGCCTGACTTGTGGTAACTATTAACCTGCTAACCCTGTGACCTGCAACCCTGTTTGCAGCGCCTCGACAAGGAGACTTATCGTGTCTGAACTGTCTCAACTATCTCCGCAGCCGCTGTGGGATATTTTTGCCAAAATCTGCTCCATTCCACACCCTTCCTACCATGAAGAACAGCTTGCCGAACATATTATGGGCTGGGCGAAGGAAAAAGATCTGCATGCGGAACGTGACCAGGTTGGCAACATTCTGATCCGCAAACCCGCCACCGCAGGCATGGAAAACCGTAAACCGGTTGTGCTGCAGGCGCACCTGGACATGGTGCCACAGAAGAACAACGACACCGTTCACGACTTCACCAAAGACCCGATTCAGCCGTACATCGACGGCGACTGGGTGAAAGCGCGCGGCACCACCCTGGGTGCGGATAACGGCATCGGTATGGCCTCTGCGCTGGCCGTGCTGGCTGACGACAGCGTTGAGCACGGTCCACTGGAAGTGCTGCTGACCATGACCGAAGAAGCGGGCATGGACGGGGCGTTCGGTCTGCAGGCGAACTGGCTGCAGGCGGATATCCTGATCAACACCGACTCCGAAGAAGAAGGCGAGATCTACATGGGCTGCGCGGGCGGGATTGATTTCATCTCTACCCTGCCGCTGTCACGCGAAGCGATTCCTGCCGGTTTCCAGACCTTCAAGCTGACGCTGAAAGGGCTGAAAGGCGGCCACTCCGGCGGTGATATTCATCTGGGTCTCGGCAACGCCAATAAATTGCTGGCACGCTTCCTGGCAGGCCATGCGGCCGAGCTGGATCTGCGTCTGGTAGACTTCAACGGCGGTACCCTGCGCAACGCGATCCCGCGCGAAGCCTTCGCCACCGTGGCAGTGCCAGCGGCAAAAGCCGACGAGCTGAAAAAACTCTCCACCGTGTACCTGGATATCCTGAAAAACGAACTGTCGGCGAAAGAGAAGAACCTGACCGTGGTGCTGGAATCCGTCTCCACGGATAAAGCCGCGCTGACCGTGCAGTCTCGTGACACCTTCGTTCAGCTGCTGAACGCGACGCCAAACGGCGTCATCCGCAACTCTGACGTGGCGAAAGGCGTAGTGGAAACCTCACTGAACGTGGGCGTGGTGACCATGAGCGACGACAGCGCGGAGATCATCTGCCTGATCCGCTCCCTTATCGACAGCGGTAAAGAGTATGTGGTGAGCATGCTGGAATCTCTGGGCACGCTGGCGGGCGCGAAAACGTCTGCAAAAGGCAGCTACCCGGGCTGGCAGCCGGATGCAAGCTCTCCGGTGATGGCGCTGGTGCGTGAAACCTATCAGCGTCTGTTCAACAGCACGCCGAACATTCAGGTGATCCACGCCGGTCTGGAATGTGGCCTGTTCAAGAAACCGTATCCGGATATGGATATGGTGTCCATCGGGCCAACCATTACCGGTCCGCACTCGCCGGATGAGCAGGTTCATATCGAAAGCGTTGGTCATTACTGGACGCTGCTGACTGAACTGCTGAAGGCGATCCCAGTTAAGTAATACCCTCACCCCAGCCCTGTTCCACAGGGATAGGGTGAAAAACCCAGGCCCGGTAAGCGTAGCGCACCGGGCTTTTTTACAATCCCAATACCAGCTGTCGCTCTAACTGCGGATCCAGCAGCGTGACGTGCAATCCCACCAGCCTCACCCCTCGCCCTCCTCGTCGCTCTTCCCATGCCTTTTTTGCCGTCGCGATAAGATCGTCTTTGTTCAGACGCGGCCAGACGTGTTCCTGCGTGGTCTGCTGGAAATCGTTGAATTTGAGCTTGATGCCCTGACGGGCAATCAGCAGGTCCGGTTTTACCTTGCTTAAGCGTCGTTCCAGCTCAGGATAAAGCTGTTCCGTGATAATGGTTTCGCATTCGGACCAGTCATGAATATCTTCAATGAGGGTTCGCTCGACGCCGACGGATTTCCGCAGCCGTTCGCTGTTCACATCGCGATCGTCAATCCCCTGGCTGCGCTCCCACAGCACGCGGCCAAACTTCCCGAAGCGCTTGAGCAGCATGGCGAGGTCGCTTCGCTGCACGTCTTCGCAGGTGCGTAATCCCATGCTTTCCAGCTTTGCGGCGGAGACTTTCCCGACGCCGGGGATTTTGCCAAGCGGCAGCGTTTTTAAAAATGCAGGCACCTCTTCCGGCGTAATGACGTACTGGCCGTTGGGCTTATTTAAATCCGAAGCGATTTTGGCAAGGAATTTAACGGGCGCGACCCCCGCAGATGCCGTCAGGTTCAGCTCGTTGAAAATCGTCTGGCGGATCTCCTGCGCCATCAGCGTGGCGGAGCCGTGGCAATGCACGCTGTCGGTCACATCGAGATAGGCTTCGTCCAGCGACAGCGGTTCTATCAAAGAGGTATAGCGGGAGAAGATTTCCCGAATATGAAGGGAAGCCTCTTTATAGGCGTCGAACCGCCCGGGCAGAAGCGTGAGATGAGGGCAAAGCTTTAAGGCCATCGCCGTCGGCATGGCGCTACGCACGCCAAATTTGCGCGCAGGGTAGTTGGCGGTGCTGATAACGCCACGCTGAACGCGGCTGCCGCCAATGGCGATGGGAATATCCCGCAGCGCCGGGTTGTCTCGCATCTCCACTGCGGCAAAAAAGCAGTCCATATCAACATGGATTATTTTGCGCATAGTAAGCCCTCACTCATTACTGGATAAGTATACAGTAAACAAATGAGGATTGAGAAGCAGATGTAAGAATGCCGGGTGGCGGCGTTGCCTTACCCCGGCCTACAAAAACTTAAATAATGCGCTGCTGCTCGCGCGCCATGCGTTTTTTGCGGGCGTCGCACGGTTCCGGGCAGTCGCAGACCTTCTCCATGCCAATGGAGGAAATACCGCCGCAGCTGCCCTGAATGCTTTTCCGCTTAACGATCCAGCCTAAAGACATGCCAAAGATGACAAGTACAAAAACCACAAAGGTTGCCAGAAACGTCAGCATCATCAGCCTCCAAAGTCATCGAGCATGATGTTCTCATCTTCGACGCCGAGATCTTTCAGCATCTTAATCACGGCGGCGTTCATCATCGGCGGACCACACATATAGAACTCGCAGTCCTCGGGAGCCGGGTGCTGTTTAAGGTAGTTTTCATACAGCACGTTGTGGATGAACCCCGTATAGCCCGTCCAGTTATCTTCCGGCTGCGGATCGGAGAGCGCCACGTGGAAGGTAAAGTTCGGGTTTTCACGCGCCAGCTGTTCAAACTCATCATCGTAGAACATCTCACGCAGCGAACGCGCCCCGTACCAGAAGCTGATTTTACGCTTGCTGCCGAGCCGCTTGAGCTGGTCAAAGATGTGCGAGCGCATCGGGGCCATGCCGGCACCGCCGCCGATAAAGACCATTTCCGCGTCGGTATCTTTCGCGAAGAACTCACCGAACGGGCCGGAGATGGTCACCTTATCGCCCGGCTTCAGGGACCAGATGTATGATGACATCACGCCCGGCGGCGCATCCGGCACATTCGGTGGCGGCGTGGCGATACGCACGTTGAGCATAATAATACCCTTCTCTTCCGGGTAGTTGGCCATCGAGTAGGCGCGCAGCGTCGGCTCTTTCACCTCAGATACAAAGCGGAAGAGATTGAATTTGTCCCAGTCGGCGCGGTACGCCTGCGGAACGTCAAAGTCCGCATACGCCACGGTATGCTCAGGGCACTCAATCTGAATGTATCCTCCGGCGCGGAACGGGACATCTTCCCCTTCCGGCACCCGCAGCTTCAGCTCTTTGATAAAGGTAGCTTTGTTATCATTAGAGATAACTTCACATTCCCATTTTTTGACGCCGAAAATCTCTTCCGGCAGTTCAATCTTCATGTTCTGACGCACTGCGACCTGACAGGCCAGACGGCAGCCCTCTTTTGCCTCACGCTTTGTGATATGCGACAGCTCGGTGGGCAGAATATCGCCGCCACCCTCTTTTACCGTCACGCGGCACTGCCCGCAGGAGCCGCCGCCGCCGCAGGCCGAGGAGACAAAAATACCGTTACCGGACAGCGTGTTGAGCAGCTTATCTCCCGCAGGGGTGCGGATCTGATTCTGCGGATCGTCGTTAATATCAATCACTACGTCGCCGGAATTCACCAGCTTCGCGCGCGCCGCCAGAATGAGCCCTGACAGCACCAGTACAATCAGCGTGAACATCACCACGCCAAGAATAATTTCCATCTGTTAGCCCTTATAGCTGCACACCGGAGAAGGACATGAAGCCCAGCGCCATCAGCCCGGTGGTGATAAAGGTGATCCCTAAGCCACGCAGGCCTGCAGGCACGTTGGCATATTTCATTTTTTCGCGGATCCCCGCCATGGTGACAATCGCCAGCATCCAGCCGATGCCGGAGCCGAAACCGTACACCACGGATTCACTGAAGTTGTAATCACGCTGAACCATAAACGAGACGCCGCCGAAGATGGCGCAGTTCACCGCGATCAGCGGCAGGAAGATCCCCAGCGCGTTGTACAGCGACGGGAAGTACTTATCGAGGATCATCTCCAGGATTTGCACCAGCGCGGCAATCACGCCAATAAAGGTGATGAAGTTCAGGAAGCTGAGGTCAACCCCTTCCACCAGCGCGCCGTCCCGCAGCACAAAGTTGTAGACCAGATTGTTAATCGGTACAGATAAGCCAAGCACCACGGTGACCGCGATACCCAGCCCAAATGCCGTCGACACTTTTTTGGACACCGCAAGGAACGTACACATGCCGAGGAAAAACGCGAGCGCCATGTTTTCAACAAACACCGCGCGCACAAACAAACTCAGGTAATGAGCCATCGTCGGTTACTCCTTTTCCTGCTGTTCTGGTCTCAAGGTACGAATCAGCCAGATCAACAAACCGATAATGAAAAATGCGCTGGGAGCCAGCAGGAACAGGCCGTTTGGCAGATACCATCCACCGTTTTGCACCGTGTCCAGCACCGTGATGCCAAACAGCTTACCGCTGCCAATGAGCTCACGCAGGAAGCCAACGGTCAGCAGGATCACACCGTAGCCGAGGCCGTTACCGATACCGTCCATAAAACTCGCCAGCGGCGGCATTTTCATGGCGTAGGCTTCCGCACGCCCCATCACAATACAGTTGGTGATGATCAGCCCGACAAATACCGAGAGCTGTTTGGAGGTTTCATAGGCGAAGGCGCGCAGCAGCTGATCGACCACGATCACCAGCGAGGCGATGATCGCCATCTGCACGATGATCCTCACGCTGTTGGGAATGTGGTGGCGGATCATCGAGATAAACATGCTCGAAAATGCCGTGACCAGCGTGACCGCCAGCGTCATCACCACCGCCGTTTCTAGCTTGGTCGTCACCGCCAGGGCTGAACAGACGCCCAGCACCTGCAGCGTGATCGGGTTATTGGCCAGCAGTGGGCCAATGAGCACCTTTTTGACTTCTTTCAGTTCACCGGTATCAGCCATTGTTCAGCGCTCCTTCACGTACGTTTTTCAGGAAAGGACCAAAACCCAGCTCGCCCATCCAGAAATCAAAACTGTGCTGCACGCCTTTGGAGGTGAGCGTGGCGCCGGACAGCCCGTCGACGGCGTAGTCGTCACCGGGACGTGCCGCCCCTTTCATCACCTTCAGCGCAGGCAGACCGTTATCGTCGAGCACTTTCTTACCGATAAACTGTGCCCGCCAGTTCGGATTTTCTACTTCGCCACCCAGCCCCGGCGTTTCGCCCTGGTCGTAATACGTAATGCCTTTTACGGTACGGCCATCCGTATCAAGCGCCACAAAGGCATACATCATTGACCACAGGCCGTTGCCGTAGACAGGAAGCACCACTTCCTGAATGCGTTTTTGGGGGTCACGCACCAGATAAATTTCGGCGAGATTGCTGCGGCGCTTAATCCCGGCGGGATCTTGCGATGCCTCGAGCGTCAGGCTCATCTGCGGATCTTTCAGCGCCAGCGCCTGGTTATACTTCGCCGGATCTTTATCCAGCAGCTGGCCGGTTTTCAAATCCACCAGACGCGGTGAAATACGCTCCGCAAATACCGCCGAGACGTCGTCTGCACTCATCCCTTCCTGCATCAACCCGGCCACGGCCAGTATGTTGCGCTGTTTATCCAGCGCACGTTGCGCCTGCTGCAGGGGTTTTAACCCCACGGCAGAGCCGGCCACGACAATCGAACAGACCAGACAGAGCACCAGCACCACCAGCAGCGTTTTGCTGATACTGTCGTTATTTTTAACTTCAGCCACGCGCCTTCCTCCGCTTAATGTTGGCCCGCACCACCAGGTAATCGAAGAGTGGCGCAAACAGGTTGGCAAACAGAATGGCCAGCATCATTCCTTCCGGGTACGCCGGGTTGACCACGCGGATCAGGACACACATCGCGCCAATGAGCACGCCATAGCTCCATTTACCTTTGTCCGTAAACGAGGCAGAGACGGGGTCGGTTGCCATGAACATCATGCCAAACGCGAAGCCACCCAGTACCAGATGCCAGTACCAGGGCATGGAGAACATTGGGTTGGTGGTCGAACCGATAACGTTGAACATCGTGGCGGTCAGCACCATGCCGATCATCACCCCCGCCACAATTCGCCAGGAGGCCACGCGCCCAAACAGGATGATCGCCCCACCAATCAAAATCATCAGCGTTGAAACTTCACCAATGGAACCCGGAATGTTGCCAATAAAGGCATCAAACCAGGTCACAGGCTGACCCGTCGCGTTGTTCACCAACGTTTCGCCGCCGTGTGCCGCCCACTGTGAAAGCGGCGTCGCGCCGGAAAAACCGTCTGCCGCCGTCCAGACCAGGTCGCCGGAGATTTGCGCCGGATAGGCAAAGAAGAGGAACGCACGCCCCGCCAGCGCCGGGTTAAGGAAGTTCCGCCCGGTGCCGCCGAAGATCTCTTTGGCAATGACCACACCAAAGCTGATGCCCAGCGCTGCCTGCCAGAGCGGTAGCGTCGGGGGAACAATCAGGGCAAACAGAATAGAGGTCACGAAGAAGCCTTCGTTGATCTCATGTTTACGGATGATGGCAAACAGCACTTCCCAGAAGCCGCCCACGATAAAGACCGTGATGTAAATCGGCAGGAAGAACACCGCCCCCAGCGTCATCATGCTCACCCAGCCCGCGTCTGGCGCAAAGCTCACCCCTAACGACTGGGCCAGGCGGTAGTGCCAGTCAGACTGAAGCACCTGCGCCAGCTGCTGCGCATCGTACATGTGGTGCAGCGCCGGAATGGTCTGCAGACCGACGTTGTACATCCCCCAGAACATCGCCGGGAAGACCGCAAACCACACCAGGATCATCATCCGCTTAAGGTCGATGGCGTCACGGACGTGCGCCGCTCCTTTCGTCACCAGCCCCGGCGTGTAGAAAATGGTCGCCGTGGCTTCATACAGCGGGTAGTACTTTTTGAGCTTCCCTTCGGTAAAGTGCGGCTCAATTTTTTCAAAGAGGTGTTTTAAGCCCATCGGTTATCCTTCCTGCTCAATGCGGGTTAACACCTCGCGCAATACCGGTCCATATTCGTATTTTCCCGGACAGACATAGGTACAGAGCGCCAGATCTTCTTCGTCCAGTTCCAGACAGCCCAGCGCCTGCGCGCTGTCGGTATCGCCGGCGAGCAGATCGCGCAACAGCATGGTCGGCAGAATATCCAGCGGCATGACGCGCTCGTAGTTGCCAATCGGGACCATAGCGCGCTCGCCGCCGTGCGTACTGGTCGAAAAGCTAAACAGCTTATTACGCAGGAAGTGCCCCAGCGTGGTACGGGTGACGGAGTATTTTTCCGCACCGGGCAGCACCCAGCCGAACAGCTCTTTCTCGCGGCCTTCCTGCACAATGCTGACCTGCAAATGGAAACGTCCCAGATAGGCGTGCGCCTGCACGGCATGGCGGCCACTGAGGACCGAACCGGAAATCAGCCGGTTTTCGCCTGCTTTGGTTTCTTCGTTCAGCAGTTCATTGATATCCGCGCCAATCAGCGTCTTCACCAGACGCGGGTTTGCAGCCTGCGGCCCACCGATGGCGATGATGCGTTCCGCGCACAGCTCTCCGGAGGTGAAGAGCGTACCGATGGCGATGACGTCCTGATAATTAAGATGCCAGACCTGTTTCGTCAGGCTCACCGGCTCAAGGAAATGGATGTGCGTCCCGACCAGACCCGCCGGATGCGGGCCAGCAAACTCATTAAACGTGACCTGCCCCTGAGGATGACCGCCAAGCTTGCCGCCACCGGCCTGGCAAACGTGGACTTTTCCCGACGTCAGACGGGTTAAAACGGTAAGCCCGGCATCAAAGGCTTTGCGCTGTGCCAGGATAACCGGCTGCGGATCCACGCTGAGCGGGTTGGTATCCATTGCGGTGACGAAAATCGCGGCCGGTTCCGTGCCGGGAACCGGGGATTTACTGAAGGGACGCGTGCGAAGCGCGGTCCATAAACCGGACGCCAGAAGCTGAGCCTGAACAGCCTCACGGCTCAGCGACGCGAGGTCTGCGGCATCGTAACGGGCGAATTCACGCTGTTCATCGCCTTCAATGCGGATCACCACCGACTGCAGAACGCGCCGTTCGCCACGGTTGATCGCCACAACGGTGCCGCTCGCGGGGGCTGTAAACACCACGCCGGGATTTTTTTTGTCCTCAAAGAGCGCCTGGCCTTTGATCACGCGATCGCCTTCCTGTACCAACATCGAAGGACGCATTCCCAGGTAGTCGTCGCCCACAATGGCGACATGACGGACACTTGCGCCTGTCGAAACGTGCTGCGCGGGCACGCCTGCAATCGGCAGATCAAGTCCTTTTTTGATTTTAAACATGTGGTTAGCAGGTTTCCATGAACAACAATCCAGTGGCCGCGAAGTGTAACATTTTCCCCTTCTCGCGGGCAGCGAATCCGCCGTCGCGCGCGCCAAATTGCGAGCTAATGCGCAAAGTTCCTGGAGCCATCGCGATTTTGATGGTTTATAAAGTAAAACTAATTTGTAAACTCACCGCCCGGCTCTTGCGAAAATCTATAGCGGTGCTAATGTGAGCGCTCCTAACAGAATAATCTGATTTCGGGTCTCTTTTGCCGTCCTGGCAAGTTGGTCATGGTTTTATCAAGGAACTAGTAGTATGCGTAAAATCGCATTGTTCATTGCGATGCTTCTGATTCCGTGCATGTCGTTTGCCGGACTGCTCAGCAGTAATAGCTCAACGACGCCGATCAGCAAAGAATATAAACAGCAGTTAATGGGATCGCCGGTTTATATTCAGATCTTCAAGGAAGAACGCACTCTCGATCTGTTTGTAAAAATGGGTGAGACGTATCAGCTGCTTGATAGCTACAAAATATGTAACTACTCCGGTGGATTAGGGCCAAAACAGCGTCAGGGCGATTTCAAAAGTCCGGAAGGGTTTTACAACGTTCAGCGTAGCCAGCTCAAACCAGACAGCCGTTTCTATAAAGCCATCAATATCGGTTTCCCGAATGCCTATGACCGTGCACACGGTTATGAAGGTAAATACCTGATGATCCACGGTGCTTGCGTGTCTATCGGCTGCTACGCGATGACCGATTCCGGCATTGATGAGATTTTCCAGTTTGTCACCGGCGCGTTGGTCTTTGGTCAGCCAAACGTTCAGGTCAGCATCTATCCGTTCCGCATGACGGATGCCAACATGGCGCGTCACAAGTATTCGTACTACGCGGATTTCTGGAAACAGCTGAAACCCGGCTATGACTACTTCGAGCAGACTCACAAGCCGCCTGTTGTCTCGGTTGTGGATGGCCGTTACGTGGTCAGCAAGCCGCTGAGCCACGAAGTTGTCCATCCACAGCTGGCGTCAAATTACACGGTCCCCGAGACAAAATAGCACCCACTCGCCTGGCATAATCTTTTGCCAGGTTTCGTTGCCCGTCAGCGGCTGCGTTGCAATAACAGTGACCACATCGTTCGGTGTGGTCTCCTTCTGAAAGTCTATCTCCACATCCTGATCGAGCAGCGTTGCCACGCCAAACGGCGCACGGCGGGTGATCCAGAACAAATTCGTCGAGCAGAACGCCATCACATAGCGGCCGTCTGAGAGCAGCATGTTGAACACGCCTTTTTCGCGTAGCTCGGTCGCCAGCGTCGCGATGTATTTAAACACGGCAGCCATATTGCCTGGCGTGCGGGGATAGCGCTCCGTCAGCTTGTGCAGCAGCCAGCAGAAGGCTTTTTCACTGTCGGTTTCGCCTACCGGGCGGAAATTGCCCGTTTCCAGCGACTTATAGCCCGTGAGTTGCCCGTTGTGCGCGTAGGTCCAGTTTCGGCCCCACAGCTCACGGGTAAACGGATGGGTATTTTCCAGCGCCACTTCGCCACGGTTAGCCTGGCGAATGTGGGCGATCACCGAGCGGGACTTGATAGGATAGTCCTGCACCAGTTTGGCAATCGGTGAGTTAAAGCTGGGCTGTGGATCTTTGAACGTGCGACACCCTTTGCCTTCGTAGAAGGTGATGCCCCAGCCGTCTTTATGCGGCCCGGTTCCTCCACCGCGCTGCACCAGCCCGGTGAAGCTAAAGCAGATATCGGTTGGCACATTGGCGCTCATCCCGAGCAGTTCGCACATACATCACCTCCACAACAGCGGGGGGCACCGGCGCCCCCCAGCGAAGTCTTACTTAGCCATCTCTTTTTCGATCAGCTGGATCAGGATGTGGATCACTTTGATGTGAATTTCCTGAATGCGGTCAGCATAACCGAAGTGCGGAACGCGAATTTCAACATCCGCCGTACCGTTCATCTTACCGCCATCTTTGCCCGTCAGGGTGATGACTTTCATCCCTTTTTCACGCGCGGCGGCGATCGCTTTGATCACGTTACCGGAGTTGCCGGAGGTAGAAATCCCCAGCAGCACGTCGCCTTCACGGCCTACCGCTTCAACGTAGCGAGAGAAGATGTGGTCGTAACCGAAGTCGTTGCCTACGCAGGAGATGTGGCTCACGTCGGAAATCGCAATCGCCGGGTAGCCAGGACGGTTTTCGCGATAGCGTCCGGTCAGCTCTTCTGCGAAGTGCATCGCGTCGCAGTGAGAGCCGCCGTTACCGCAGGAGAGCACTTTGCCACCCGCTTTGAAGCTGTCGGCCAGCAGGACCGCCGCGCGCTGAATAGCGTGAATATTGGCATCATCTTTCAGAAAGTTCGCCAGCGTTTCCGCCGCTTCGTTCAGTTCGTTACGAATAAGATCCTGGTACATGAGGATAATCCTTCAGTATTGATGAAATAACACAGTGGAGTGTACCGGATAGCGGGAAAAGCGAGAAGCTAAAGCCATGCGAAACGTCCGGCGTTTTGCTTTTTCGTGCCGGGTAAAACGCGAACAATGTGAACCAGGTTGTAATTATTTTGTAAACACATTGCTAAAGGAAATAACATCAACTACAACCATATCATCACAAGTGGTCAGACCTCCTACAAGCAAGGGAGCTTTTCTTTATGATGATTTTGAGCATTCTCGCAACCGTTGTTCTGCTCGGTGTGTTGTTCTATCACCGCGTCAGTTTATTCCTGAGCAGCCTGATTCTTCTGGCCTGGACGGCTGCGCTTGGCGTCGCAGGTCTCTGGACTATCTGGCTTTTAGTCCCTCTTGCCATCATCCTTCTGCCGTTTAACTTTGCCCCGATGCGTAAATCAATGATTTCTGCACCGGTGTTCAAAGGCTTCCGCAAGGTGATGCCGCCCATGTCGCGTACTGAAAAAGAAGCGATTGATGCGGGCACCACCTGGTGGGAAGGCGACCTGTTCCAGGGTAATCCGGACTGGAAAAAGCTGCATAACTACCCGCAGCCGCGTCTGACCGCGGAAGAGCAGGCGTTTATTGACGGCCCGGTAGAAGAAGCCTGCCGTATGGCGAACGACTTTGCCATCACCCATGAAATGGCCGACCTGCCGCCAGAGCTGTGGGCGTACCTGAAAGAGCATCGCTTCTTCGCGATGATCATTAAGAAAGAGTACGGCGGTCTGGAGTTCTCCGCCTACGCTCAGGCTCGCGTCCTGCAAAAGCTGGCAGGCGTTTCCGGCATCCTGGCGATTACCGTTGGCGTGCCTAACTCCTTAGGCCCGGGCGAACTGCTGCAGCATTACGGTACCGAAGAGCAAAAAGATCACTACCTGCCGCGTCTGGCACGCGGTCAGGAAATCCCTTGCTTCGCGCTGACCAGCCCGGAAGCAGGCTCCGATGCGGGCGCGATTCCGGATACCGGCGTGGTCTGCATGGGCGAGTGGCAGGGCGAGCAGGTGCTGGGCATGCGCCTGACCTGGAACAAGCGTTATATCACGCTGGCCCCTATCGCCACCGTGCTGGGTCTGGCCTTTAAGCTCTCTGACCCGGAAAGACTGCTGGGCGGCGAAGAAGATCTGGGCATTACCTGTGCGCTGATCCCAACCTCCACCCCGGGCGTTGAGATTGGTCGTCGTCACTTCCCATTGAACGTGCCGTTCCAGAACGGTCCAACCCGCGGCCAGGATATCTTTGTGCCGATTGATTACATCATCGGTGGTCCAAAAATGGCCGGTCAGGGCTGGCGTATGCTGGTGGAATGTCTGTCGGTGGGCCGCGGCATTACCCTGCCGTCGAACTCAACCGGCGGTCTGAAGTCGGTGGCGATGGGGATTGGTGCCTACGCGCACATCCGCCGTCAGTTCAAAATCTCCATCGGCAAGATGGAAGGTATCGAAGAGCCGCTGGCGCGTATCGCGGGCAACGCCTACGTGATGGACGCTGCCGCCACGCTGATTACCTACGGCATTATGCTGGGCGAAAAACCAGCCGTACTGTCGGCCATTGTGAAGTACCATTGTACCCACCGCGCGCAGCAGTCAATTATTGACGCGATGGATATCGCGGGCGGTAAAGGCATTATGCTCGGCGAAGGCAACTTCCTGGCGCGCGGCTATCAGGGCGCACCGATTGCTATCACCGTGGAAGGGGCAAACATCCTGACCCGCAGCATGATGATCTTCGGTCAGGGCGCAATTCGCTGCCATCCTTACGTGCTGGAAGAGATGGCCGCTGCGCAGAACAACGACGTGGATGCCTTCGATAAGCTGTTGTTCAAACATATCGGTCACGTGGGCAGCAACAAGGTGCGCAGCTTCTGGCTGGGCCTGACGCGCGGCCTTACCAGCGCCACGCCGACCGGCGATGCAACTAAACGTTATTATCAGCATCTGAACCGTCTGAGCGCCAACCTGGCCCTGCTGTCCGACGTTTCCATGGCGGTACTGGGCGGCAGCCTGAAGCGTCGCGAACGTATCTCTGCCCGTCTGGGCGATGTGCTGAGCCAGATCTTCCTGGCCTCTGCGGTCCTGAAACGTTACGACGACGAAGGCCGTCAGGAAGCGGATCTGCCCCTGGTGCACTGGGGCGTGCAGGATGCGTTGTATCAGGCTGAACAGGCGATTGACGATCTGCTGGCAAACTTCCCGAACCGCTTCGTGGCAGGCGCCCTGCGCGTGGTGATCTTCCCGACCGGTCGTCACCATCTGGCACCGTCCGACAGGCTGGACCACAAAGTGGCGAAGATCCTGCAGGTTCCGAGCGCAACCCGTTCCCGTATCGGTCGCGGTCAGTACCTGGCACCGACGCCGCATAACCCGGTGGGTCTGCTGGAAGAGGCGCTGCTTGACGTGATGGCCGCCGATCCGATTCACCAGAAGATCTGTAAACAGCTGGGCAAAAACCTGCCGTTTACCCGTCTGGACGAACTGGCAAAACAGGCGCTGGCCGGTGGCATTATCAATAAAGATGAGGCCGCTCTGCTGGTGAAAGCCGAAGAGAGCCGTTTGCGCAGCATTAACGTGGATGATTTCGAACCGGACGAGCTGGCGACGCAGCCGGTAAAGCTGCCGGAGAAGCACCGTAAACCTGAAGCGGCATAACGCGTTTTCGCTTACCTAAACCCCGCCTCGCGCGGGGTTTTTTATTGCCACATTTTCTCGTTATGTCGTGCTACAGTGTCAAAAAGTGGTCGTTTGAGGAGTCTGTATCGTGCCTGGTCTGAAGATTTCTATTTTGCAGCAACCTTTAGTGTGGATGGATGGCCCCGCCAACCTGCGCCACTTCGATCGTCAACTCGAGGACATTACCGGGCGCGATGTGATTGTCCTGCCGGAAATGTTCACCACCGGCTTCGCCATGGAAGCGGCAAAACAGTCAATGCCGCAGGAGGAGGTGGTCGCCTGGATGCATGCCAAAGCGCAGCAGACCAACGCGCTGATTGCCGGTAGCGCCGCGCTGCAAACGGAGCGCGGCCCGGTGAACCGCTTCCTGCTGGTCGAGCCGGAAGGAAAGGTGCATTTCTACGACAAGCGTCACCTGTTCCGTATGGCGGATGAGCACCATCACTATGAAGCCGGTAACGAACGCGTGGTGTTCGAGTGGCGCGGCTGGCGCATTCTGCCGCTGGTCTGCTACGACCTGCGCTTCCCGGTGTGGTCGCGTAACCGCAACGATTACGACCTGGCGCTGTATGTGGCCAACTGGCCTGCACCGCGCTCCCTGCACTGGCAGTCGCTGCTGGTGGCGCGCGCGATTGAGAACCAGGCGTACGTGGTGGGCTGCAACCGCGTGGGGACGGACGGCAACGGGCATCACTATCGCGGCGACAGCCGGGTGGTGAATCCGCAGGGCGAGATCATCGCCACCGCAGAGCCGCATCAGGCGACGCGTATTGATGCGGAGCTGTCCTTGACGGCGCTGAAGGAGTACCGGGAGAAGTTTCCGGCGTGGCAGGATGCGGATCCTTTTAGCATTGAGTGAAAAAAAAGCCGGGTGGCGGCTACGCCTTACCCGGCCTACCAATGTTGCTCGCTTCTTTTAACTCACCAACGCCTGCCCGTCTTTGCGGCTTTCCGTCGCCGCCACGTAGTGTCCTTCCGGCAGGCGGTAAATCACCTGTGCACCACCGAAGTTGTAATCCTGAAGCGGATCTTCCACCACAATTTGATGCCCGCGCTCGCGCAGCGCGGCAATCGTGTTGCGATCGAACGTCGATTCAACGATCACCTCCCTGCCCTGCACCACGCGCCAGCGCGGCGCATCGATTGCCGCCTGCGGGTTTTGCCCGTGCAGCATGATGCGTAGCGCCATCTGCATGTGCCCCTGCGCCTGCATCGGGCCGCCCATCACGCCGAAGGACATCAGCGGCTGGCCGTTGCCGTCCATCGCAAAGCCCGGAATGATGGTGTGGAACGGGCGCTTGCTGCCCGCCAGCGCGTTCGGGTGATTTGGATCCAGCACAAAGCCGCAGCCCCGGTTTTGCAGGCTGATCCCGGTATCCGGCACCACAATGCCTGAACCGAAGCCCATATAGTTGGACTGAATAAACGAGACCATCATCCCGCTGGCGTCCGCGGTGCTGATGTAGACCGTGCCGCTCTGCGTCGGGGAACCGTAGACAAAATCAGATGCGCTGTCGTGGTTGATCAGCGCCGCACGCGACTTCAGGTAATGGTCGCTCAGCAGTTCTTTCGCCGCAAACGCCATGTGTGCTTCGTCTGCCACGTAGCGGTCGAGATCCGCCAGCGCCAGCTTCATTGCCTCGATAGAGAGATGCAGAGACTGCACGGAATCCGGATGATGCTTCTCAATGCCGCACTGCTCAAGAATGCCGAGCGCAATCAGCGTGGCGATCCCCTGCCCGTTTGGCGGCAGCTCCTGCACCGAGCCGCCCGCAAAGTCGCGTGACAGCAGTTCTACCCAGTCCACGCGGTGGTTGGCCAGATCCTCGGCCGTCAGGTGCGCGCCATGCTCTCTGGCGAAGGCGGCAATTTTCTGCGCCAGCTCACCGCGGTAAAAGGCTTCGCCGTTGGTGCGGGCAATCAGCTCAAGCGAGTTCGCCTGCGCCGGGTTACGGAAGATCTCCCCCACGCGCGGGGCGCGGCCTTCCGGGGCGAAACAGGCGCTGAAGCCCGGCTGATCTTTCAGCTTGTTATAGCCGCGCTGCCAGAGATGCCCAATCAGCGGGGAGACCGGGAAGCCGTTGCGCGCGTAGTCAATGGCGGGCTGCGCCAGGGTGGTCAACGGCAGCGTGCCGAAGCGTTCCGCCAGGGCGACCCAGCCGGATACCGCCCCCGGCACGGTCACCGCGTCCCAGCCGATTTCGGGCACCGCGGTTTTTCCGGCAAACAGATCCGCGTGCCAGCTCGCAGGCGAACGACCGGAGGCGTTCAGGCCGTGCAGCTTTTCACCGTCCCAGACGATAGCAAAGGCGTCGCTGCCGATGCCGTTGCCGGTCGGCTCGACCACCGTCAGCGCCATGGCGGCGGCTATGGCCGCATCCACGGCATTCCCCCCCAGCTGCAGCATCTTCATTCCCGCCTGCGCCGCCAGCGGCTGAGACGTCGCAACGGCGTTATGGCCCAGCATCGGCGGACGGCGTGAAGCGTAACCGGACGTAAAATCTAGCGCTTTGGTCATCATGACTCCTTAGTCGTGGCGCGGATCGAGCGCATCGCGCAGCCCGTCGCCGAGTAAATTAAAGCCCTGCACGGCAAGGAAAATCGCCACGCCGGGGAAAATGGACATCCACGGGGCCTGTTCAAGAAAACCTTTGGCGGTGTTGAGCATGGAGCCCCAGGATGGATTGGGCGGCTGCTGTCCCAGCCCCAAAAACGACAGGCTGGCTTCAGCGATTATCGCCGAGGCAATCGCCAGCGTGGCCTGGACCAGAATCGGCGACATCACGTTGGGCAGAACGTACTTGATGATGATCCAGCGATCCGGCAGGCCAATAGCCCGCGCGCCGTCGATGTACTCTTCGTTGCGAATGGCGATCACTTGGCCGCGCGTCAGGCGGGCGAAGATCGGCATCGCGGAAAGGCCGATGGCGATCATCGCGTTCGTCAGGCTCGGGCCCAAAAACGCCCCCAGCGCGATCGCCATGATCAGGAACGGGCAGGCCAGCAGCGCCTCGATCACGCGCGAGATGACGCCGTCCCACATCTTCTGGAAGTAACCCGCCACCAGCCCCAGCGGTACGCCGATAACCACGGCAATCACCACAGACATACAGCCCGCCATCAGCGAGGTGCGCGCCCCCCAGATAATGCGGGATAGGATGTCTCGCCCCAGCTCGTCGGTGCCGAACCAGTACATCGCCGACGGCGCTTTGCGCACCGCCAGGAAGTTGGCTTTGACCGGGTCGAACGGGGCGATCCACGGCGCCAGCAGCGCCACCAGCACAAAGAACCCCACCACTGCCGCGCCAATGACCGCGCTTTTATTGGCGAGGAATTTTTTCAATACCCGGTTTTGCGCCCGCGGTAGTGCGGGCGCAACGGTTTGGGTCGTCATTTCCGCCATCGTTAGCCTCGCATTTTCGGGTTGATAAGGACGTAAAGCACGTCGGCCAGCAGGTTGAGCATCAGGAAGCCGATGGCGACGATCAGCACCACGCCCTGCACCACCGCATAATCACGGTTAAATACCGAATCGACGATCATCTTGCCGAAGCCCGGAATGGTGAACACCTGCTCGGTCAGCACCGCGCCGCCCAGCAGTTCGCCAAACAGCAGCGTGGTGAGGGTGATCACCGGCACCAGCGCGTTGCGGAACGCGTGCTTCAGGATCACCGCCTTCGGCAGCAGCCCTTTCGCCCGCGCGGTGCGGATGTAGTCCGCCTTCAGTACCGCAATCATCGAGGCGCGGGTGTGGCGCATCAGCGTTGCCGCGAGCCCCGTTCCGAGCACGGACGCGGGCAGCAGCAGCGTGCGCAGGTTCTGGAGCGGATCTTCACTGAACGGCACGTAGCCGGAGGCAGGCAGCCACTGCAGGTTTACCGAAAAGACCAGAATCAACAGGATCCCCAGCCAGAAGTGCGGGATCGAGATCCCCGAGATCGCCACGAAGTTCGCCCCGTGATCGACCCAGCTGTTTTTGTTCACCGCCGCGAGGATCCCCATGCTGATGCCAAACACCAGCGCGATAATCATCGCCAGCAGCGACAGCTCAAGCGTCACCGGCAGCTTGCTGGCAATCAGCTGCGTCACCGGCTCGTGCGTGCGTAAGGAGACGCCCAGATCGCCCTGCAGCGCCCGCGTCAGCCAGTGGAAATACTGCACCGGGATCGGGGCATCGAGGTTCAGCTCCGCACGCAGCTGAGCGATAACTACCGGGTCGCGCTCCTCGCCTGCCATGGCGATCAGCGGGTCGCCAGGCAGCAGCTTTTGCAGCCCAAACACCATCATGCTCACCAGCAACAGCGTCGGGACGGCCAGCAGCAGACGTTTGCAAATCAGTTCCAGCATGGGCTCTCCTCAGGACACTTATTTCGCAAGCGTTAAGCCAGCCAGACGCACGATGCCGTCCGGGTACGGCTTAAAGCCCTGCACGCTTTTGTTCAGGCCAAAAATACGCGGCTCGAAGTAGAGGTAGGCAATCGGCATGTCGGTTTGCAGCTGCTTCACCACCTTGTCGTACAGCGGCTGGCGCGCGGCCTGGTCGGTACTCTGGCGCGCCTGGGTCAGCCACTCATCGACCTGCGCGTTGCTGTAGCGGCCGTCGTTCAGGGTGCCTTTGCTGTTGATAAAGCCGTAGATGCTGCCGTCCGGATCCGGGCGCCCCGACCAGCCGGAGAAGCTCAGCTGATAGTCCCCGCTCTGCTGGCGGTCCAGCAGCGTGGCGAATTCGGTCATCTGCAGGTTCAGGTTAAAGCCCGCCTCGGCGACCATAGCCTGCAGCACCTGCCCTACCTGCTGCGAGGTTGGGTTGTTCGGCACCAGCAGGTTGACGGTCAGCGGCGCGGTGACGCCTGCCGCTTTGAGCAGGGCTTTGGCTTTATCGACGTCACGCGGCGGGACCGGCAGGTTGACGTGATACGGACTCACCGTGGAAAACGCCTGGTTGGCTGGCGTATACAACCCTTCAAAGACCACCTGGTTTAGCGCATCGCGGTCGATGGCCTGAGAAAACGCCTCGCGTACTCGAGCGTCCTTGAACGGATCGTTGGCGGGCACCTTGCCGTTATTGATGTTGAAAGTGATGCCCTGATAGCCCAGACCGGTCACCTTCGCCAGCGCCAGCTTGCTGTCGGCTTCGACGGTTTTAACGTCGCTGGCGGCGATGCCTTCGGTCAGATCAAGATCGCCCGCGCGCAGGTTCGCGAGGCGCACGGAGGCATCCGGGATCGGCAGATAGATGATTTTGTCGAAGTGGTAGGCGTCTTTGTTCCAGTAGTTGTCGAAGCGGGTCAGAACGATGCGGTCCTGGGACACGCGGCTGTCGAATTTATACGGGCCGGAACAGACCGGATGGGCGGCAAAGTCAGGCTTTTTTGCCGCTTCAGGGGCCATCATGGCGCCCGCACGGTCGGTGAGCTGCATCAGCAGTGCCGCATCCGGCGTCTTCAGGTGCAGGGCAATCTGCATCGGACCGGTGACCTCGACCGATTCAACGGAGGAGATCTCGCTTTTACGCAGGGAGCCTTTTAAGGTCAGGGCGCGGTCGAGGTTGTATTTTGCCGCGGCGGCATCGAATTTCTCACCGTCGTGGAAGGTCACGCCTTCGCGCAGGTTGAGCGTCAGGGTTTTACCGTCGTCACTCCACGCCCAGTCTTTGGCCAGACCGGGGACGACCTTCAGGTTTTCATCCACATCCACCAGCCTGTCGCACAGGGAGGCAAAGACGAAGCGGCCATAGTAGGTGCGCGCCAGATGCGGGTCGAGCATGTCCGGGTCAGCCCCCAGGCCAATACGCAGCACGCTTTCAGAATGGGCGGGCAGCGCCGCGCCAAGCAACATAACACTTCCCAGTACGGTCAAAAGAGAATTACGCATTGTCATTATCATGAGTTCCTTGAAGGAAGGGACGAGTGGGTGGCCGCGTGTTCAAACAGCGCGCGGCGGCGCAGAAACGCAGCGGATGGCGATGCGATCTGGATAACGCTGCGATCGCGGTTGATCTCCTGCCAGCGATGACAGGCAACCTGACGCCCGCCGTCGAGCACCTGATTAATCGGCTCGACCTGACGGCATTCGTCAGTGACGAACGGGCAGCGGGTGTGGAAACGGCAGCCGGACGGCGGACTGGCCGGGTTCGGTAAATCCCCCTGCAGCAGCGGCGCGTCGCGTTCAGCGCCCGGCTGCATCTGCGGCGCCGAGGCGATCAGCGCCTGGGTATAGGGGTGCAGCGGTGCGTCAAAGATCTCATCGACGCTGGCAAGCTCAACGATTTGCCCGAGGTACATGACCGCCACGCGGTCGCTCATATGGCGAATAACAGCCAGACCGTGGGCGACAATCACCATCGTCAGCCCCAGCTGGTGCTTCAGGCTTTCCAGTAAATTGACCACCTGCGCCTGCACCGACACATCCAGCGCGGATACCGGCTCATCGCCCAGCAGCAGCTTTGGTCCTGAGGCCAGCGCGCGCGCAATGCCGATACGCTGGCGCTGCCCGCCGGAAAACTCGTGCGGGTAGCGCCCGGCCCAGGCGGCGGGCAGGCCCACGGTCTTAAGCAGTTCGGCAACGCGGTACTGCCGGTCCCCTTTCTTCATGTTCTGGTGCAGCCACAGCGGCTCACCGACGATCTGCTCCACCGTCATGCGCGGGTTCAGGGAGGCGAAGGGATCCTGAAAGATGATCTGCAGCTCGCGGCGGAGCTGATTGAGGCGCGCGCCCGAGGCGTGGGTGATCTCTTCCCCCTGATAAAACACGCGCCCTTCGCTGGCGGCCAGCAGGCGCAGCAGCAGGCGGCCAAGCGTGGATTTTCCGGAACCGGACTCGCCGACAATCGCCAGCGTTTCGCCCGGCATGACGGCAAGCGACACGCGATCGACCGCCGTCACAAACCGGGCGGGGGTAAAGAGTTTTTTCGGGCCGGGGAAAAGCTTGCTGAGATCCCGAGCTTCCAGAATGGGCGTGGTCATGCGGTCTCTCCCAGGGCGATGTGGTGTTCGAGCGGCACGCGGAAGCAGGCAACCCGATGGCCCGCGCCGAGCGTGGTGAGCGGCGGTTTTTCATCATGGCAGCGCGACTGCGCAAACGGGCAGCGCGTTGCGAAACGGCAGCCTTGCGGCATGGATTCCGGCAGCGGGACCGATCCGGGAATAGTGGAAAGCGGGCCCTTGCGTGCGCCAAGGGAGGGGATCGAGCCCATCAGGCCGATGGTGTACGGGTGCTGCGGGTCGGCAAATATCGCCTCGACGCTCCCCTGCTCTACCACCTGTCCGGCATACATCACCGCCACCTGCTGCGCCACTTCGGCCACCACGCCTAAATCGTGGGTGATCATCAGCACCGCCGTGCCGGTTTCCTCTTTCAAGGTGTTGAGCAAGGCGAGGATTTGCGCCTGGATGGTGACGTCGAGCGCGGTGGTCGGCTCATCGGCAATCAATAATTTAGGATGATTGATCAGCGCCATGGCAATCATCACGCGCTGGCGCATGCCGCCGGAAAGCTGGTGGGGATAGGCTTTCAATCGCATCTCTGCTGCCGGAATCTGCACTTTCTCGAGGATCTGCAGCGCGATCTTCATCGCCTCTGCGCGCGAGACGTCCTGATGACGCATAACCGCCTCGCTCAGCTGATCGCCCAGCGTAAACGCCGGATTGAGCGAGGTCATCGGCTCCTGGAAAATCATCGCCAGCTCGCTACCGCGCAGATCGGCATATTCCCGCGGCGAGAGCTTGCGCAGATCGTGGCGACGAAACTGCATCTCCCCGCTGACGATCCGTGCGCTGGCGGGCAGTAACCCCATCAGCGCCAGGGAGGTGATACTTTTCCCGCAGCCGGATTCTCCCACCAGCGCCAGCGTTTCGCCCGCCCTGACGGTCAACGAGATACCGTCAAGCACGCTTACCGGCGAGCCCGCGAACGTAACGTTGAGGTTTTTTACTTGCAATACGGGCGTGGCGTCCTTAAAGGGGATTGTCGTCATGGCGTGAAGTCGTCCTCGAGGTGGATCGCCTGAATCAGGGCGGTTTGCAGGCTGAGCAGGTGTTCGCGCATCGCGGTCGCGGCCTCGTTAGGCTGGCGATGGATAATGGCAGCCATGATCTTGTGGTGGTGGTCGTTATAGCTATCGACACGCTCGGGGGTGCGTGCCAGCTCGCGCAGATGCTGCCAGCCCGGTTCACGCCGCACGGCATCAATGGCATCAAACAGGCCGAGCATCAGGCGGTTGCCCGCCGCTTCCGCAATGGCGCGGTGAAAGGCGCTATCCCACAGTTCGTTGAGATCGCGGTCATCCGGGCTGACCTTGTCGATGCGTTCCAGCATGCGCTGCATGAGCGCAAGGTTTTCCCTGGTGGCACGCAGTGCCGCAAGCCGGGCTAAGCCGGGTTCGAGCTGCAGACGAGCTTCCATCACTTCCAGAAGGTTGGTTTGCTGAACCAATCCCTGAAGGGCCAGCGGTTCAACGGGTGCAGCCGGGCCGATAAAGGTCCCTTTGCCCTGCTTACGCCAGATGCGCCCCTCTTCTTCCAGCACGTCCAGCGCGCGACGCACTTCACGTCGTCCTACGCCGAGTGTGTCCGACAGCTCACGTTCCGTGGGCAGTGGAGTGCCTGGTGTTGACTCGTGCTGGTTGATTAGCCCGCGCAGCTGTTCAAGCGCGGTGCTGGAATTTGCCAGAAACCGTGACGGTTTTTCCATATTGGTTCGCTCGCTTTCATCATTGCTTTATTTTTATTAACGATAAGTTATTGATATGGAATGACGCTTATCGTGCTAATGATTAAGCAATAACCAAACCAATCTGCAATTGGTTCAGTAATTTTTAGCATAGCGGGTTATAAGCAGATGATTCTGTATGAATTCTTTTTTACAGAGAGACACAATCTGACTCGTGCCTGAATAGCCAGCGGTGGAAAAATGCACAACAACAGTGCAAAGAATGCACTAATGATGTGCAATTGTTAATTAATTGCACTATTGATATTAACTTTTTGTTAACTACAAGTCAGAAGAGAGGGAATGGAATCACAGCTGGCTGAAACGACGAAGGCCTGAATCATTTCTGATTCAGGCCTTCTGAATAGTGGCGGAACGGACGGGACTCGAACCCGCGACCCCCTGCGTGACAGGCAGGTATTCTAACCGACTGAACTACCGCTCCACTGTTCCCGTTTGGGGAACGAGGCGCATATTACGGTGCGCCTCCAATCTCGTCAACGCTTTTTCTCGCGTTTTGAATCGTTTGCTGCAAAAATCGCCCAAACGATGATTTTACAGGCATTCCGGCGTTTTTTCAGGCACGCCACAGGCAGCTGCCGCCCTTCTTCTGCACCAGATCAAGACGGGATTCGTGATTAAGCAGCTCTTCATCACTGGCTAAAACAACCCGCAGCCGACTTGCCTGACGGACGACACGCTGAATACCCGCTTCGCCCTGCGTTTGCTGCGACTCATTTTCCATACTGAACTTCATAGACGTCTGCCCACCGGTCATCGTCAGATAGACATCGGCGAGGATCTGGGCATCGAGCAACGCCCCGTGGAGCGTTCGTTTGGTATTATCTATCTCGTAGCGCGAACACAGTGCATCCAGGCTGTTACGCTTGCCGGGGAACATTTTCCTCGCCAGCGCCAGACTGTCTGTCACCTTACAGAAGGTGTTCGTCTTCGGGATATCACGATTAAGCTTGCTGAATTCATAATCCATAAAGCCGATATCGAACGAGGCGTTATGGATAACAAGCTCAGCGCCCCTGATGTATTCCAGGAATTCGTCAGCCACGTCCGCAAAAGTCGGCTTATCCAGCAAGAACTCATCGGCAATACCGTGAACGCCGAACGCTTCGGGATCCACCAGCCGATCGGGCTTGAGATAGACGTGGAAGTTGTTCCCCGTAAGACGACGGTTCACCACTTCAACGGCACCGATCTCAATGATCTTATGCCCTTCGTAGTGCGCGCCAATCTGGTTCATACCGGTGGTTTCGGTATCGAGGACGATCTGGCGAGTAATTGCAGTGCTCATAGCGGTCATTTATGTCAGACTTATCGTTTAACTGAACGTTTCAAATACAGGAAGTCTACCAGAGATGCGTAAACAGGTAGAAATTTTCACCGATGGATCTTGTCTCGGCAACCCGGGTCCCGGCGGCTACGGCGCGATTATGCGTTATCGCCAGCATGAAAAAACTTTTAGCGAAGGCTATTTTCTGACCACCAACAACCGGATGGAGCTCATGGCGGCCATTGTGGCGCTGGAGGCGTTAAAAGAACATTGTGACGTGGTGTTAAGTACCGACAGCCAGTACGTTCGTCAGGGAATTACCCAGTGGATCCATAACTGGAAAAAACGCGGCTGGAAGACTGCCGATAAGAAACCGGTCAAGAACGTCGATCTCTGGAAACGGCTTGATGCCGCCCTGGGCCAGCACCAGATCAAGTGGGAGTGGGTTAAAGGGCACGCCGGTCATCCGGAAAACGAACGCTGTGACGAACTGGCGCGTGCGGCAGCCGCTAACCCTGCGCATGAGGACGCGGGTTATCAGCCTGAATCCTGATCAGGGCTTTCTGTACTGCCGCGTGGCGCCAACGGTCTGGCGGATCGGTGTTTTCGATTTGCTCTGCTTCATGGGATTAAGCGTTAGGGGAATGGTTCGCTTACGCGCGACGATAAACTGCATGCAGCCTAAGGCAGGCAAATGCGTGCTCAACAAGACGCCCCCCTGCCGTGCCCAGGGCAGCACCTGAAAGCCGCCGTAGCAGAGCACTTCGAAGTTAAGCAGTGACAGCCAGTCGAGCTGGCGCATCATGGTGAACATCCGGCTGTTGTAAGGCGGCGTCCGGCGCAGCACCGGTACCAGCTTTCGCAGGCCCATCAGGCTCAGCGGGTTGAATCCGCTCAGCACCAGCCAGCCGTCATCAATCAGCACGCGATCGGCTTCGCGAAGCAGACGGTGCGGATCGCTGCACCAGGGTAACGTATGTGCGAGCAAACACGCATCAACGGATTTTTCCGCAAACGGCAGATGTAACGGGTCTGCTTTCACCTGAACCGGCGATCCGCCGAGAGAGACGTTCACCTGATGCGAGATAGCGCAGCTTTCGGTATTGATTTCCGCGCTGAGATTGCCAATCTTAAGCAGGTGAAAGCCATACATTTTCGCGAGCCAGGGCTTCAGCTGTTGCTCTAACGCCTCGCGATAGTATTCACCCCAGGGCAGTTCCGCCCAACGTTCCGGTGCTGCGACAGTCTGAGGTATCCTTGCCGGTTTCATCAACACACCCGCCACGCTATAAGAGGTAATGTATGAATCTTATCAGTATTTCTGCTTTTGAGGACAATTACATCTGGGTTTTGGTTGACGATGAACGTCGATGCGTCATTGTCGATCCCGGAGAATCCGCCCCCGTACTGCGCGCAATAGAAGAGAACGGCTGGCAGCCGGAAGCTATTCTGTTGACGCATCACCATAACGATCATACGGGCGGTGTACCTGAACTGCGTACCCATTTTCCGCATGTTGTGGTTTACGGACCGTCAGAGGCACAAGATAAGGGTGTCACGCAAGTAGTCGAAGAAGGCGAAAAAATCCTCATACGTGAGTGGGAGTTTTCCGTATTTGCCACACCGGGTCACACTTTGGGACATCTGTGTTTCTACAGTAAGCCTTATCTTTTTTGCGGTGACACGCTGTTCTCAGGGGGCTGCGGAAGGCTGTTTGAAGGAACACCAGCGCAAATGTATCAGTCTTTACAGAAGATTAACGCATTACCCGATGACACCGTTATTTGTTGCGCACATGAGTATACATTAGGAAATATGAAGTTTGCCGTCAGCCTGTTGCCTGAGGATCGGGCGATTCAGGATTATTATCACAAAGTGAAGGAGTTACGTGCAAAAAACCAAAACACACTCCCCGTAATTCTGAAAAACGAGCGCCAAATTAATTTATTTTTGCGAACAGATGATATTGATTTAATTAGCAAAATTAACCAAGAAACAAATTTGCAACAACCAGAACAGCGATTTGCATGGTTAAGGTCAAAGAAAGATAACTTCAGATAATTGCTGGTTGCCTTTTCAAAAATTCGCCGTTATCATCGCTCGTCTTTTAAGCAACTATTGACACACACATGAAGGCAAAAGCGATATTACTCGCCTCTGTCCTGCTTGTAGGTTGCCAGTCGCAGAACGGCAGCAACGTACAACAGCACGCACAGAGCCTTTCTGCAGCTGGTCAAGGGGAAGCAGGGAAGTTTACAAGTTCGGCGCGCTGGATGGACGATGGGACATCTTTCGCGCAGGAGCAAGACTTGTGGACCTCTATTGGCGACGAGCTAAAGATGGGAATTCCGGAAAACAGCCGGATTCGCGAACAGAAACAGAAGTATTTAAGTAATAAGAGCTATCTCCACGATGTAACGTTACGGGCAGAGCCGTATATGTACTGGATAGCCGGGCAAGTTAAGAAACGTAACATGCCTATGGAGCTGGTACTCCTACCCATAGTGGAGAGCGCTTTTGACCCACACGCGACGTCTGGCGCCAATGCCGCAGGCATTTGGCAGATCATTCCGAGCACCGGGCGAAACTATGGTCTGAAACAGACCCGCAACTATGATGCGCGTCGCGATGTTGTCGCTTCAACGACAGCCGCTCTCGACATGATGCAACGTCTGAACAAGATGTTTGACGGCGACTGGCTGTTAACGGTCGCAGCGTACAATAGCGGCGAAGGTCGTGTACTGAAGGCAATGAAAGCGAATAAAGCACGGGGTAAATCCACCGATTTTTGGTCGCTCTCACTGCCACAGGAAACAAAGATTTACGTACCGAAAATGCTGGCTTTGAGCGATATTCTCAAGAACAGCAAGCGTTACGGTG
Source organism: Enterobacter sp. CFEC122 (assembly GCF_052983755.1). NCBI lineage: Bacteria > Pseudomonadati > Pseudomonadota > Gammaproteobacteria > Enterobacterales > Enterobacteriaceae > Enterobacter > Enterobacter sp. CFEC122. The sequence goes on along the minus strand of NZ_JBRIQR010000036.1, from coordinate 5,624 downwards.
TACAACTGCCAACACCAGACGAAAGTCGTGCACTGGCGCGTGTTCGCCTCAGCAATCCGGTTGATATTCAACAGGTTGCTGATATGACGGGTATGTCGGTAAGTAAATTGAAAACCTTTAATGCTGGCGTTAAAGGCTCAACGCTGGGGGCGAGTGGCCCGCAGTATGTAATGGTTCCGCAGAAACATGCTGAGCAGTTACGTGAGTCTTTAGCTTCGGGTGAAATCGCCGCCGTTCAGTCAACGCTGATCGCGGATGCATCATCAGTTAACAGCCGCAGCTATAAGGTTCGTTCAGGTGATACGCTTTCGGGAATTGCGTCACGTCTTGGCGTGAATGCGAAAGATCTGCAGCAGTGGAATAACCTGCGCAGTTCAGGCCTGAAAGTGGGTCAAACTCTGACGGTGGGTGCAGGTAGCAGCGCACAGCGTCTCGCCAGCAACAGCGATAGCATTACCTATCGCGTGCGCAAGGGTGATTCGCTGTCCAGTATCGCAAAACGTCACGGCGTGAACATCAAAGATGTGATGCGCTGGAACAACGATACTGACAATCTGAAACCGGGCGACCAGCTAACGCTGTTTGTGAAGAACAGCGCGACGCCAGACTCCTGATAACACGACCGAAAGATAAAAAGGCACCGATTCCCCTCGGTGCCTTTTTTGTTTATCCCGCTTTTTGCGCTTCCGCCATGATGGTATCGCTGGTAAATGAACCATCGTCCTGCAGTTCAAAGTACGCCTTCACCTCTGCCGACGCACTCTCCTGATACAGCCTGATAGCCTGGCTTAATGCTTCCGGGGTGCGCATACGCGCTATCCACGAGCTAAACTCCAGCGGTAAACGGTCTGTGATTAACGAACGCGCGATCAGCCCCGCTTCCGTGATAAGCGATAACCACTCTCCGCTGGCGTAGTTTTGCACATGGGAGGTGTCGCGCAGCGCTTCCACCGTCTGCAGCCAGATATTACGTACCGGATGCCCAGGCGACATGACATCCATAATAATGAAGATGCCACCCGGCTTCAGAACGCGTTTGACTTCGCGTAATGCCTGGCCAACATCATGCCAGTGGTGCGCGGAATAACGGCTGATCACCACCTCAAACGAGGCATCATCAAAAGGTAAGGATTCGGCATAGCCCTGACGCGTATCAATGTTGCCCAGTCCCTTCGCTTTCGCCGCTTCAGCAACCACCTCCAGCATCTGGCTGGATAAGTCATATGCGGTTACGTGCGCCACCTGCTGCGCAGCCGTGAAGCTGGCATGCCCTGCCCCGCAGCCTAAATCCAGCACGTGCGCCTGCGGGAATGCCGACAGACGTTCACCGAGACGCACCAGATCGCGACCTGAAGCGTGCACGGCGCTGCTCAGATAGGCATTTGCCTGAGAACCAAACTGTTTTTCTACGTTGTCATGATGGGAGTGTGTTGTTGTCATCGTACTGTCCTTTGTGGGTTAAAAATAGAAGGGCAGCACCCGCGCAGGTCTGCCCCACGGCAGACCTGACACACCATTATTTATCAGGTTTGCCGGGACTGAATTCGACTAGTAGAGGGTTATGATCGGAGGCGCGCGTCACCAGCACAGAGGCGTCGTGTACGCTTAAACCACGGTAGAAGACAAAATCGAGAGGACGACCAAAGGCTTTTTTGCGCTGGTCATCGCTAAAACGGACTTCACGCAGCGACATTTCGCGCGCAAAGCGGTACAGCGCATTCATGCGCGGGCGGCTCCAGGCATTGAAATCACCGGCCATAATGATCGGCCCACTGTGATGCGCAATCTGATCGCCGATCGGAAGTAACTGCTTGCTATAAACATCCACGCCCAGGCTGAAGTTTACCGCGTGGATATTCACGACCATCAGCATACGGGTATCCGGCAGTGGATAGACCGTCACCAGTGCCGATTTCGCCAGACGCAGGATAGGCTCGCGTTCGCGCAATGGACAACAATAGACCGGATGTGCTGCTGAAAGCGTCATCACCCCCGAGGGGTGCTGAGGCAGAACAAAGGCCGGTACCTGGTCGGCGGCAAGATAGTGAGTGGTGGCAAACCGGACCAGCTCAGGGGTGGTTTGCGCCTCCTGGAGCAGAACCAGATGGGCATCTTTGCCAAAATTCTTGAGTACCGATAACCACTCCGCACGCTGCTGCTTAAAGATATTCCACACCAGTACGCGGATTTTTTCATCGCTGCTTAACGGTGTGCCGGCGGGTAATGCCTGACTGATGCTCGCAAACGACCCCGGAGGCAAGATCCTCTCCGCGGGCATTCCGGCAACATAACGCATGGCATAGGTATTTTTTCGCACTTTTGGAAACAGCCTCTGTAACATGAACCAGTCCGGAAAACGGACTGGTTCTAATGTTATAGGGACTTTAGGTCACACTTTCAACGCAATTTCTGAGAAACCGCTTTCCAGTTTTGTAAGCCAGCGCTTACTGATGTTACCCCAGCGCAACGCGGGCTGGCTTATCCAGACGTCCGCTCATGCCAATCAGCAGGAAGGCGATCAGGACAATCACCGCGCCAATCCACGGGGTCTGGGTCAATCCGAAGTGCTCGACGGTTTGTCCGCCAATAATTGAACCCAGCGCAATACCAATATTAAATGCGGCAATGTTCAGCCCCGATGCCACGTCCACCGCATTTGGCGTATAAAGCTCGGCTTTCTGTACAACGTAGACCTGAAGCCCTGGCACATTACCAAAAGCGAAGATCCCCATGACCAGTACCGTGACCAGCGCGGCGTACTGTATCGAGGCGGTGAACTGGAAAATCATCAGCAGAACAACCAGCGCGGCGAAGATGAATTTCAGCGCCGGCACCGCACCATGCTTATCCGCAAGCTTGCCGCCCCAGATATTGCCAATCGCAACGGAAATACCGTACCCCAGCAAGATCCAGCTCACGGCGTTGGTAGAGAAGCCCGCCAGGTCCTGCATCATCGGTGCCAGGAAGGTAAAAGCAGTGAATACGCCACCATAGCCCAGCGCCGTAACCGCGTAGATGATCAGCAAACGCGGATGCGTAAGTACCTTCAGCTGATCGCTCAAGCTAGCGCTGGCCCGGCCTGGAATATTCGACGGCACCAGCAGCAGGCTGGTCACCAAGGCAATGACGCCCAGTAGGGAGACGGCCAGGAACGTTTCACGCCAGCCGAAGTGTTGTCCGATAAACGTGCCCAACGGTACGCCCGTAACGAGTGCAACGGTCAACCCACCGAACATGATCGCAATGGCGGATGCCGCTTTCTCTTTGGGTACCAGGCTGGTTGCAATAGTAGAACCAATCGAGAAGAACACCCCGTGAGCAAGGCCGGTCAACAGCCGAGCGATGACCAGCGTGGTGTAGTCCGGCGCCTGCCAGGCCAGAATGTTGCCAGCAGTGAACAGCACCATCAGTGCAACTAACAGCTGCTTACGTGGGAAACGTCCTGTCAGGGCCGTCAGGGCTGGCGCACCGACGGCAACGCCCAGGGCATAGATAGACACCAGCAATCCGGCGGAGGGCAGCGAGATCGCAAGCTGGTTAGCAATGGTGGGAACCAGTCCCACGATAACAAATTCGGTCGTGCCAATTGCGAAGGCACTGATCGTCAGGGCAAGTAGCGCCAGTGGCATAAAATACTCCGTATCATCAGGATTAAGATGACAGGCAGTATGCGTCAGTGCTTAAATAACAAAAATGGTCAAAATCTCAATAGAATTTTGCGGGTGGTGCAACAATGAAAGCAACGTCAGAAGAGCTGACAATCTTTGTCGCCGTGGTTGAAAGCGGCAGCTTTAGCCGCGCGGCCGAACAGCTGGGACAGGCTAACTCAGCCATCAGCCGCTCGGTAAAAAAGCTGGAGATGAAGCTTGGGGTGAGTCTGCTCAACCGAACGACGCGGCAGCTGAGCCTGACGGAGGAAGGTGAGCGTTATTTTCGCCGCGTGCAGTCGGTACTGCAGGAGATGGCCGCAGCAGAGACCGAGATTATGGAGACCCGCAGCACGCCGCGTGGGTTACTGCGCATTGATGCAGCCACGCCGGTTGTGCTGCACTTTCTGATGCCGCTAATCAAACCTTTCCGTGAACGCTATCCGGAGATGACGCTCTCTCTGGTCTCGTCCGAGACGTTTATTAACCTCATCGAGCGAAAGGTAGATGTGGCGATCCGGGCCGGAACGCTGACCGATTCAAGCCTGCGGGCCCGCCCGCTGTTTGCCAGCTACCGTAAAATTATCGCGTCGCCACAGTATATTGCTGAACATGGCAAACCGGAGACGGTTGAGGAGTTGAAACAGCATTTGTGCCTGGGCTTCACGGAACCCGTTTCGCTAAATACCTGGCCCGTCGCCTGCCCTGACGGTCAGTTGCATGAGATCACCTGCGGGTTGTCGTCCAACAGCGGGGAGACGCTGAAGCAATTGTGTCTTGAAGGCAACGGTATCGCCTGTTTGTCTGACTATATGATTGATAAGGAGATTGCGCGGGGTGAACTGGTGGAATTGATGGCCGATAAACGCCTGCCAGTCGAAATGCCTTTCAGCGCGGTGTATTACAGCGACAGAGCGGTGAGTACGCGCATTCGTGCCTTTATCGATTTTCTGAGTGAACATATAAAAACAGCTCCCGGAGGAGCTGTGTGAGGGTTCAGGTTACAGAGGGTGGGTCAAACTTAATCCCAGTTTGGCGCTAAGCCTTCCGGGCTGACCAGGCGATCGTTGCACTCCAGGGCTGCGATCGCTTTTTTATCGTCAGCATCCAGATGAAGATCCGTTGCTAACAGGTTGCTCGCCAGGTTTTCACGCTTAGTGGATGATGGGATCACGGCATACCCTTCACCCATTGCCCATGCCAGAATGACCTGCGCAGCCGTCGCATTATGCTTCTCGGCGATACGGATAATCACCTCATCTTTCAGTGCCTTACCGTAGGCCAGCGTCATGTATGAGGTGATGTGGATCCCATGCTGTTTTGCCCAGTCCACCACTTTGCGGTTTTGCAGATATGGAGAGAGCTCAATCTGGTTGGTTGCAATATTTTCTGCGCCAACAGCAGCAATGGCCTTTTCCATCAGCGGGATCGTGAAGTTGGAGATCCCAATTTCACGCGTTAAGCCCTGTTTTTTCGCTTCCAGCAGCGCCTGCATGAATTCTTCCACGGAGACGGCATCGTTCGGTGATGGCCAGTGGACCAGCGTCAGATCCACGTAGTCAGTACGCAGTTTTTTCAGGCTTTCTTTCAGGCTTGGGATCAGCTTGTCTTTGCTGAGATTCTCAATCCAGATTTTCGTGGTAATAAACAGCTCATTACGCGGCACACCGCTCTCTTCGAGAGCTTGTCCAACGGCTGCTTCGTTTTCATAGATCTGCGCCGTATCAACAGCACGGTAGCCCAGTTCGAGTGCGGTTTTAACTGATGCGATAACAACGTCGTCTTTCAGGCGGAAAGTGCCCAAACCAAATGCAGGGAGAGTCATACTATTCCTCAATCATTATGTTCGTAAACTGAGGACGATTATCGCTGGCGGTGTTATAGAGAAAAAGATCGCAAAATGCAGAGGATTTTTGCTGATTTCGCAATAATTAAACGTCAGATAAGAAAAAAGCCCTGAGCGTTAGCTCAGGGCTT
>NZ_JBRIQR010000035.1:0-45849 GCF_052983755.1 Enterobacter sp. CFEC122 | reverse complement strand
ACCCGAGGCCCCTGTATGCTAGTCACATTCAGAGTAGCCTCTTGCCTGCTTAAATGCAAGGAGAAGAAGGCCATGAAAATGCCGAACCAACCCATTGTTTTGTGCATATTAATAGTTTGTTTAACGCTGTTGATATTCACCTGGCTCACACGAAACTCGCTTTGCGAGTTGCGGATGAAAGACGGAACAAGGGAGGTATCTGCTATCCTGGCCTACGAATCCGGTAAGTAGCTGACAAAGAGGGGGGCAACCCCCTCTTTTCGGGGTGTGGATTAGTATGCCATCGGCACCTTTTGAAAGGGTTTCTCCAGTCGGGGAAACCCTTTTTTCCTCCCGTCTTGTGGCATATAGCCTTTTGTATAAATCAAGAACCAGACCCAAAGAGTCCCACTTCACGCAAACCGTTCAAAAGCCTTAGCGTAATCCAGTCGGGAAAAATTTCACCGGTGCTCGTCCGGGCACGTACCGGAAACAATGGACTTCTCACTGGTCGGTAGCTCATAGAACGTAGCCATTGCGGTCAGTCCTTATTCTGTACCCAGTAGAGTTTTATGGCCGTCTGGCAAATCGTTCAAACATTGTCATTTCTGTTCTCGCTGCATCCGGTCAAATGATACGGTGAATTCAGCTCATGGGCATTCGCATCGCAGTCTACGAAGGCACCAGAAGTTTGAGGATGTTACGCAAAGAACAGTTATCAGGTTTGCTGGTGGGCGTAATGCCTACCTCTACTTTACTTCATAGGGATTCTTCTGCGGGGAAGCAAGAATTGACTCAACGTTGTCCGGTCGTACCAGATTTGTCGCGGAAAGCGCCTTTTTGTGAGGGGGGCCGCAGCGCTAAACCTTTTCCTGGAACGACATGAAGGACAGCAGAGCGTCCGCCCTGGAGGACAGCTCAATACAGTCTCCACGCTGCGGTTCTATCTCTTCGTCAATGGTTTCATTGTACCAAATACGCAGCCGCCATCCCTTCGCAGGGAAAGCGCTCTGCATCGCCAGGACCATCCCCTCCGGCGACAGCAGTTCTCGACAGAGGTAGCAGGCCCCGATCCGGGTTGAATCCCGCAGCCACATTACGGGATACTCTTTAACCAGTTGGTCATACACGCATTCTGCCATATGAAAGTAATTTTCGTCAGCCCTGCAAAAATCACACATTCGATTTCCTTAAATGGTGTTCATCGAGATAATTCAGAAAGTTGATTCGCCAAACTACGGGGCATTTCTTTAATGGCGGAGCTTTACATCACTATTTCTGTCATTTTCAAATCCGCCGGATACAGCAATAATTGCACCGAACAGCGGTTTGAACTGCAATGCATCCGTAGGGTATGCGACAATAATAAGGCTCTTCCCGTACTCTTAAAAATGGAAGAGTTTAAAACCCATACTGCTGGGATGAGCGAAGCACGGTACATTATGCCAGCGTATAAGGGCCGTCATAACTTGTTTTTTTCTAGAACACGGCGAAGTTTTCTTACCTGGGAAGCTGTGGAAAGCGTACCGGTTCGGGGATGGCATGCGCTTGCCTTTTCACCTGGTTTGAGTACATAGGCTAATGCCAGCTCGTTCAGAGCCGCCTCAGCTTTCAACAGGGCCTCAATGGCCGTGTTCAGGTATACAGTTCGGCTCTCATGGTTCATCAGGATTTTCCTCACAAGGGTAAAAATGACAGGCGATACCTGCCGTTTACCCTTTGTCTCCGTTAAGAATGGCATCACGGCAGGCTTCCCAGATTACCTGGGCATTAGCATCACACTCCACGAACCCGCCGCACTGATCGTATATCACCTGGTATACCTCAGGGGGAATCTTCCCAGGCGCAACCGGAGTTGAGCGTTTGCCTTTATGAATCTCATCTGCGGTATCACAGACAGCGTCGAGATGCCGCGACATCCACTCAGATAATTTCAGACCCTCTCGATTTGCCTGTTTTACATAGCGAACCTTTCTGGAAACCGTAGATCGCATCTGAATCTGTGTCACAGCTGGCACATCTTCTTTCATGGCATTCTGTAATGCAGCTTTGGGCTTTTTCATGTTCATGGTTGCTTTAAATTATTCTGGAGTTCGTCTGATATAAATGCTGACGTGATCTGTCAGCGTCGCTTAAATAGTTTATCGCCTTCCGCCAGTTCGCCGTTGAGCTGTTCAATCACGCTCCAGATGAGCCGATCATCCGGCGTTGAGCCTGCACACACTTTCACGACCGCCACGGGTCTAAATTCTTCAGGGTCTGCCTGCCCGGAGGTGAAGAGCCTGCTCTCAATCCAGTGGGCCCCCTCTGTGCAGCAGTGGCAACTGGTTTCAGGTGGTTCATCCAGACCGTCCACTCCACAGGCTGAGCAGGTGAACAGTTTGCGAGACCCACCAGCCAGTGGCGTATCGCAAGCTGCTGGAAGTGCGCCAGCATTGCGCCAGTACAGCACATGATTTGAATCGTAGCAGTGTCCATGAAGCAGAAGCGAAACGCCGCAACTGCGAGTTTCAATGGCTTTGCCTGTGCCAAGGTATTGCCCGATCTCGTCCCATACGTCCACTAAGGTGTCAGGCAGCGGACGCGTAACAGGGAACTTAGCGCAGTCGTCCGGGGTGCCTTTAATGCAGCAGAGGGCCGAATACGCAAGCTCCTGCATTTCGTAGGAGTACTGACCACATACCACGCGTTCCAGTTTGTCGATTAGTTGTTCTTTATTCATCATACTCAGCCTTATTAAACAAATTCATTACGCCACTGGCACCATCTGGCCGGAGCAGACTGCGGCCCGGTAGTAGAGCCGCAGGGGGTGTCGCTGGACTAACAGGTGCTCAGTGAGTCCCGCACTTCCTCATGACTGGTCATTTTCAGAAGAAGCTTTCCAGGGCAGCGTGGTTCCGCCTGTGAACGGGTGACGTCTTCGTTGATTGCCTGGATATGAGCAGATTCAACGGTCCGACGCTGTACGACATGGTTGCTCAGGTTGAATTCGCACTGGAGCCTTCTGGCATCAGAATCCGCGTTCATTGCAATACGTTCATCAAAGCGGCGGTTCATTCGCAGAGCCTCTTCGTGAGCTGCATCAACAAGGGTGCGTCTGGTGACATAGTCGTTACCAGCAAAAAACGATAGCTGAGCGTGTTCCGAAGAGTAGTCGGAGCTTCCCTTACAACGGGCAATCGCGGCTTCAGAGTGCAGGATTAATGAACTCAACCGTGAACAGACGTCATTGATGGTGCCGGTTTTCAGACAGTCGTGGATAAGTGTCCAGGCGGAAATGCTCAGCGGGCGGCTGGTGATCACATAGGGATTGTAATGATCAACCGTTACGATAGTACGCAGTGAATGAAGCGATTCGGACTGCGTACGTAAGTCACGGCGAACAGTACATGCCACCGAGGCAACATCTTTACATTCTTTGTCGGACATCGAGTCCAGTACGCGGATCTCCACCTCTGCCGCCTTTGAGGCGATATGCGCACTAATCTCACCCTTAAGACGTTTGTAGTCAGCCTTGAAGCTTCCCACGCTGTCAATATCGATCCAGTAACCACAGCTGTAACCAGCATTACCAAACTCGTCATCTTTCTCATAGTTCGGACAGCCGTCATTGCTCCAGCCAGCTTTTTCCAGCAGCTCGTCAATAGCGACCAGCTCAGCCATTGGTGCATGTTCGATAATGAAATAATGGACACGGCCCCAGGCATATGCGCGTGAACGGCCATCAACAGAAGTATCAGAAGTCGTCTGACGGGAAAGTTTCATGAGGTACTCCAGTTCTGCCCGGTACCGCCGGGGCGGTGGTGCGAAAGCCGCACCATGAATGACACTATGATCCTCCTAACTTCTATTGTCAATACAATTGAAGTGGCGTTGTATTTATTCATTATTTGGACCCGGCTCGTACGGAACGACCGTCGGGACTTGCCAATTATTCTGCGGTGAGCAGGGGGAAGGGAACATCCCACCGCTTGTTTCAAGATGTACAGCCAAGGAGGGCGCAGAATGCCTGACAGAATCATCGTGCAGCGGTAGCGAAAGACCTGACAAACGGGAAAAGTATCCTTTTATTCCAAAGCCAACCTCAGCTTTTAATGTCGCCAGTACGTTTCTTAAACATGCCAAATCGGTCTCTTATACGGCCGGATGGGCCCGATGAAAACGATAAAATGAGAAACAGAACCCGACACATCGCTGCTCTCTGGGAAAGCCGGTCAGCAGATGGAGCGCCAGGAACTAAATCCGCTGGTTTTAATAATGATTGAGGAGAACAAGATGAAAGATAACAAGACACGTCCTGTAGACTCGTATGCTCATGCTGATTTCATGGAGTCCGTCTTCAGCAACCTCAGGGCTTTCTGTGATGCGGAATGCCAGCGGCTAACTGCCGGTTATCCCCCAACTGTCAAACCAGAACAGCAAAGCACTGACGGCCAGCTGTCGGCGGCATAAATCATTACCTGCCAGTTCGTTCAAATTTCCGCTTCCTTAAGCCCGGGCCAAAAGCCCGGCTCAATCCAAAAACTGAACGTACCGGTTTACCTCTATATCTCCTCAATCCCCTGCGACTTACAAGAGACCCGCACCGGTTTAGCCATTCCTGTCCTGCCACTCTCTCATCACTGGCCCAGACAACCGGAAAAGTAACTTTTCTCTCCGACTCACCTTCTGAACCAGCTATTTTGCTTAAACGTAAAAACGGCCCACTGTTGTGAAGATTTAAAACGGACGGATCGAGTAGTATTGTCTCAGGAATTTTTTTTAAGAAAAGTTACTTTTTCTTCTGTGCAACCTATTAGAAAAAATGTCGAACCTGGTATTGTTGTGTTGTAGCGCAGTTAAACAACCAACCAAAAGAGAGAACAAAAATGTCCGCAATCGAAACTGAAGTAAAAAACAACAGCAACGAAATCAGCCTTCGTGGTTACCTGGAACGCACTGGTAACGGTGCCCGTAAAGGTAACGGCCTTATCATTGACCCTTCGGTTGTTGTAGAGCAGGAAGGCTTTAACACCCGCACGGCCGGTATGGGCGAGCTCTACTATTCAATGCCTCACGTTGTGGAACACCTGAACAGCCTGGCCGATGCCTACATGGAAGACCCGTTCAGCGTGACGCCTATCGTTGTTCAGATGGTTAATGGCGTACCTGTACTGCGTCAGGGGGCTTGCCGTATCCGTTCCATCGCTATTGCAAACCGCCAGCTGGAAGCAGAAGGGCGTGAACGCATTACTCGTATTCGCTGCGAAGAGTTTCGCGGTAGCGCTTCAAAAGCAGAACTCTTCACCCTGACCGGCAACTCCAACCTGGCGCTGTCTGTCGTAGCTGAAGCGCTTTCAATTAAGCGTCTTGTTGAAGATAAAGAAGAGCCTAAGACCTTTGCGGAACTGGCAAAAAAACGTGGTAAATCAGAGCAGCATCTTCGCCAGATGGTTCGCGTACTGGACCTGCCTTCTGAACTACAGACCATGCTTGTGAGCGATCAGGTGAGCATGTACGTTGCGCTGGACGAGTATATGTACAGCGGTGAGGATGCGGTAGATAACATCAACAAGGCGATCTCCATCTATGGTAAAGCGACGAAAAACACGCTGAAATTCGTCAAAGCTGCCAAGGTAGAAGAGCGCATGGCAGATCCGCAGACTCCGGAAAACTCCGGTGATGAGCAACCGGCAGGTAATGCTACCGTTAACACCCCGGTACCGGATCAACTGAATGATGAAAGCAATACAGAGACGCTGGTTACGCCACCGGTACAGGAACCAGCTCCGGCTCCAAAGGACAGCGCTCCTAAACAGAACCCGGCAGGTAAAGCACCATCCATGTCCAGCGTTCTGAACAAAAAGACCGTGACCGTCATTGCCGACACCGCGATCCCGATTTTTGAACGTATTGCTGAAGAAGCCAAGCTTAAAGAAGGTGAATCTGTCAGCACTGATACTTACACGCTTGTTCTGACCAATGATGAAATGAACGATATCATCAATGCTCATGCTGACCTGAAAGAGTACCTGCGTAAGCATGCTGAGAAGATGAATAAGGGACAGGCATGATTTTCTGACCGACCCCTCCATCCGGACGGGTCGGTAACTTTTTCAGGACAAGGGGAAACAGGGCAATGAAGAAGGCTTTTATCAACGTAGACAAGACTAACCCACTGCCAGTCCTGACGGATTCGGTGACCCGGGTAAGTATTCAGTGCACGGCAAAAGATGAAAACGGGGCAGGGATCGAAGTGAACATCCTCGACCTGATTCAGGATCATGATACGGATGAAGTGAAAGTGCAGTTTGGGAGCTCGCCTGTTCAGGCTCTGGCGATGCTCCGCCGGGTTATGACAGCACTGGAAAAGCAGGCAAATGCAGAACTGCAACAGAATTCCTGCTCGCGTATGCAGTAAACGGTAAAAGCAGAATGTTCCCTACTGGATAAACCCGGTGGACCTCACGGAGAGCAAGTCACCGAATGGTTCACTGTTAAGTGATATACATCCGGATTTATAAGGTTTTGCAGCATCCGAATAGGCAATAAATAGAATTATTTTGATTTATCTCAGCAAGGAAATGGAAAGCTACCAGATTTTAGGATAGCGAAATGCCTGTATCGCTACTCTGCTGAATTAGAAATGATTTTAAACGCAATGCATAATGATAGAATAGCAATGCCTTTAATTATTTGTCACGTCTGAATTATATGTAGACTTACGGAGAGGATATGGTAATTACTTATTCATTATCGGAAACGTTTAATATGTTTTTACGCGAGATTATTGCATCTGGACTTGCAGTTTTTTGCGCATGGTGCGTTTTGTGTCTTTTCTCTGATCAGGAACGAGGTAAAGAGGTTCCTGTTTCTATGAAAAAAATAACTTCAAAGTCAGCTTTCTCCTACTTTATCAGTTCTCAAATTGCCGCTTTTATTATCTCCTTGTTGGGTTCAATCTTAAGCACGAAATGGGACAACATCGTCTGGAATGATGAAATAAGACAGTTTTATCTGCATGTAGGATTTGGGCTGGTAGCTTGTGTATTCTGTCTGCTTGTAATCTTGCATGAGAAATTTATCAAAAGAAATTTAAATGTTTATTCTGGTTATTGTGGTTCACTGGCAGTTAGTCTCACAGGAATCTTTGTACTTTGTGCGTTATATCTGACATTTTCATTACCATTTCATTATGAAGAACGTCTACTTAATGATGCATCCTTGGTGGCTTCGGATGGCGTTGAAAATTCAGTCGTTTTTGCAGACGGTCGTTACTGGGTTTTTGAACTGGGCTTACCATATTTCAAACAGTCATTGCTCAAAGAGGTAAGAAGGGGCAGGTACCAGCTAATCTGCACTACAGAAAAAAAACCAACATGCTGGTCTGGCAAAAAACTTCCCGAAAAACCAACCTCTTTGAAAGCTAGTTCATAAAGATTTAAACTGCTCGCTTAAATCCACACTGGTCCAATTTTGAAAATTTATTGTGTTTTTAAAAGAAATTACAGTGTGGGTTATTAGCCAGTAGGTCGGAGTTTTATATAATACCCAAAAACACAGGAGGTATTATGAAAACCAATCTGGCCTATGCATCTAATTGCTCCGATTCTGTCTACTCCTATATTTATCAGGCACTGCAACAACGCTCTGGTGCCGAGAATGAAAGCCTTTATCAGCAGGCCATTTCCAGCTGCTGCACAGATAAACAAAAAAAGAAACTGGCCGGGTATTATGCCGGTCCATGGCAGCTGCTATTCAACGCGTGGTGTAACAATCGCGTCCCTAACACAGCGGTGCTGGCCCTTTTACTCCAGCAGTGCTTATCTCATTTCCAGTGCGAAGAAGTGATCGCAGCCTGGCAGTAACCCTATCAAGCCCCTTCGTATAGCGGAGGGGCAGGAGATATCTCATGTACAGAAACGACAGAAACGTGGATTCCTTCAACCTGGTTAATGCTCTTCAGCCGGTCTTTCGTAACACCGGCTGTGGGATGTTTGAATATGATCGTAAAAAGCAGAATGAAACCGCTGATTCAATCTTACGAGCGTTGGCGTTAAATGCCGATTTCGCGAGGGCCTTAAAACAGTACGTCCGGATTAATTCTGTACGACGGGTTGTTCAGTTCGATGACGGCTCGGTTCGCTATGGTATTCATGCCGAATTTGAAGGGCATAATAAAATTAATTCCTTCCGTATTTTTAAAGATGAAGATACAGACGCATTTGACTCCTATTTTTATTCGGTTTGCGATAATAAAGCTGAGCTGGTGGATTTTAAAATGGACTCTCTCGATATTCAATTGCAGGCAGTTTTTGAAAAGGTGACAGGTATTTTTCTGTCACATTAAATATTCAAATTTTCAATCCTCGGGCTGATAGACAAAAAACGCACTTTAGAATATAGATGAGATGAATATGAAAAACGTAAATATTTTGGATACCGATATTGCGGCCATTAATGCTCTTTCTGGCGTAGAACTGACTGACTTTCTCACTGCCGGGTATCAGGTAAACTGGTTAGGAGAAAGGGAGGTTTCGCTGGTGGGCTTTCCGTGTTTAGCAAGCAACAAGCAGCCGGTAGAAGTTGGTCCCGGCATTTTCATTAATCGCGTGTACAGCAGAGACAGCCAGTCTCTGAGCGGGAAATTGCGCTATGACCTGTCTAATGGTCTGGCAACGAGTGCATTTTCATTTTTCTCCCAGTCAGGCTGGTATGGGGGATTCCGTGTCGTATCTTTCCGTGACAACGGGCCAGCTGCGTTAATCAACATTGGTATTGTCCATGAGAATGTTTTGAATGCATTTTGTGCTGACTTCCCCCGGGCCAATGTGAGCGTAACCCGTTTTCATTGTGGCATGACGCTTGAGCAGATCCGAATGTTCATTTCAGACACTGCTTACGATATGCCGCTTTATAACAACGAGTCTGACTTTCGCAGGCTCGCCAGTTAGCATGGAGGCTGACTTCAGTGCTTACGCCTAAAAGCCGGTGAGCGAGGTGGCGGAACCGGTTGGCTTCGCCCAGTCTTACTTACTTCTCTCAAGGTACTGCGCTGCAAGCGTACGTAAAAAAAGTAAGTAGCTAAATGGCGTGAGCGATTAGTTCTATACGGGAAGAAGTCATAGTATTCTGAAATGATAGTTATCTCATACGAACGATAGTAATGGAGTTTCTTAATGGGCGTTGATATCTGCTGGCGATTTCAAAGGGAAGAAAAGCCTGGTAAATGGATTAATTTATCAAGCAATTATAAAGGGGACCGATCATATCTCCACTTTGCCTGGCTCGGATTTGATGTAGATCGTGAAAGGGCGAGCACATCAGCAGTTTTTATCCACGCATTACGCGGATTACCTGATGATATACCGTCCGAAGATGATGATTTATTCGGTGAACATTCATACTCATGGCTGACTTCGGAAGAAATTTTGTCAGCCATACCACCCGATAACGCCGGAGAGGTGATCCAGGAATTTGTCGAAGAAGTAAAGCGTCTCCACGTGGAGAACGGCAGCGTCCGTTTCGTCTTTGGATTTGAAGGGTAACCCGTAAGAAAGTAGCTATCTTACCCGGCTAGGTCTCCAATCTCTCAGATGCTCAAAGAGGGCCGGGCATGGTGCCCACACATCCCCTACCATTCCGATTTGATATTCGTCTAATACACCCTTTAAAGAAAACAAGCAGACGGCAATGAGACGTCGGATTAGCGTCAGCAAATATGAGACGTCAGTAGTCGATGTTTGTCCTGCGGAACGTGAATCTGTTTACAAGGGGTAAAGCCGTACCATCCATGAGGGCTCAGAGAGCCGGGGTCTCCTCCAGATCACTGGAAGTTATTGACTCTGGCAGGCCTATCCCTATGACTTTTTCCCGGATGGCAAATTAAGAGCGAACAGGGCCAAATTAGTACTCTTTTCTAAACGGAAATACTGAATCACCCTGATATAACTGGTCTCTCACAAGACAGGAGATCATCAATGGAACGTGTAATATTTTCAGTAATCTTTTTTATGATGCTGGGCGTACCTTTTTACCTTCTTTATAAAATTGCCCGGGACATTTTTGGTACCGCCGGTGCTGGTGAGCCTGCACAATTGCCTCAGGGCAAGCAAAGACGCTCAGGAGGCGCTGGTTCGGGTTCGATCTGGCAAGGACACCATCTACAGGGGAGCAGCCATTTGAACCCCCTCGGAGGTGATTGTAATGGTGAAAATAGCATAGCTGGTGGTTGTGATGGTGGCGGTGGAGGAGGTGACGGAGGTGGTGGTGGTGACTGATAGCCTGCAACTTTAACTATCAGGATGAAACCCATGTCCAGCAACCGGAAAAAGAATTCATTTCAACCGAAAAGCCCTGCCTTAAAGTGAAGCGTATTAAACGTGAAGGATGCTGAATTAGAGGGTATCGGTTTTATACTGAAGCGTAACTGGAAGAAGGATCTGAAATTAACTATTACGGAAAAGTAACTTTCTGACTCACCACGTACGCCCCTCGGTTATGCCATACAGTTTGATACGAAAACAGATCAGTAAGTAGATTGCTATACGCCGGAGAGAAGTCTATTTTTCATGCACCGAACCTGTTTGGCCTGCAATGGAAGCAGGTATAATAATCACATACAAAGGAGGGCATTATGAATACATTTTTATACGTGCTTTTGGCCTGGATTGTTGTGCTTTTTATCGCCAACAAACTGCTCGCAAGACGTAAGCCCAATACGGTTAAAATCCTGGTACAGCGCAACGGGAAAGCCGCAGAGGTTGATGCTGTAGTGGTTCAGGGTTCAAAGAGAGCTAACAACAGTTCTGTTGCGGACAGCGACGCGGTAGATAGTTATTTTGAAATGAATCCTTACTCCCGCGAAAACCAGGCGAATGGTTGGGCTATGCTGGCCAGAGACGATGACCAGCTTAAATAATCAGTTGAGTGTGATGTGTAAAGCAGCTTAAAACTCTAAATGGACGAACAGGGGAGGTGACAAAGATGACAACCAATACAACAACGACCACCTACCGCTCAGAAGAAATCGTGCCGTTCAGACGGCCCAAAGGGGATCTGGATAGTCGGTATATGCCTCAGGTGTATGCAATGGTGCGGAACTGGGCAAGTAACCCTGCTCAATATGGTGAGGGTGTACTGGCCTCCTACCGCCAACCGGCAGTAAACCTTGCCTACCAGGTAAAAGGAACTCGTGTTGTTTTAATTCTGGTACCAGTAGAGTGCGAGCCACCTGGAGTGATAATGACGGAAACAGTCCTGTGGCCGTCACTATCACTTGTAGAAGTCTTGCAGACCTTGCAGGAGGCCTGGCAAAATATTCCGGCGTTAAACCCCTGACGACTTCTGTCAATATCACCGGCTAGTGATTTACCTCTCTGCTGGTGGTCAGCCCGCCTAAGTTCAAATTATCTCTTTCTAAATTAGCCCGGATAAAAATCGGTCCCTCTAAAATAGCCTGCCCTGAGTAGGCTACGTCATACAAAGCGTTGGCCAGTCACCAGCTGGCTGGTGGCCATAATGCTCCACAGGATAAACCGTATCAGAACTACGCAAAGAAAAAGCCCCAACAATTTACCGATGGGGCCTTTTGCAGACATTTTACAGCCTTACCAATGATAGAGCGCTAAGGCTTCTGCTTAGTGAACAGACTTGCCCACAGATAATGGATAAAGTTGAGCAGAATGTATGTTACTCGTTGCTCGAATTTCATCGGGGCTTTGTACTTTGTCGTTATGTTATGAATATGAGTAAGGTCCGTATAGAGCCCTGGCGACTTCCTTGTTGACTTCAACACCGAACAGATGTGCTGAACAGACTCCGGTGTGAACAACCGTAGCCCTCGTCGTTGTTTGACTTTATGGATAAAATCGTCCATCCCCATACATAACCATTCCGGCTTGATGCCATCAAACTTACAACGTCCGTTTATGATGACGACATTGATACATTCCAGTTCTCTAGCCTTAAGAGCAGACTGAATAGCCCTGATGTGCCCCTGGTTTTGCTTAAACGGGTTCTGCAACTTGAGGGTTCGGGACTGAGTCCATTTCCGCCAGTGGCTTTCCTCCAGAGTACCGTAGAGCTTGCCTACGTAGTTTTTCTGCTCTATGACGTATATACCATGTGGGGCTACGAGAATGTGATCAACCTGCGTAGTGCTATGAGCCGACAACTGAAAGGTGAGATCACTAAGTAGCCCCTGAGCTTCTTCAGGAAGCCCAGATTCAATTGCCTTTGCAGTCCGCCGTTCCGCTATGGCAGAGGTCATAAATCCCAACAGACACAGCAACACGACGAAAATAAGGATAATGAAAGCTACCCCCGTAATGCTCCACAGCAGATTGAAAGCATCCATGTTACCTCACAGAGGGGTAGCTGGTGGCATTAACAGATTCTACTAAGCGGGTAGTGGTACCGGTAAGGCTCTCAATATTTGAAGACAGGCTCATCAGCATGCCGAGTGCAGAACGGAGATTACGATGAGGCTCATTGTAGTTTTTGAACGTGTCAGTGGAGTACATTTTTGAAAGACGTGTACGGATCTCTACTGACGTAAGATCTCCATCCACCAGGCCGTACTTAACTGCCTGAGGTGTTGGCCATACACGGCCTGAATAGAGAGAAACAGCATCGGCATCATGACGCGAGAGAAGCTTTTTACCCCGTCCAAGTTCAACATCAGTTATAAATTTTTCATGCATCGTGTTCAGGATCTCCTTCTGCATGAACTCCCTCGTTGAATCGGACAATGGGTGGAAGGGGTCAAGAGCATCTTTGAACTCACCGGCCGTAAGGGGCTCATTCTTGACGCCTACTGTGCTCATGATCTCTGACAGATTCCAGTGGTCCATACGCACACCGATAGAACCGATCAGGGCATTACTGTCGGCATAAATTGCATCAGCGGGCGATACCGCGTAATAGCATGCGGATGCGCATATGCCTTTCACACTAACGATGATTGGTTTATATGAGTCTGCGATATCAGAGAAAAAACGACCGGTACCGCTGGAGAGTACTTCGAGGGAGTTTTGCTTCGACCGTGCTTCATCGCCACGTTCTGTGCTCCCGGTTTTGTTACTCTTGTCAGCGGCTACAGATGAAAGAGAGCCACCGGCATCTGATACGCGTTCAATCTGTGGCTGGTGGTTTTCAAGCGCGTTTATCTGGCGGTAAATAATGATGGCGTCAGAGGGACCACCACCACCTGACTCTGCCTCGATAATAACTGCTTTGGCATGGGGATTATTGTAAGCTTTGGCAAGAGCTGTTGCGATCACTGTTCCATCGCCCGTTTCCGAGCCGGTACCCATCTCGCCAGAAATCCGTATTACAGCTATATGGTCTTTCTTCCCTTCAGCGTCCTGCCATTGTTCGTAAAGATTGTAGAAAGAAAACCCTACAGCGGTCATGGCAATTAGCGACATAGCAACTTTTGCCGTGGTATGAATGCGAAACATCTTATAAAAACGGTCAGCGTTATCATTGAGCGATTCTTTGATATTTGTAGGGGACTTCCTTTTTTTACTGCTTAACATCTGACCACCTTTACATGAGTTTTTGAAAGTTAGACCACAAGCGATTCAATGCAATTCCCAGTATCAATAAAGCGACTGGTGGGAAAAGTTGAGCGATATTGTTAAATAGTGACATATTTGGCATGACCAGGTAGACCATCGTTAAAGCACTGATCACCCAAAATGCTCGAAACCAAATACGATAAAACTGAACTGTAACCTTACCAAATACGTACCTCTTCAATTTCCACTGGTACATTCCATCTGCTAGCATGGCAAATAGATAGGGCAGAAAAACGATTAGCCACCCCAGGATTAAGTTCCACCGGAAAATGGACTGATAAAGTAAGAGGGGTATGTTTTTGGCCATAGTGTAATTAATAGAGGTAAATTTTTCAGCAACAATGTTAATACCTCTGGCTGGTTTTTTGGTGTCAGGGATCAGAATAGTATTCAGATAGTCAATTAACTTATAGTCATGTACCAACCAATTTAAAGTCGCTTCACTATTTGCAATGACAGACTTCCAACGGTCATTTGATATGATGGACCGGCTTGCATTAACCTCCTGAGTAATCTGATATTTGAGCTCCTCAGTATTCTGGAAAGCCAAGCTGTAACCAAAATAAATGACCATGCCAAAAAAAAGCATTGTTCTGAGCACTGCTGCCCTGCTTGTATTATCCGCAGCCATTGCTTTCCCTCCATTCACGAAAAAGAGCTAGCCTCTGATCGTGATTGCAATAGTTGTTACGCCACATCGTCGGGATACCCAGGAGCCAGTGGTACTGTTTAGGTATGATTTGGTCGATGAGGCTTAACTCCGCCAGTTCTTTATGCTCTGCGCTTTTCCACTCGATCTGTCCCACATCAGGAACAAATACAGCGGTCCTTGCTTTTGCGGCCTGGCGGGAAAATTCTATAAAGTTGATGCCCCACGGCGTCCAGTATCTGTACTGCTCGTTTAGGCCGATGTTAAACACCGGCAGAGAAAGAGTTGAGTCGGCAAAAGCCGAAATCACATTTTTGCAGACTCTTGGACTATCTATTTTTTCCTGTTCGGTTTTGAGATGAGTCAGCAGTGCACGGTCAATAATGCTGTTAAAGGTGTTTGTATAAAGGCCATTAGGGTCAGGAAGCTGATCTATGGCAGTAATGATTTTAAATTTTAACCGAGAAAGAAAGGGAGAGTCCTCAATAGTAACTATATGACTATGTGTTGTTTCTGGATGAATCTGGGGTTTGATGCGCTGTACTTGTTTAAAAGAGACACTACCTGGCAAATTAATGAATGCGCCCACCGTGCGTGTTAAATCGACGAAATAAGGCAAAAGATAACAACCAAGCATACGGGCATTCTTTTTTACAAGATCACACCGTACGTCATTGTTATCGAAAGAAATACGGAAACTAACGAATTTACGTTCAGGACCTTCGCTGGTGGTCAGTGATTGAATCCATTCATGGCATGATCCTTGTGGTACCGACCAGTAGCTGGTTTCACGGTCCCCAAAGGGATCAGTCGTGATCAACTCTCCCTTTAAAAGGAAAAGCTCAGACAGGGTATTTGCCATGGAGAATAGGGAATCGATATCGTTGCTCTGACAAAATTTTCCCAAATGATGAAACGCGTTTTTTTCTATCATAGTTAGCCGATCTCGAACTTCCTGAGAATCTGCGTACTTTAAACCCAAAGACTGAAAGCGCCTTTTTACGAGCGAGCGACATTTGCTGACTTTTAGTGCAGAGCTTAAAATTTGCTGGCGCGTCAGGACAATTTTTTCATCCATCAATGCAACTTCCTTAGAAATTTATTAAGATTTTTGATATCGAGATTTTGACGCAAAGTAACTTTTCCGGCCTTCTTGAAAAGCATTTCCGACAGAGTTGTGTTTGGCTTCATTTGTTTCTCAGCAACAGCAATAGGGATTTGGCCTACAACCTTCCTGCCATCTTGAAGCCTGGCAACTATGTGAAACATAGGGACCTGACCCAAGAGATCCTTTGGAATACTCTCTTCTAAAGTTGTCTGCTTTCTTTCTGAGATTGAACCTGAGAAGTTATTATGCGGCAAAGATGTTTCTGAACCGGTCGTATAAGTGACCATATTTGTGCTTATCGCACTCTTACCAAAGTTCTCTACAACAAGCGTCTGAGTAGGAGTATCGTTGACTCGCAAGCTTATATAATTGTTGCAGAGCCCCGTAATTCGATTGGCAGTTTCAACACTTGCCGCAGCAATAAAGTCGGAGATGGTTTGGGTGCAAATAAACAGTGCAATTTTCGCTGCACGACCCTGCGCCAGAAGGTTAATCATAGGGTTGTTAATGGCTGAGTGTGCCTCATCAACAAAAATACTTATCCTGGAATTAGCTGACATATCACCATCTTGAGCGTTGTAGCGACTACCGGCACAGGAGGTCAGATCTGACATTATTAATTGAGAAATAGCAGCTGCTGTATCGGGGTTTGAAAGGCCATCAAGCGAAATGTATAGCACCCCGCCAGTGCTGAACATCCCTTCGCTTGTTACAATTTCTCTTGATGATACTGAGTTCGGGTTAGGAGATAAAAGCTCATTTAAAGGTTTTTCAATGAGCATATCGAAAACAGGCATAATACCTGCGGTCATTTTAGCCATATGCTCTGGGTCGGACATTGAGTAATCAATAAGCTGGGAAACAGTATCTAACCAGTCTATTTGTTCGGACCCCTCGTAATTCATGAAATGAGCCGTAAACCATTCAGCGAGACGCTTGAAACGTACCGGCAAGGTATCGTTAGCGACGTACTTAACTTTTTCGGTCCAGACATCGTAACCATAATATCTCGCGTAACATGACTCCATTACCTTGACTGTAAGATTCACAATAGACATGTGGCTTTTCATGTTCTTGTGAATCAGATAAATAGAAGGCTTTTTCTCTATGTAAGAAAGCCCGGAAATCACATTGGAAACGAGAGCCTTGGCATACTGAACGAATGGGTTAACCTCACCGGGAACTGTCACCAAGCTCAAAAGACGAGATGTTAGGTCAGAAACATTAGTATAGGTGTTGCAGACATCAATACAGACCGAAGATGCTGGCTGGCCAGGATGAAATTTATAGAAAGGAAGACCGAGGGTCTTAGCCTCTTCCATTAGAGATTCTCGCCACTCTGCATCGTTCTTTGGATCTATGACAACAACAACATGACCAAGATGAAGCATGCTAATGCTTAGTAAACGCTGTAGCACCGTTTTCCCGGTACCCACGTTTCCGGTTATCAGAGTATGACCAAACCAATTGTCTTCAGTTACAAATATGGGTTCCCTACGTTCCACAGCAAAAATTGCATTGCTGCCGCCCATCTTACGAGCCATTGCGTCAAAATGTCTCTTAATTGGGTTGAAGACGAATGGCAACTCGATCTCACGTTTATCACTGGAGAGGTTAGCTATTTGATATGCCCGATCCGCATGTTCCGGACCCCACTCAAACCCATCACAAAAATAGGACTTTCGCTCGGGTATATCCTTATTTTTATTTTGATAATCCTGAACCAGTTGACGATACTTTCGCTCATTGGAGAAAAAGTTACTTTTGTTAATTACACGCAGTGAATCAAGACTAACGAACATGAAATGTCGCTTGAATACACGCCAATGAGCCATCAAAAATGGCGCTGCTGTTTTGCAACGATAAAGGCACAGCAAAAAAAGCAATATTGAGGTGAACAGAACTATTGGGGCGATGTCCAGTCCGTCTGAAGAAAGTCCCATATAAAGCATAGAAACCGAACAAATCAAAAGTATTGAGGCACTACGATACTCAAGAATAGGCCGATAAAAATTCTCTTGTGCATGGAGGTTAGTCCTCTTCGAATCTGACATTATAGGTTCCCAGCCTCTTTCAGGTTATTGATAATTCGTTCAATGTCCACTTTCGCCCGGTCTGATGCGGCCAGCAAAGTAGGCATGTTAAATGCATGGCATTTTGTATTGATCACAGCACCAGAATTAACGAGGTACTGAGGAAGCTTATTGAAAAGATCTTGAGCCTCTAACTGCGACCCAAATTTTTCCACGCAAGATTGGGTCAGATAGAGAGTATTAGGAGTACTTACCATAAATCTGTTTTTGCGCTTTCTTTTAAACGCCACCTCCATTTTGGACAGAATTTGATGCAGTACTAACGCAATTTCTACAAATTCAAGCTCTGTAACGTCACCTTCGCTTATAAGCGAGAATTCACCATTTTGGTCTGATTCAGTAGATGCAAAGACTTTACTGTTCAGATTGTGACCAGAAACAGGTGATGCTGGTTTTTGTACTTCTGCTTTGTCCGATGATTTATTCCGGTTGCGCTTGGGATTTTGTTTTTCTACCGGTGCTGTTGGGGCGAACAGTCTGGCCAGTGCTGGCGAAAGATGATGCCCCTTAGCGTCTGTGGGCGCATGCTCTCCATTTGATTCTTCAAGTACAGGAGGTAAGGCGGGCTCTTCACTTGCCATCACACTGGTTGCGGCTGCTTCGGTCTGGGAATACACAACTTCAGCTGGTGGTGGGCAGTTACCCTCAGTATCTGGTTCTGAGTTTTCTTGTCCTACAGAAACATCCATAGAGCGTTCATTCGTACCCTGGGGATCAGCGTTCTGTTCTCGGTTAAGTTCTGGTAATTCTGACGGCTCGGAGAGAAGCTTTTCATTATGGACCGAAGAGCTTGTTGCACAACTACCGACTTCTGGCCGAGAAACACTAAGCTGTGAGAAATCGGTATAATCAATGATCTCATGCTCTTCATCTTCTTTCTCAAAAAGATGTTGATAATGTTCATATTCCACAGCCTCAGTTTTCAGCGGACCAGTCGCGGATGCACTATCGGTTCCATGATATTCCACGTCGCCAGAATGTTCTTCGACTGCATTTACACGTGGGGGAGGCAGCTCAAGCGTTTGCTTTGGACGTGGGGCAGAGTTTTCAACAGAAGACTCATCATTAATCACTAATGCCTGATACATAGAAGTATTGAAAAGTGACTTTAAAGTTGTTGGCCTTCTTGGCTCATGATAGGTGAGCTGGAACCCGGCGCAGTTATCGCCGAGCTGGACTAAACGCAGATCGTCAATGTCCCTTACTATCCACATTCCATCGAGAGAGCCTTCTCTGAATGTCAGTTGGAAATAGGGCTCTTCACTGAATGCTTTTTCATCTAATCCCGGCAGCAATGCCATAGTGGTATCTATGTTGAGGTAGGGGACAGCATCAACACACACTATATAGTCATTGGAAAGTGGAGCGCTTAAAAGGAGTTCATGAAGTTGGTTGACCAGGACATGGGATTCCGTGTCCTTTGCCGATTCATCTTCACTTTCTTCTATATCAGGAATGACAGGATCAGCTGCTTCCTCACCCTCAGATTTAACTATCTGCGTGTCATTATCAATTTCATTATCACTTTCGGCTTTCTTCTCAAAATCGTCGGATGAGCCTTCATTTTTCTTAGAATGTATATCAACATCAATAGAGGCAGAGGAGCGGCCTAAATCATTAACCTTAAGAACAGCCGTCTCAACAGTATCAGTAATTTTAGTTATAACGTCCCGACCGGGCACTGGTCTTCTGTATTCAGTAACTGTTTTTTGCTCGTCAATGTAAATAAAGTCTTTATTGGCATTAACGCTAAAAAGACCCGGCACTGAGTCAGGGATTTTATAGGAATCAAAGATTAAACCAATCCACCTTAGCTTAAGAAGGTTATAGAATTCTAGTTTCCCTATCCCATTTCTAAAGATGTTTGATATTTCGTTTTCCGAATAGATACCCGGAATGAAGTAGTGAACGACACGCTCATCATCATAGGGCTCGACGTAACCACGTTGAACTAGGGATTCTACCAATACGGTCTTACCAGCCTCTCCCTGAGGGAAGTTATATTTATGTAATTCGAAATCATTGAGAACAAAATCAAGGAATGCGTTCTCGTTAAGGTATACCTCACCATTTACGATAATGATGTGCATAGGCTTAGCATTGTAATTGTTGATATTGATACTGGTAAAGTTGTGCTTGATGGTACTAATGGCCCTTGCTGCTGCATCATTAGAACGCAGACCCATGATAGGGTCACGTAAAACATTAAGGTCTGTACCAGTAGAATAGAAATCAGCGGTCCTCACGCATTTAGACAAAAAGTCATTCCCATCAGTATAAACGTTTAGGGCGGTGATCATTTTTGAATAAACACGTTCTTTATTTACCCGATCCAAAAATGCAAGACATACCGGGTTTAGGATTCGCTCAAGGAAAACGCTGGACCAGATATTATGTTGATTATGAATACGCTTTCGCCAGTGGATTTCGTATTCAACCACGTCATTTTCACGTGCCCAGTCAAGAAGACTTTGTGAGCTTGGCGTCCAAATGATCGGACTAGCTAAATTCAGGCTTACAATGTCGAGATCGTAAACCTTTCCGGCATCATGGACTAAACCACAGATAAACGCAGCATAGAGATATACTTTTCTACGGACTACTTCTTCATCTTGATATCCGATTGGTCTCAGTTCTGAGTGATGCGCATTTTTTAAAGAGAGTATGGCCACTTCCAGGCTGTGAGAAAGTAACCCACCAATACCATTATGATGATGATTTTCGGAAGCTGGCAAAAGATGTATCCAGCGAACATATTCAACCAAGGGCTTTAAAACTAAATTAGTAAATGTATATGCATCGTCCCTGATGTCGCTATCGCTGATAGCTAACATCATTGAAATTGAGTGCAGCTTTTCCCGATACAGAGACAGGATTGACTGTTCATTAAATGTCTGTATGCCCGTCGGACGAGTTGGATACTCGATGAATTTCAGGACTTCTGGATTTGGATGATCAGGAACAGTGTACTTCTGATCTCCTAGAATCTGCGCAAAAGGAGAGAGGCTTGATATATCCTCAATCATTACAGAGGTTGCATCATTCTCCTGAGATGAGAATATCCCCAAAATCCGTTTAATACATAAATACAGCGCCCTGAAATTCATCATCATACCTTATCGACGTTTGCCTGACAGTTCGGCTGCAATGTATGCCTGCACACTTTTATATTGCATTACTTTGGTGATGAACTCTGCTGGACTGTATGGCCCATCCTTACGGCGAGAAACATTCAGAGTCTTTTTCACATTCTCAACATATAAATTAATACTCTTTATAATGTTGTGAGACATAACCGGATAGTCGCTTACAGCCAGTAAACCCAATGAGTTGTACTCATACATTGTGTTCATGAGCTGGTTCATCTCGAAGATGTACTTGTAAAACCTCATGGTGTTGTGGTTATTGAAGTTGAGTTGTACTGGTTCAAAACTGAAAGGTACAAACTGAGTTGATGACATGAATGAGTCATTCTTGTCGAACTCAATTGACTTAATATAAGCAACAAGATTTTCTTTCATCTTATTGTTTTCTTCATGCAGCTCGTTGAACCAATCCTGAATAGCCTGAACAAGGTCAGGATGTTTAACTGCATCAACCGTTTTAAAGAGAGAGGAAATAGCGATACTCACATCATCAAAACCTCTGATGACTGCTCCATTTCTGGCAGTTAAAAACCGGTTAAAGTCTGGGGTGCCGGGGTTAATAATAACTTTGGCCATACCCTGGTGCTCTGGTCTACGTTGAGTAGAAGTTTGAGCGTTTACGCCTTGCTTTTTATTTGAACCTTTTACCATTACATCTTTTGGTTCAATGTTAATACGCTCATTGTCCGTGATAATTGCGTCGTTCATTGTGCCACCTTAGTTTTTGAGTATTGACGGATTTTTCGTCCAAGTTCGATATATGCTGAATGATAGAGCTCAAGCATTTCTCTGTAAGGCTCCAGCAATGCTTCCGTTTCAGAAATCATTTCGTATTCCCAGCTGGCATGGTTTACAAAACAGTTCTTAGAATATTTTCCACTTTTCATTGGTTGCACCCGTTTTGACATGTGGCTAGGCGCTCTTGTTTTATAAGGGCTGAACTGATGCCAAGTGATCGTTACTTTTCTGGCATTACCAATTAGCTCAACTTTTGGTGCGTAAGAACCCAGGTACTCCCTCTTTGGAACTTTGCTATGTCGGGTAAGGTTAATCTCTTGGTGGTTTCGTTCCTTCCACTTGATCCAGTATTTTGTAATGAGATCTTCAGCCTCAACACGCAAACCTTCAATCTGAGCACGTAAATTTTTACGTGTTAGCTCTATAGAACTTATAAGATTTGAATTACTCATGACGCCTCCTGATGTGAAATTACTATACCGGAGGAAATTTCCGTTTTTTTTCACGAACAGAAGATTTTTGAATGCTCTTTGATGAGGGAATTGAACAGATGTAATGCACTCGCTGTTTCCCCCATTCGGGAGGGGCCTTCAGAAACAGTAACAGCGAGTTTAGCCTCACTTCCATCGCTACCCCCTAAAGTTACTTTTGACAGAATGACCATTGTGGATTATTGCTTTTGATAATGTGCATTGCTCTATTAAAGTTATACATATATCTAGTGCCACTTTTCCAAAAAAAATGACCCTATGGAACTTTGTCCATAGTGACACTTTTATAAAAAGTGACCCTATGACGACATTACATAGGGTCACTTTTCAAACATAAGTGACCCTATGTGAGGCATTCATAGGGTCACTTTTCTTTGTTTAGTGATCCTATGTAAGCATGAGGTTGATGAAAAGTAAAAATGTCAGTTTATGACGGTCAGTGAAAGACGTCGTTATTCTAATCCAACGTTGGGAGGGGCTGGATTTAGGTTTTTTTTTAATCGCTTCACATTTCGTTAGCATGCGCAGGAATTTTTGATAAAATTCTGGTTAGTTTGGTTAAAAAGTGTTACAAGTAAGCGGTGTGGTTGAAGGGATAGATTTAAGGCTTATTCAAGCCTTAAGAAAATACTAAAAGTTACTTTTCACCCTACCGAACACCTAACAAAAAATCCATGTTGAAGATTTGAACAATTGTAATGGCGCAAGGACAATCAGCACATGTCAGAATCTGATAATTTAACTCGTAGCTTACTCGGTAAACTTTTCCGCACTGAGATTTCGCTTATTCGTAGTTACCGTGCATTTTTAATGTTATTGCCTGTGCATGGATCTTCTGCATATCAAACTGGGACTCCTCTTCTCCAGCGTCGCCTATTTGGGAAAGGATTTAGTACAGCCGCTGATTTAGCTTTTGAAGTGGAAACACGTCCAGGTAGTTTTTTGGTTCCGCGTACACTCGGAAAGGAAATTACATGGGAGAGGTTTTTTTCTGCGGTCTTGGACGGTGATTCCAATGTAATTCGTGAATATGATACAAATGATATTGACTATGGTATTTACGATGCCGGTGAAAAAGTGACTTTTCTGAATGGTACAGTGGATATCTATAATCCCAAGAAGATTCATGAGTTGCGTTCTAAATGTGTTGATATACAGAATGACTACTTTATGCAGGTGTTCTTTATCTCAATGCTCGCACCAGAGTTTGTAAGTATTTTCTTTGGTTTAAAACCAACTACAGCTGATGCTATTAAAGACATTGGTTATTCATCGTTAAAAACAATTAACGATGTCGTTCTTTTCCCACGTACAATTGCTTTCTCACAAGGGCATATTGAAGAGAGTGTTTCACTTAAAACGAAAGTTTTTGCCTGGGCTTATGAATTGTCTGCTGACATCCGGTTAGGAAAAGTTAGTGATGATTTGATGGAACTATTACGTTATGACACTATGTTCACCAGTCACCGTCAGGATGTGTTCAACACTTTAACAAATAAAGTTATGTTAAAGGATTATTGATATGGCAAAGGTCGATCAAACAAAAGCTAATGCTCTATTGCGAGCAGCAAGAACTATGTCGCTTGGGGCAAATAAAAATACAATACGAATTTTGTACGGTAATCATGTTGCTGAAAATATCGATTTTGAGCCTGGTGCAAAAACAAAACTCAAAAAAGGTATCCGGGGCTGGAGCAAACGCACAGATAACCGCCGAGCCTTTTCTGCTGTTATTGATGTCGCAGTTAACTATTTTGGTTTTGATCCAATAAATCCGGAAGCGAGTTTTCGGCAAATTGACTTCAACCGAATAATGAGTGTCCTTCATAATCTGGGATACTTTGTATGCGCACCGGAAGTTAATAAAATAATAGAAATCCTTACTTCTATGAAAGAAATTGAAGAACTAGGTGCCTGCGAAAAATGTAAACGCCCATACATTGTGCCAGTGACAAATGATGCTCATTGTCCACGTTGCAGATTATCTTCAACTGCTTCAGCCATAGAGAGGTATTCTCAAGAAGAATTAGATTAAATTTAAAAAAGATATCGCGAAACTTGCCTTGTCTGAATCTAAATATTGACTTAAGTCAAATTCTGTTGTTTGCTTTACAATCAAATATTAGTTACAACTTAAATATCAACTCTTGACAAGTAAAGATATAATTTGATTTTTCTTTATTCAGTTTTTCTTCGTTCCAAAAATGTGCACCTTTTTTTCTGTTGAAAACGTAAAACTACTTAGGTTCTCAAAACCTTCTATGCATGACGACTTCTTAATCGCTTTCAATTAATATATTTTATATTCTTGTCTAAGTTCGCTTCTTTGATCCTTAGCTATTCCTTTTTTGAAATATAGAAACAGCATTACTTGTGATGATTTTTTTCAGCTCTAAATACACCTGTTTTCAAAGCAATATTTGCTTTTAGATATTCGATAAAACCATGTTTTTGTTACACCGGATTTTTGACAACGTGCAAGATGGATGATCTTTCCATCACCGAGACTATCTTCTTAGTCAGCACTCCTTTTCCGTCCTTTTCAACATAAAAACGACCATGCTATACGAGCTCTAACCTTTTTTTTGTATGCCATCATAACCGCATCAGAAAAGGAGAACGGTCTATGACTCGTATTGCATTAGCGCCTTCAAAGATGGTTTTGCTTATGTCTTTGGTAATTACTGGTGCCCACGCCAGCCCTGAGCAACCCCTAATAAAAGATACGCCCTTTGTATCTGGCCAGGCTTATAAGAAGGGTTTCTTCTGGTATGACGATCCTGCTAAAAAAAGCGAAGCTGAAGAAGAAGAGGTTTTGCCACCAACCGGTGCTGCTAGCTCGCCTTCAAAAGAGGAAATGGTAGATTTAAATTCAAAATGGCTAAAAGAGAATATGCCTCGACTGTTAACGCAGGCAATGGATAACCCTACCGCAGAAAATCTATCACGTTATTACACGGCGCAAAGGTTAATGCTGGATATCAGTACGCGTTTTTCTGACAAATCAAAAGATTATTTTCTTAAAAACCCGATGATGTCTGAAAAACGCAGGCAACCAGTGGAAAAGGTGGCACTGGATGCTCACCGCACTGTTGTTGAAAAAAATCAGCAAACGGTAATGAAAGATATCTT
This sequence comes from Enterobacter sp. CFEC122, assembly GCF_052983755.1. Lineage (NCBI taxonomy): Bacteria > Pseudomonadati > Pseudomonadota > Gammaproteobacteria > Enterobacterales > Enterobacteriaceae > Enterobacter > Enterobacter sp. CFEC122. The sequence goes on along the minus strand of NZ_JBRIQR010000035.1, from coordinate 20,951 downwards.
TACTAAGTCAGGTTTATTTTTCTTTTTCCAGAGTACTTGCCAGTTTTGCCACGAAGAAAGCCAAATACTTCAATTTATGCAGAACTATTATTCGGTAGATATTCTTCCAATCAGTATGGATGGAAGGCCATTGCATAATGGCCTTTTTCAGGATTTTAACATCCCCAACGCACAAATTATTGATCAATTTAAAATTCGAGAGGTACCTACAATTTTCCTGGTTTCAAAGGATGGGACATCAGCTCAGCGCATTAGTGAAGGCATGATCTCCGCTGATGAATTAAAGAACACTATTATACTTGCCGCGAAGGGCATGAATCTGATCGATGACGCTTCGTTCCAGTCAACTCTAGATATTAAAAGGCAATATACCATCGGCGATGATGGCGTTATTACCGTTAATAAATCCGAAATGGAATCAGACCCATTCCTACTTCAAAAAATAATGGACCAAAAACTCGAAGGCTATGACATGCCTACGGCCGATCCGGTCAATTATCTCAATGCTGGCGGCAGTTTTGGAGGCACTTATGCGCAGTAATGCCGTTTTCAACTTCAAAAAGTTACTTTTGTCTCTTTCTGTTTGTGCTGCAATTTTAGCCCCGACTGCAAATGCAGACAACGCAATGCGTAACATTTTCAATGGCATGATGACGTCTACCAGCCCGGCCACCTTTTCCACAGCAACCCGTACAGGCATAGTTGGCGGGTCAATGTCTTACCGAACAACAAACGTTAATACCAACCTTGTTTCCATGTCGTTTCCAAAAGCTTCTGTCGGTTGTAACGGTATTGACGTTTTTCTTGGGTCCTTCAGCATGATCAACGGGGACCAGCTTGTGCAGGTGGCCCGTGGTATTGCCCAGGGTGCGGCTATCTATGCTTTTAACGTTGCTGTTTCAGCTATTTGTGCTGACTGTGCTGCAACGATTAATGACATCCAAAACAAACTGCAAGCGCTAAATAAATTTGCGAAAGATTCATGCAATGCAACTTACTCTTTCCTTTCTGAAAACGTGGGTACGCCAAGCCAGTTCGCTAACTCAGTTAGCTCTGGACCAGCCTCAATTCTGGGATCGATTAATGGTCTTATTCCTGATTTTGGCTCATCGATGACAAAGTCACCTGAAGCTGTCACTTCTCAGGTTAAAGCAAAGGATCCCGAAGAGTTCGCTGAAAAATTCAGTGGTAACCTCTTCTATATGTCGTTCATGGATATTGATAAGGGAACGATGAACATCGGAGGGGTAACGGAGTTATCCGGTTATAAACTGGCAGAACAACTTATGTCTCTCGTAGGTACTGTCATTATCAACTGGGATAGCAAAGGCGAAAAAGCGGGAATGGAAGTCCGCCCGTCTACCATGACTGTCACGGATTACATCATGGGGCCACCAGCTGGCGGATCAATTAAAATGCTCAAGTGTTCTCCGGCACCAGATCCATCATCCCCACGAAAGGCTCAGTGCCTTGTCATGTCAGAAGTTAATGACGGTGGTTTTAAGGGATTGAAGGATACCATTTCTGATCTTCTTTTAAACGTACAGAAAAAAATCATCAACGACGTTCGTGTTTCAGATGATGAATTACGCATTATCTCCTATATCGGCATCCCGACCATTATCGACTCTTTGCAAACATTCGAAGCACCGGAAGGGTACGCATACATTCAGGACATCAGCACTATTGCTGCGACGAGCCTCGTAATCAACATGTTGCGCCAGGTTGAGGCCAAAATTTCAACCATGAGCATACCGAGTGAGTCGCTGTCGGGTAAAAGGGATGATCTCAACCGATTAACAGACAATCTCTCAAAACAGGTTAAAGCCGCCTATGAGCTATCGCACAGCCAGGTCGGTACCAGCTCGGACGTCATTTCAACCTGGGATAACCGTCGCCTGCAACGGAAGGCTTTCACTGAAAGTATTCGTGGCACACGTAACTGAGGTCTGACATGGATTACAACATATATACCCTGGGTGATATTGATTTTGTCTGGTCGGCTTTTACCGGTATTGCCCTGATCTTTTCTCAATATACTGGTGTAAAAGAGTTCCTGACCACGGCCGCCGTTGTAGCAGGTGTGAGCCTATTCTATAAAACGTGGCTATGGCTTCAGGCTCCGACCAAAAATGAATTACCGTTTTTCTCCTGGTTTTTGGGGTTGATCCTTTTCATGATGGCAATGGTTCGAGTGGATGTAACTATTGAATCTGTAAAGTCGGGAGAGGTCAGAAACGTCGACGGAATTCCAATTTTTATTGCTGCGATGGCAACCGTCACCACTAACTTAAGCCAGGGTTTGCTGAAGGATTATAAAACAGCGTTTGATCCGCTTTCTCCGGTGGACCTGTCTGCAACAACTCTGGACGATGACATCACCCTCGGTCCGATGATCCGATTCGTGAAGTTTTTGCAATGGGGCGGCGATAGCCTGGGCTACTGTTCCGCATTTCCTGAACCGGCCAGCGGGCTAGGGCCAATGAACGTATGTGCTACCGTTCAGTCTCTTGCATACAACTGCCTGAAGGCTACCCAAAACTCAAGCGCAAATATTGCCGGTAAAGAAACTATTTTTAACGATATTTTCTCAGCTAATCTGGCAGATAGCATGGACCGGATTAATCAGGCGATGAAAGGCGCACTGAAGAATGCCTCTGCCAGTATTGTTGGCGCTAACGGTTCAAAATCTGGTACGTGTGATGAGGTCTGGTCAACTGTGAAACAGGTTACCAGTACAGCTGAAGCTCGCCAGACTATTTCCCTTATAGGACAGACAAACGGCATCCTTACTCCAGACGAAGCAAATGGTGCACCTACCGGCGCAAGCTTTACTGATGTTATGGCGTCAGCAAATGGTATGTACGGTAAGGCTATTGGTTCGTATGACGCCACCCTGAACCTGTTCATTATGAATGAGCTCAGAAATGGCGCAAGCAAATATAAGACCCCACTCGGTCTGGCTTCCGATATGCAGTTGTTTGAGGCTTCTCTGAAGCGAACCAACACAATGGCTTCACAGGGCCAGTTGTGGTTACAACTGTCGGGAGCAGCAATCGCATTCCTTGAAATGTTTGCTTATATGGTTGCTCCATTTGCTTTGCTTATGCTGCTGGCGTTAGGTGGTAATGGTGTTGCCGCTGCGGCGAAATATTTGCAACTTATCCTCTTCGTGAATATGTGGCCGCTTACGGCAGTAATGGTCAACGCGTATGTGAAGAAAGTCGCGACGGCCGACTTGGATACCTGGAGCACCCTCAACAGCCAGAATAATGCCGTCACGTGGATGGGACTCCCAGGGCTTGCGGAAACATACAGTTCATACCTGTCTGTTGCTTCCGCCCTCTATGCTCTGATTCCGGTACTCACATTATTCCTGATGACACAGTCGATTCACCCGATGATGAATGCGGTTAAGGGAGTGACCCCCGATGCGCCGGTGGATACTGGTCATGTAACGCCCAAAGTATGGGATGGCCCTAACAGCGGTAAATCTTCATTTGGTGACGTGACACGAACCGCCTTAACCAGTACCGGTCAGGGATACAGCGATGGCGGCGCAGTTGATTCAAGTAATTTCCGTCTTGGAATGTGGAATGCTGGTTCAAGTATCGCTAACAGCCAGGGACAAGGATCAGCTGTAACCTCATCAGTTATGAGTGCGGCAAGTAATTCATTCCAGGCTGGTTACAGTCAGATGAGCGAAATTGGAAGGTCAGGACAGTCGAGCCAGCAGTTCTCAACCAACCTGCAAACAATGAAGCAGATCTCGGATAAGATTGGTGCCTCTGTAGCAGAAGGTATTGCAACGAAACATGGGGTGAGTGCGTCTCAGATGGCCAGCATTGCTTCAAATGTTATTCTCAACGCTGGGCTTAATGGAGGTGTTGGAACTGGCAATGGAGCCGGGCTGAAAGCGGCTGTAGCAGGGCAATTGAGTAGCGGTGCATCTAAGACCAATACAGGCAGTGACTCGCTTTCAAATGACCTTTCAAAAGCAATCACGAATCAGCTTAGCCAGGATTCTGCGTTAACTGACCAGTTCAGTAAAGCGGCGTCTCAGGTAAGCAGCGATCAGATATCCAATACTAATGCGTTTAAAGAAGCATCGTCGAAAATGAACCAGGCGACACAGACGATGGCGCAAAATATTTCTACATCGGTTTCGACTAACGCAAGCTCCAATAGTGGAATGAGCCTTGATTCTAAACAAAGCATTAACCTGGACAGGTTCTCCGATTCTATTCGCAACAAAAACTTCAGTGATGATGATGTAAGGAATTTTGCTCGTAAGAATGGGCTGGATGAGAATGCGTTTATGGAGAAATTCAACTCCTATAACGATACCTTCAAGGCCAGTAATCAGCTTGGATCGCAGCTTCAACGTACTGACGCGCTTGTGGCTGCAACCCGAGATTTCAGTGAGCAAAAAATTGCGATTGATACCGCCCGGGGAGAGACGGCCGAAAGTAATAAACAGGATCTCCGTGAAACCTCCAGCCTGCTTAAAAGTCTGGTTTCCGACTTCGGTGGTAATGCACAGCAGCTGCTACCTATCACCAATCAGCTCGACAGAATTTCAGGTGACGGGTCAGGAATTAATACTATCACTCAGGCACAGGATAGAACTCCTGACAGCGTAAATACGTCTGGCGTGATGAGTGCGTCACGCGTAGGGGAACTGGGTGGAAGTGTAGATTCGCAGGCTAAACTCGGTCTTTCCTCCAACGCTCAGGACGCGACACAGCATGTCCCTGGAAAAAGTGAAGCTGGCTTTACTCCGTATAACCTTGATAACGCGGGCAAAGGCGATATTCAGGGAATACATAACAACAACGTGGGCCGCACTTATTCTGATGAAGAAAGGAATGTGCTTAATTCTCTCGAAAAGAATGGACCTGTACTGAATAATCAGGGTGTAGAGAAAGTCGTCAATTCGGGTCAGGATGTCAGAAATGCAGAAGGCACATTTAACGATCTGGAAAAGGTTGGAGGTCGGGTGGTTGGTGATGGAATGGATCAACGAGCCACTGCTTTGAACAGTATGTATCAGAGCGGGCAAGTTCGTGGCTTATCTAATAACACTGATAACTACTTTAGTCGTGTTGCCAACAACCCGAACTTAAGCCGGGACGATAAGCGAGCTGAATTGGCACAGCAAGCTGTCTTTACCTATGGTGCCAGCACCATGGCTACCGGTGCCGAAAGAGAGCAGCTCAAAGCGGATACCCAGAAGATCCTTAATGAACTGGGTAACTATAACGTTAACTGGAGTATGAATGACGTTAAGAGCATCCATAGCAGTTTCAACACTCATAACAGAGCTGATGGTTCACTTGAGTCAGTCGTACGGGCAAACCTGGGAGAAGGTGGGTCGGGCGGTGGTCTCGTTGGTAACCGCACTCAGACCGTCACAGATCGCTTGGTTGGGGAAAAGATAGAGGCCAACACTGAGCGGGGCGCGATTTCTGGTGCGCTACTCGGGGGCCAGCAATTTGTTTCGGATACGCTAACCAGCGTTGGGGCGAAACCGGTAAATGAGATGCTTACGGGAGCGGGCATCCTTCAAACCCAGACATCGATAGCAAATGATGCCTCTAACCCTGCAAATATGCCTGATTCTCTCCAGGGTAAAGTCCTTAATCACATGCAGATGTCTGATGGCGTCGCAGCTGTAAGTGACCGGTATCAGAGTATTAGCAGCGACGGCGTTTCGACTTATGCGAATGCAGCGCAGAACTCTGAAAGGGCTATCCGGCAGCAATTGACGGATGACCCACGCTTTGGGCCTCAGAAAGCAGATGAATTCATTCAGTACATGAAGTCAGAGCTGAGCAACACAAATGAGCCTTACCAGTCACGTGTCGATAAAGCGGATCAGTGGCTTAATGAAAATAAAAAATAAGGGAGGTTGAATATAACCTCCTGAAATGACTATCAATAGATTGTAAATTACTGCTAAACAATTAAGGCCGCAAAGTATGTGTTTGCGGCCTTTTTTTCAGAAGTACCGCTCTTGCGGAACATTCAACTGACGGTTTGAATCAGTGAAGACAAAAATCTATCAAACTCTGTATGAGATTCAATAACATAATCAGTAGATGCTTTGTCTCTTATCTGAAAGCAGTCGTCTGCAAAACTATAAGCGAAAAGTGACATGCCATCTTCTCCGATTAACACCTTATCAGTGAGATTTGGGTCAACGTAGATTTCATTGTCTCGTGCTTCAAAGTTGCGTATGTAAATATTTGACCACAATAGATTTTCGTTCTCTGCCTGAACAAGGTTATAAAACGTAAGTCCGTTGTACTCAAAACCATCCATAGCATTAAACACTTGGGCATAATCAAGCCTGGTTTTAATGAGTTTCTGTATATCTATATAGGCGCTCTTTTTGTGATCTGCCCACTCCACTGGAGGCGGATTGCAGATTAAGTCTTTCAAGACTTCCGGGGCTACCGGGCTGGCTAAAGGGTAGTGATCTGCAACCATCAACCTCTTTAAGCTGCTGAGTAGTTGAGTTAAATCTTTCATGAGCGCCTCTTACTTTCCTACCGGGTAGATAACACCGTTCGGCGATGGCCATAGAACTTTGGTGCTTGAATTATACGGTAGATCCTTCGTAATGATGGATTGTGCTTTCGACAGTGCTGAATGGTATGGTGAATTCTGAATAAGTACCAGGTTGTCTATAGCGTTTGTGCCACCATCATCAAGAGGGATCTTGTGGTGAACCTGCCACCCAGAGGGGACCTTGCCTGTTGCAAGTTTCATCAAATCGTTAGGTTCAAACGTAGCCAGGGCATCTGGGTGGTCTGAAAGTGATTTAAGGAAGTTAGGGCGTACAGTATTGTTGAATTGTCCACGGAGAGCTAAATATTCAGCTCTGTCTCGGCGCATGTAGTTCAATTCGCTAACATTCATATCATCGAGCAAAACGTGTGCTTTTTTGTACTTGCCGAGATAACTTGTCAATTCATCCGCAGACCTTGGATTTCGGATAACCAGAAGTGAAGCCGCTGCAACCAGCATACCTGAAGTTGTTTCGTTCAATACCTGGTCATAGCCTTCAACAGCTTCGCCGCCAAGTTGTTCAGCCGTATGTCGAAATCCCTCCACATTTCCATTATAAAGCCCGCCAGCTGCGAGAAGACGACCAGCCGCTTTGGAATTAATGGTTTTTGTTGATTGGGCGTGCTGTGCTGGTGTCGTTGATCGAACGTAATACCCCGGGCGTTTCAACTGACGAGAGATGATATCGCGCAGACGGGTAAAGAGGGACAGGGGCAGGTCATTGCGTAGGTTGCCATTTGATATAACCCCCGGCCCGGCATTGCCGGTTATGTCTTTTCTAAGCAGAACGATCTTACCGTATCTGATGTCGTCAAGCGTATCGCGGTAAGCGAGCCAGGGGCGTTGATGGTGGAACTGGTGATACCGGCTGACAAACTGTGTATATCCCTGCGGTAAATTCCATTCCTGAATAATCCGGTTTGGCAGGGCGGTATCTTCGAGGTCATGTACCGCCGTGGCCGGATGTATGATGTGGGGAATATCCTCAAGGTATATGTCATCCAGTGACTTAGCCTGACAGTGATGCAGCATAATGTCCCTTTCTTGTCGAATTCATATGAGACATTATTGCGTATGGTATAAAACAATCAATCCTAAAGTGGATGGGCGTACGAGATCAGCAGTGACAGGGTAAAAGGAAAGTTACTTTGTTCATCAGCGTCCCATGAGCTGATGGTACCTTGCGTTAAGAGCTGCAAGGTCAGATTCGGTGAGGCCCGTGTAATAATCGGTTTTGTGCAAATGCGGATAACCGGCCGGAAATAATGATTCGTCGTCATCAAGGCAGATAAATGCTTTAACTCGATGTGAAAAGACAAAGTCCTCACACTCGGCAGCCCGCACACCAGTCTGTCCGTGTTTTAAATATACCGAACCGGTTGCACCTATGATTTTGTCTCTATAAGGCACCCGGAACAGAGATTTCAGATAACTTGTATTAGCGCACTCACGCCATGAGCTGGAGATAACAATCACCATGGCAGGGCAGTTATCCAGCAATTTCTCTAACAGTGGCATTCGCTCAAAGGTTTCATTTTTACACCTGTGGCAAACCCCATCGAAATCTAAGAAAAGCACGACATGCGAATCAGGGAGAGGGGCCCATAAACCAGCTGTTGTTTCTTCATGAACACATACTTCTTCATGATGAGGGTTTTTCTGGATCAAGAAAGAAGAGAGAATCTTAAATAAATTTCTTGCAGAAGAAGACAATATATTACTCCTGAGTCAGTGTGAAATATTTGTGGTGGTTTACCCAAGCCACTCGATGATCTTCTGTAATATCGGGTTGTATTTATTTAACAACAGGAGTCGGGTTTTGCTCCGGGACATTTTTAGCTATATGGCCATTGTATCGAGGAGGTTGCTGGGTCCATTGATAAAGCTCACCCATCCCGTTACGCTGCTGGATCCGGCGATTGTACTTTACCATGAAGTTAAATATGTACTTTGCACGTACCTTTGGGGTTTTGCTGTTGTAATCTGCAATCCCTTCAAACACATTGCCCTTGCGATCAACAATTTTTCTATAGAGCCACCATGTTCCAACCCAGAAACTTGCGCAAGCATCGTAAGCCAGAACCCGCCACGTTACCGTCGGGAAATGCTTTTTTATTTCAGGTAGATTGGATGAGTTGATCTGCATTGGGCCAATATCATAAGTGCCGTTAGTATTCCTGCTGAAAGTACCAACCTTACCGCCTTCATTGTCAAACAACGTAAAAACCAGTTCAGCATCAATTCCGAAGTAGCGGGCGGCATCCGTAATGCACTGAGTGTAAATCTCATCAGGAACGGGAATAGGTTTCACATCATCTGCTGGTGGTGTAAACACAACGATTTCTCCACTGAATCTACGTTTTATCTATTCTCCCATATATCTATCGACTTTCTTTCGGCTTTACCCGTTGATTTAAGCGTTTAAGCAAAATTCTGGAATTTTGGGGCGTGATAATATTAGTGCTCGATTTAAGGAGCGGAAATGAAAAAAATTATTAAGGCATCGGTATTACTTCTTTCATTAAGTACCGCCTTCACGATGAATGCCGAGCCGGTTAATACAATGGTACTGCCAGATGCAGCCCGGGATAAGCTCAAAGCCATTGGGCTTTCAATCGAGCACGTCGAACCCTCGCCAGTAAAAGATATTTTTACGGTGATTTCCAGGGAGGGGGTAAGTTACGTGAGCAAAGACGGAGATTACATTTTTACCGGAAGCTTATTCCACGTGAAAGGTAAAGATGTGGTAAACACCACTGAGCAGGCCATTTTAATGGGCGTCCGGGAATTCGCATCCAAAACAAAATCCATCGACTACAAATCACCAAACGAAAAATACCGGCTTGCTATCTTTACCGATATAACCTGTGGATACTGCCAAAAACTGCATCATGATCTGAAGTCTTATCTTGATGCCGGTATTTCGATTAAGTTTCTTGCATTCCCACGTGCAGGACTGAACTCGGTAGTAGCCGGGAACATGGCCAAAATCTGGTGTTCAGCAAAGCCAAACGAAGCTCTGGATGCAGCGATGAATCCGGTTTCAACTATCCCGGAAGGACGTCCTGATGAGGCTTGCTTAAACATTATCAAATCGCATTTCCAGGTGGCCTCAACAATCCCGCTGCAAGGTACTCCTACCATGGTGACACTAAGCGGCAAACCGCAGTTATTTACGGGGTGGCTGAGCCCGGAAAACCTGGTGACCCAAATGGGCGCTGCGCAAAAGTAACTTTTCCGACTGTAAGAGGTGTGTATGAAATCTACTTTACTGAGTACGTTAATGCTGGTTGCTGTAGGTGTACAGCCCGTTTTCGCTGCACAATGTCAGTACGGAGCCTGTGGAACGGAAAACGATCCCGGAATCGGATTTCTGATGTCATCGGTACAAATGGATAAAGGTGAACATCTAAAGGAACTCTCTGGTGTTGCGACCACAGGTGACACCATCTCTAAAAAGATGGAAAGCTACCTGGGAAATAAAAAGCTCAAGGTAAACACCGACAGTACCCGCAAGGGGCCGGGTAATACCACCATCAGGCCTACAGATGAGCTCGCCCCAACGAGGCAACTAAAAGTTATCCGGCCCGAACTGGTAAAAAATCCCGATTCGCAGCTCGTGGTAGCTTTCAATGAGCGCCTGGCCTGATTTATTGACTGAGAGCGTCCAGAAGGAAAAAAGATGTCGATACTCAGTAGCTTCGTCATCAGAGCAACGGGGATACCTGACAAAAAGTATCTCCGGGATCCCGTAATAAAACGTTGTTATAAACGTCTGAGTCGTAGGGTGCCTGCTCTAATGACGGGGTGGCTTCTGTGCATTCTGGGTTCAGGGTATGTCAGTATGGCACTGGAACAGCCTGATAGCACTGTATTACTCAGTCTGCTGCTGTTGTATGTTATGTCAGGCATTTTACTGATGCAGTTCCAGTATATGTATTCAGAGCGAAGCATAGGCTACAAGTTCTACCTGGAAGTGCTTATGAATGCAGCTGCCAGTACTCAACATAAAGAACAGTTACAGTATCTGTTCATTAATAAGCCCAATTCCATCACGATGGGCGATCTTTACCGACTTTATGATTTTAATGGGGGAGGGCGATAGCCACGTTAATGTGCGTGTCCAAAAGTCACTTTTGAACATTCTCTTCCCGCCGTCTGCTTTCAGTTCCAGGGGATCACTGCAACATAATTTCCGGAACGCAGCGGCGCATCAAATTTATCAGTAAAGGCGTCGATCATTGCTGAATAAGCAATGCTGTCTGACGGCACAGGTGCATTGCTTTGCATACTCACTTTCAGAACCTGCTTTGCTCCTTTCGCTGACGGGTATACCTCGACATCCAGCTGTCGCATATAGTGCATCTGCGACATCGTCTCAGTGCCTATTACCCCATCGACTGGCTTGTAGTCATAGTCAGTATGCAATTCGCCATGCTTGTCAGTTCTCGTTGTCTTTTTATCTACAACGTAGCCTGTCACCCCAGTAAGAAGCTGCTCGCTATACTGCATGTTCTCCTGTGAGCTGCTGATTCGGAACCTGAGCACATAATCTGGCTGGTGAGTGGAAATAATGACTCCTTTTTTTGCTAATCCATCAGCAAAACGGCCTGAAAACATTCTGGACTGAATACTTTCGTCCGGAGGGACTATCTGAAACCTTTTATTTGTAACAGGACGAGGCATTAGATCGTACGCATCTACCTGGTTTGCGAAATGATATCCGCATCCACTCAAAAGCATTGCGGTTGTGAGTATAAAGCCCTGCCTAATCATCCTTTAATCTCCAAAAAGCATTGTTTCACGAATAATTCCGATTTACCGGGCCAGTATAATCCATCGCAGGTTAATAACTAACAGGCTGAAAAGCATAAAGGTAGCTATGTCTAAAGAATTTTATTTAAAACCGATGGCCACGATTTTAATTTCTGCGGTTATTGCTACCGCTGCCTCGGCGTTAATCACGGCAACTTATTTTAAACCGAAGGTGCTCAGTGAGGAAGAAATTGGCAAAATTGCCGCTACTTACCTGGTAAAAAATCCCCATTATTTAGTGGAAGCAGGTAAGGCGCTGGAAAATCAGAACGTGAGTGCCTCAGTGGAACGAATAATTCCATATGCGCCAGCTCTGCTGGATACCAAGGAGACGCCAAACATCGGCCCTGATGACGCCGACGTCGCGGTAATCGAGTTCTTCGACTATCAGTGTATTTACTGCATGCGGGTTACACCTGTTGTTGAATCGGTAATGAATCAGAGCAAAGATGTAAAATTCTTCTTTAAAGAATTCCCGATTTTTGCCGGTTCAAAACCTGTATCTGCCATGGGGGCCGCTACGGGTCTGCACGTCTATCAGAATTTCGGTGCTGAAGCCTATCGTAAGTACCACAACAACCTGATGGCTGTGGCTCATACCTTCATGACCTCTCAACGCAAATTCGAACTCACTGACTTTAATACTGTGGTGGAAAAGTCAGGGTTTAACAGCACGTTTTCTGACAGGGAAAAAAACCGGTATGAAAACGTGATCTCCGGCAATATGCAGCTGGGCGAAGCGCTCGGGATCACCGGCACACCCGGTTTCATCATTATGAATATGAAAAAGCCGAATGCGGCGACTACCACATTTATCCCCGGGGCTATGGACGCAGCAACTTTGCAGGGCGCAATCGAAAAAGCTCGCGGGGCCTAAAGTTACTTTCACATTTGATGAGTACGGCCATGCCGGTCATGGCCGCTACGCTTTTACAACGAGTAATTCATCCCAGCGGGTCGTATATCTCGGTGATAGCATGGCCTGCTTCATACGAAAATCCTGTTGAATGCCTTCCCCCAGTAAAAACAGAGCTCCGCGCTTTTCTTTATTGAACCGGTCCATAACTTTCATCAGTGCCTGACTGCCAGGCCTGGCCGGGCGAGTATCAAACAGGCTGAGTTGCTCTGTGCCGTCAGTCATAGCGGAGAGCATTACCCCTGCTTTCGCATACGCTATCCCGGGTCTGTAAATGCGGTTCAGGATGGTCATGGCTGCATCAACCAGATCGCGGGTGTCCTGTGTAGCGGTAAGCGGCTCGATACCACAATTGCTGTAGCGGTTTTCACCTTGCGCATAATTGCTACTCTGAATGAAGACTGTGATTTGACGGGTCCACGAGCCATCCTTGCGCAGCTGCTCTGCCGCCCGGGCGGTAAAAAATGAAACTGCCTCATGTAGCTTGCCTATCTCATTAAGGCGCTGACCAAAACTTCTGGAAACGATAATCTGTTGCCTGACAGGAGGAGACTCGTGCAGCCGGAAACATGGTTCGCCATGCAGTTCCCGCCAGGTACGCTCGATTTCAACGCCAAAGCTTTTACGTAAAAAGCGAACGTCGCTATTATAAAAATCACCGGCAGTGATGATCCCGAAAGCCGACAGGCGTTCACTAATCTTTCGACCAATACCCCATATTTCTCTGGTACTGATCAGGCTCAGGAGCTTCCTGATCCTGGCCTGATCAGTCAAAACTACAACCCCGCCTGTAGCTGCCCATCGTTTGCTCGCATAGGTGCATAATTTAGCGAGGGTTTTGGTGCTTGAACAACCCACACCACAGGTAAGGGACAGATTATGAAGAAGTGTACTTCTGATCAACCGGCCGTAATCTTCATAATCTATTATCTTGTTCATGTTTTTCAATAACATGAAATTTTCATCTATGCTATATCGACTCGATTGAGGCGCGAAGCTTTCCAGCGTTTCATGGAAGCGATTTGAGTAGTCTTCATACAAAGTAAAGTTAGAGCTCCTGACTTCGATCCGGTGTTGCTGAATCAAATCCCTGCACTTAAAAATTGGGGTCCCACGCTTAATACCAACGCTTTTAGCCAGTTTATTCATTGCAATGACGGACGAATCGTTATTGCTGGCTATGATGAGCGGCTTTTTTGACAGCTTGGGATCCATCGCACACTCAAATGCCGCATAGGCTCCGTTAATATCAACGTGCATGTACATGGCTGAACTGATTCAGTGCAAAGGTGACGACGCCCCATATCTCAAGGGATTCAGGATTTACACGTATCGGCTTATAGGCTGGATTAGAAGGCATCAAAAGCAGCTCAGGATACGTGTGTAAGATCTTTACCGTAAACTCTCCATCCACCAGCGCAACGACGATAGAGCCGTGTCGTGCTGTTAAAGACCGATCCACAACCAGTATTGCTCCATCATTGATACCGGCATTGATCATACTGAGGCCCGCCGCCCTGACAAAGAAGGTTGAGGGGCGGTTGCGGACTACATATTCATGCAAATTTAATTCATTATCTTCATGCCCGGCGCACGGACTCATCACTCCACAGCTTAGTAAATCACTGAAAAAAGGTGCCATTTCGTAAGGCTTGTTGCTAATGTGCTCAAGGATAACAGACATAGCTACACTCGAATTCTTGTACTGTATGTATAAACAGTATTGCGAGTTGAAGAGAAAAGATCAAATCTCTCCGGTAACGCTATCAAGCCTGACGAAAAATTAAGCTTTATCATAAACATCAAAAACCATCTTTTACCGATAATGGCGAGCTGGCCTACGAAGAAGGTATACAAGCTAGGATGAAAGGATTCTGATGCTCCTCCCACCAAATTTTTTATCTCCTGAAGACCAGGCTGAGTACGATGCTTATATGGCAAGGTTCAGCGAGGTAAATCACTATTATGAGCATTGCACTGTCCCCGTGATTGACTGGTTTTTTAAACAAGCAACCGAGGCGCTGCATCATGGTCTATGGTTACCGGCCTGTACGAGCTTTCTGAATGGGATCGAAACATCACTCAGGGTTACGCTGAAGTTGAAATCAACTGTTAACGTTCAGCAGTCAGTTCCTGTACTGGTGGACTTAGATGGTACGTCAGTAATGAGTAACGCTTTAATGCGAAAGGCTAAGCAGGAAGGGATGCCGATAGAATTACTGTCATTTCCAGCCGAGAAGAATATGTTGGCAAAGATAGACGCTGGTAAAAAACCTGAAGCAGATATCGTCAGGCTTAGAAATAGTCTATGCCATGGCAACATTCTGGAGTTCATTATGAGTGTTAAAGTCGGTTCTCCAGATCCCATACGAATTTTTACTCCTGGTAACTGCTGTGGTTTAGCGCTTTTACTTTCGGCCTTATCGAAGAAATGGACGGTAGGCTTGCATCAATACTGGATCGACAACAATCTGACGTCCTGCTGAAACCTCATAAATCATGCCTACTAAAGTCACGTGCAAAAAAACGTTGTAGCATGATATGTTTAAAGTCAAAACAGTGGGTTCTATGTTTTGACGGCAAACATGATATAACTAATACTTCATAAGTAGATATCAATAGTCATAATGGAGTGAACTATGAAATTAAAAAATATTCTGCTGTGTGCGATGATGTCAGTCGCTTTTGGCTCCTCTGCTAATACTACACATAAAGTTGAAAACGAACCTATCCCAAACATTATTCTTGATGGTAAGGTTGATGATATTTGTAAAGATGCAAGCATCCGAACTGAACTTAATCATGATAAAGCAAAGGAACTGGTAACCACCAACCTGAAGCAGGCATTACCATTAAATACGGTACCGGATAAGTTGGATGAAGTTGCAGAAGCCTTTGTAAACCGCGACAAAGGCGCTTCAGAAACAGCAGACCATTGCCTTGTTAATGTACGTAATAAATACTGGGAAATGTATCCCTCTGAAGATAAGTAGCATTTATTATTAAAGGCTTCACTTAAGAAGCCTTTTTTAACCCTTTGCGAAACCTGCTTTAAAAGCAATGCGCTATTCATATCTAAGAATCTATTTAATTAATGAATAATAGTGGACGGATTCATTTCTAGTGAATGCCGAAGTTGGTGTTTTTTGAGTTATTAGACGGTAAGTGCAATCTGGTATGATTCACCTAACATACGAATCTGGAAGGAAAGGTATATGGGTGACCTGGTCAGCAAAAATAACATTGACCGTTTAGAGCGATTTCATTCTTTGCTGGCGGGTCAGTACTGGACGTCCACTGACAGCATCCCTGAAGAGGGTATTGTGGCAGGGGATACGCTGCTCATTACGTCTTTGCGTTACGTTGAAGATAAGCTGCACACAGTGATTCTACGCGCCCATCCCCGCGTTTACGGTCAGACTGTAGCTATTGTCACTGAAGACAGCAGCGGCAACCGTAGGGAACGTGGCAAAGAAATGCGAGAGCATCGCTTCCTGGTTAAGGATTTTCTGTCCAGTTTTGTATTTGAACCCGACCATAAGGTAATCCGGGATGCTGAACTCAGACAAGCTCAGGAAGAAGTGAATAGCCTACAGGCATCGCTTACAGCCCTCGTGAGCGATGCTCAGGGGCTCCGTGACCTTGCGATTGAGCAATTAGGAACAGATGACCGTGAAAACCCTGTGACGGGCCTTAGCGTTGCGTTAGTGCCCCCACAAGAGCAGCAGGCGGTAACCTCACTGGCGATTGGATCAGTTCAAAATGCTCTGTCCTCTGGTATTTCAGATACCCGCATTGAACAAATCAGAGAAGCGGCCTTAAAAGAAGGGCAGATCAGCACAGCCATCAGCAAAATCATCACACAACGAACGCAGGCAATCGCTAATGCCAGCAAAAGAATGCTGCCCTATTTCGAGGAAGTTGCAGCGGCAAGTCTGGCCACTACAGAAGAAGCCATGGAATATGTGAAGAAAATCCACGATGGCGTTGGCAGTCTGGAACTGTATACCGGCAAAGACGTTGAGGTAGTGAATATCGTGAAGGGTGAATCCGCTCCATCACACCTCCCGCTCCAGGTCGTTCAGGCAAAGCTGATGGTGGATGAAGAGCTGGCCGTATGGTGCGATCTCGATAGCTGGTTCGACTTCTCTGATATGGAAAAATTTCATGAAACTTTACGAACCAGCCCCGGGCTGGTGGAGCAGATTTTTCCGTCCGAACGTTCCATCGTATGTATGGCCACAACACGACGTTATATCGATTACCGCGATCCCTGGGAAAATCATGTCCGCAATGACAGGAACCGGGTTGTATTCCTTCTGGTCCGGGACGGTCAAAATATTCATCAGGTTTACTCTTCGGTAGAAAGCCATCTTGGGGCTTCGCAGCTATTCCCTTCCGCCAGCGAACAGGAAGCACATTTCCAGGGGATTGATGGCAGCACCATAAAGTTTGAGGACGTCAGTTATACCGACCGACTGAAGCAGCATGATCTTATGGCACTTCACTACCGTCGTTTCCTGATCCTTATCTGCGGCCTCGATCACCGGCTCAAACTATTTGGTGATTTCTATGATACCAATACCCCTTACAGTTTTCTGAGCCTTGAGTTCCAGGAACGGTACTTCCAATTTCTGCACGACAAAGACGGTTCTGGCCTTTTGGGTATGGCTGAGACACGGCCGTCTCTGCAAAGTTATCTTGAACAGGCAAACTCATGCCTTCAGTCCGGATCCCGGGTAATGTGCAACTGGGATTCGTTGATGAACCCAGTGACAGCACCAGGAGCAGTTCAGGAAGACAACAGCTACTCTGGCTATAAATGGCTTGGGAGAACCCATAAAAACTATGAGCCGGTTATTGCATTCCGTCAGGGAGACGATATCTGTGTCAACGCAACAGTAAACAGATACTCAACGGATCGAGATTTCAATTGTAAGGTGAATTTGTCTTTATTTAAGGAGTCCAGCAGGAATGATGCTGAACTGGGTTTCCTGTGCATGGATACCATTAAAGCGGAGGAGCTCGAATGGTACATTCACAGACGTAAATTCAGGTCTAATCACCTGTTTTACATTCGCTTCTTCAAGATGGCTTTAAATTATATTCGTGCCGAGCGTGAGGCAGAAGAACCTTACCGGCAGATGCTGAGCCAGGCTCTGGCCGATGGAAATATTGGCCAGCCTAATCTGAGATCAGAGTTGATAGATCGATGCATTGTAGCCTGGCGAGCTGATAACAGGGGGGCGACGCTGGAAGCTGCCATGAGTACAGAGAAGGGCTCCAAAGAGCTCCTGAACCAGCTCTATATGCTCGCTGATGTGGGGCTCAAACATCTTCCCGGGGTTCGTAATTTTATTAGCAGCAAAGGCTATGAGCTGGTCAGGTTATCGGTAAATGCTTCAGGGAAACTTGTTGCATATGCCGCACCAGCAAATTTTGAATGCGACAACCGGATGGAAGGGCATGCCTGGGTTCATCGAATGGTACTTGCTACATCCCGAAATGTCTTAAACGTCACTCATCAACGTTTTGCGAAAATGAAACACTTCTTACCAGCTGAAAACACCCTGTTCGAAGATGAACAGCTGGTGGCCACATGGTCGGGCAAAAAGACTGCTTTCAAAAGCTTCGAAGAGAAGCAGCGTTATTTTGATACATGCTCCCGTGGCGCTCAGGCTCTTAAGCAGTTTTTAAAGCTGAACGATCCGGTGATTTACACCAATCTGCTTGGCCAGTGGATTGAGGCCTATGAAAGTATCAATGAAACCAGTGAGTACGTACAGCAAGTAAGCCTAATGGCTCCTGTTGCGGTCAAGAGCGAAAAAGGTAAAGCCAGCCTCATCTATATTGGCACTAAAGACCTGGCCGACTGGTTTTATCAGAAAGCGCCGACACCCGAGTTGCAGGCGCTGTTCCTTGAGGAATACCTGTCCAAATTTGAAAATAAAGAGGTCAATAAAGAAAAGCTACTTTCACGCAGAAATACCGCTCTGTCTCTCAGTTTTTACACCATGGACAACGGGGAAGTACCAGATGAAATCCTCGTCACCAAATCAGTTGATAATGCCAGACGGTGGTATTCAGGAATGTTCACAAGCATGCCAACGATGTTAAATGACCAGTGGTCCTGCCATGTTGCGCATTTTTCCCGTAACGGAAAACTCTATTTGACGCCTGATCTGGTCACTGATGAAGGGGAACCTGGTTTTGATGAAATACTCGGGTATCCGCGCCCGGAGGGGCTGGTACCGGTAACCGTGTGTGAGTTTGAAATTGACCACTTTAACCGACGTGGCATTGATGCGAATGGTGATAAGGTGAATATTACACAGTGGGTCGATATTTATCAGGGTGAGCGTGAGGTTACGGAACTGCTGGGGCCTATTTCTGAAGAAGGGGTGAACATCAAAACCTACAGGATGGACACTCTTGAGCAGGCGATGAAAAACATCTCCCGGGGCTCGACGCGCCTCAGACCGTCAACGGAGAATAGCGAGTGGCAACAGCCAGCAGAAGGTGTGAGCCGCTATGTACTTCGGTCATGGTAAAACGCGGGGGCAGGTGCCATCAAAACATCAAACAAAAAGCCATTACAGGCTCAAAGACCCCTTATCGCTCAAATTTGAAAGAGATAAGGCTTTATGATGGCAACGAGGATTATCACCCATCTCGCCGGAGTAACTGGCATAAAAATTGTTTAATCTTTATGCCAGCGCTTCGGCATTTGCTGGCAAGGAGACAGTGTTGAAAGACCATATCGTACCCCCACGAAAAACTAGCGCGAGTTTATCTTATCAACTCAAACGTATTGGGCGCATGCTCCTTCTTTTACTGAGCTTGGCTTTTATAGTTTACGGATTCGTACTGGCTTTCCATCCGCCGCTAACAACCTGGCTACTTCAACCCGGTGGACACTTTGCCCCAGATGACCGATTCATACTGGTTAGTGTTAAGGTTCAGTTTACAACCGGAATAATGGGGCTAATTGTTTGGCGCTTATGGTAAAAGTGGCAAGCAATGATGGGAGAAGGATAACGTTGCTCAGCTCAATCCGGTTTACTGATTGCTTA
The DNA here is from genome assembly GCF_052983755.1 of Enterobacter sp. CFEC122. Taxonomy (NCBI): domain Bacteria; kingdom Pseudomonadati; phylum Pseudomonadota; class Gammaproteobacteria; order Enterobacterales; family Enterobacteriaceae; genus Enterobacter; species Enterobacter sp. CFEC122. The sequence continues at coordinate 1,574 of NZ_JBRIQR010000035.1, read as the reverse complement.
AATAGAAGGCAGTCATGCCTACATCAGAAAGGAGAAGCATAGATGGTAGAAGCACGTTATCAAGGCAAGCCTGTTAGCAGTCTTCCTGAAGAAGCTTTTGCTGAAGGGTTATCGCGATCCGGTTTAAGCCCCGTTCTGCTACTGGCATCCCCGACCACAGTACCCGTTACCACGGATGAGCGCTGGTGGCTCGCAAAGGAAAACGTGTCAGGACATTACGGCAGGATTTTTTATGCTGCGGTGCGGGAGTTGGTCATAAGGTCGGATATCATCTCAGTAGTGAGAAGTATTGCAGATGAGAATTTCACGTCCGAACATATGGGGTACTTCGAGCGACTTACCTCTGATGAAAAAGAAGTCGTGTTTAGTGATTACCTGCGCACTCTCGCTGAAGGCGGTCTTACCTGCACTGAGAAGAATCTCGTCAAACTGACGCAAGATTTATACCCGATTGATGCAACTCCTGACAACATTAGAAAGCTATCCACGGACAGGGATGCACTGAACGAACTACACATCGATGGTATGGTACTTTTTATTACCGGCCCTGCGCTTTGATTATGGAGATAATACATGCGGTGTTATCCCTGTTAAGGGTTAAGGTAACATTCTTCTAGAATTACAGAAAAATAGAGGTCTAACATGATAGTAAATAAAAACAGGTTTATGCATAAAAACGGGAAAAGGTTTAAGTCCATCGGAAGGTATTTAAGATTTTGGCAAGCAGTAGCGTCCTCTGGTTTACCCATGGACATGGTAATACGGGAAAAACCATATCAACTTATGGTCGCTTTGATTGCTTTATATACGGCCATCCCTGTTGTTACAATAGTAATTTTATCTGGTCAGCAATCGCATAAGTTGGAACTAATTGCTGTGCATTTCAGTACAATTATCACGATGGTGTTTGTTTTGCGTCGAAAGATGGGGAAACGTTGGCTGGATTTATTTGAAGAAAAATTAGCCATTTATAAACCTAATGATAAACTCGCGCTTAGCGAATTACACGAAAGCATACGTGAGAAAAATGGGCTAGACTTGCAGGATTTACAAGATTGGTACTGGAAAGAGAAGATGACATATGAGTATCACAAAGAACGTAAAACAACTATAAGCTATCAAAAATTCAAGTAGCGTTTTAAAATGACAGGGGAGGGCTATTGTGATTTATTAAGTCGGCAAGGTTATTAGGTAGGGGTGTTCAATATGATAAATTCTTCGAGTGAGGTTATTTCAAGAGTTGTTCTGGGCCTTTGAGATAGCTAATTATCATTACAGACTTTATCGAAAGGTATGAATTATGAACATTACCGACAAAGAACTTAGCTCAAATACAGTGAGACAGTATGGATGGAACTTAGGAGAGTTCAATCACTCAACGCCTTTTACATCTCATTTTATTTATATCACCGACTATCATAAAGATAATACATGGATGATTTCACTTTCGCAGGAGGATTTTAATACAACCAAAATTTTAACATCGTTAAGTCTAGGGAAGGTGCGAACAAGTTCCTGATATGAGATCATCATATTCATCCGGAGCGCATCCCAGAGGGACATCATGAGCCATT
>NZ_JBRIQR010000034.1:0-46666 GCF_052983755.1 Enterobacter sp. CFEC122 | reverse complement strand
AAAGTTTGATCGAACAGCCAGTAATTCGTTACGGAGGTAAATCATTCTGGGATGAAAAAGAAACAAGCGATGTGTTAAGCCTTATGGCCTTTTTCCGACAATCAAATGATCCTCGCTTAATGAAGAGAGTATTGGCATTGTTTGGAGAACAGGAATCAGTTTTGGATGAAGTGGCATTGAGTATGAGAGGAAGAAAAGTTACTTTTGGCGACCTTGCCATCCCGGAGGACAGTTCTCTCGAAACAAAAACATTACATTCAAACTTCGTGCGCTTTACCCAGGAAAGTTCTGATAAAGTTGAGATAGCAAAACGTTTCGCCAACCTTACGAAATGGATGGAATCGTCGTCAATCAAGATGAGGAGTAATAAAGGTACAGCAACCTTAACAAAAATTGCTTTAGACACTTGTAAACAGTGGGCAGAAAAGACTGGTTGGATGAATATGATAAATCGTGCTGCTGCAATGTCATTAGGCCCTAGGAAGAAGGACGAGGAATACAGCCCAGAGAAAGTAGTCCTATCAACCTTGCATGGTTCAAAGGGTCTTGAGTGGAATAAAGTAATAATAATGAGTTGTAATGCGGATCAGATACCAAGTAAAAGATCAGTTGGGGAGGAGGCAATAGAAGAAGAAAGACGTTTGCTTTATGTTGGATTTACGCGTGCAGAAAAGCAACTTTTTGTAATGTGGTATGGTGATCCTTCTTTCTTTTTAAGAGAATGCAGTGAAGAAAAGATAAAAGAAGCAGCTAATATTCGAATTTCTCCACTTTATACAGAATAATTCGATATGGGCATTTACTTATGCTTAAAGCTATAGTATAAAAACAATGAGCTTAAATATCAGCTCCCAAATTTGAGTAACTTTGCTTAAAGTTACTTTCGCGTTAAGCGTTGATTTAGCCGTGAAAAGCGGCCAGCTTAAACAAGCTGTAAGACACCACCGGCAAAATGTCACCTTTGTCGCTGGTGCACTTCCCATGCCTGCAAAAGGCAATCTGAATTTACCAAACCGTAACTAATTTAGCTCCTCCTGGGGCTATTTTTGTTGCGTACTTCTAATGCCAGATAGTATAAATCAGGCGGTTCATAGCTTACGGGAGATGAATGACAGGCTTTGCCTTCGTGTTGAAACAAAAATTTGTTTCTTCCTTCTTACTATATATAGGTGACCCCAAATGTCTAAAAATAAAGCTCGCAGTAAAGCCCTTCATCAAACCTTTAGTGAAATTATTCCAGAGATGGATAAGGCGCTAAACAAACAGCTCTTAGAAGTTCTGATGAAATATACAGAACGTGATAATGAACTGATTGTTATTTTGAATGAGGACGGCCCAAATATCATTGAACTTAAGTCTCTTAAGCCTGTGTCTTTGTTGGCCGAAAAGCTTTCTGCTTATTCAAGCTATTATCATGTGGATGTTGTGGAGCTCGTGGTCAAGAAAATTGATTTCGAAGGAGCTTATAAGCTTCTTAAAGCTTCCCCAGATGTACCACTTTTTAAAAGCTTAACTGAACTGGATAAATATCTTGTTGAGGAGTTTGAAAAATACGGATTAAATTCATTTCTTGACGTGGATAATCTGGATTACTCACTTGAAAAAGCCAGTGAACTCAAAAATGAGCAGTTAATAAATTGGGTTTCGGACATCATTTGCAAACGTGAAAAATTAACTTTACGTAAGCGTTTTGATGTCGCAGTAAAGGCCCACTACGAAAATGTAGAAAAAATGTATGATACCATTCGTCCGTTAATGAAAAAACTGGGTTTCCCAGAAGATCTCATGACGCACACCTTTAGTGAGTTAAGCGTTTTTGAAACTAAAGGATGGGACCATGCAATAAAATCGAAAATTGAGACTCTCGCTAAGCGTGAAACTCAATATTTAGATGATGCGGCTAAAGCAGAGAATCGACGTCTTGTAACAGAGAAGTTGGAGAACTCTTTAGCGATTGCACCAACTAAACCAACAAGAAATTGGTTACATATTGCCGGAATTGCCTGTTTGGTAGTCTGCACGTTCATGTATGTAACTAATAAATTTATTTAATCCTGTTAAGGGGGAACCCTAACGGGGCTTCTCTTTGAACAAATCGAGGAGCGGAAAATGTCATATCTTGAATATATCAATGAAGTAAAAGTGTCCGGGATAGTTATCAGTGCTGTGGAGAAAAAAATGACTGACCAGAGTATAGGTTTGTTAATAAAGCTCAAAAATAGGATGAAGACAGAAGTTGATGGTGAAATCACTGAGAGAGAATTTTCAGTTCAAATCAAGGTGTCGCCTGAAATGTATTCAACCTGTTTCACTGGTATAAATCAGGGTGATGAGTTGATGGTCTCCGGTTATATTGTTGTCGATACTATTATGATTGAAGGGAGAGAACATCCTCTTGACTACATGAGAGTGGTAGCAACAAGTAAGTTGGCTCACATACCTAAACCTCTAAAAGGTTTTGGACAAAGTAGCTTTAATCAGATCTGACATTAAACCCACCCTAAAGGGGAGAAATCCCTTCATGGGATTTCTCCTTTTGGAGTCCCCATGAAACAAAAATTTAGGGCTACTGCAATAAGTAGTAATCAACTTAGTTTTTTTTCTATATTCGATATAGATGAAGATGAAATAACGCAAATAGTTGATTCACCCAAAGAGCATTTAAATGATGCATACACGTCCGGATTAAACTTTAAATCAGATGAAAGTAACATTTCTGAGATAAATTATGATTCTGAAAGGCGTGAAAATCACCTTTATGAAAAATCCAAATTACTTAAAAATCAGATTTTGCATACAATTAATTTTGCAGCAGAAACAGATTATCTATATTCGGTTGAAGAATATAACCCAGATTTGGGTGGTCTGGTAATAGAATGGACCCCTGAGGATGTGTATGTTGTTTTTCTATCCGCTATGGAAGAGTCTTTGGAAATCATTAAAGAACTAGTGTTGAGGAGAAAGTTATTCTTCAAAGATGACAATGGTAATATCACAGTGAATCCACTTTTAGAAGCTGAAACACGGTGGTATATGTCAAAATCATTTGAATACACTTGTTTATCTCATGGACTTGATGCATGTGAATTTAGAGCGGAATTAAAATCATGGCTCTATTATCATTCGCATCGTTCGATTAGTGAAAACACGAAATTAGCTGAATGCAGGAATGATGATGAAATCATTTTGCATGATTGCAATGACGATATGGGCTGGGACATCTTCTTTGATCAGGATTATTTAATGTCAGAAAAAAAACTGGCTGTTAAATGGACTGACAGGGAAATTATGGATGTTTACATAAAAGCTTTTAAATCCACATTAGAGTTGTTTGACGAGCTTGTTTCATGTGATCTGTTAACTAAACGAAACGCTTTTGGCAAGTTAGAAATAAATCCAATATTCGAAAATCATTTTGAATGGATCATGTCTGAAGCTTTTGAAATAGTGGGAAATCATCTTGGTTATAATGTGCCTCAAATCAGGAAACTGATGGCAACTATTTGCCAAATGAATCTCAAATAAAATGCCACTGGCAAACATCTGCCAGAGGGCGGTGTTTGCATTTTACCGGAGTTAAAAATGTCTAATGCCGCTATGAAGTTAAATGAAACATCTTCTGATGCTTATGAAAAATTAGAAGCTCTTCTTTCCCCGGATGTTATAAAGTTAAAACATTATGTGGATAAAGGTGAGTATCTTTTAGTTCTAGCAAAGGACCTTTTTGGTATTCCAGAAATGGATCCAAAGATGGCTGTGCCTGTTTTCAAAACTAAAACCTCGTATCGAGCTCCGCTGAACAAAGACTACATACCAAATCCCCGAATACTTGAACAAGTGGTTAAACTGCTTATCAGTCCGGATATAGATTTAAGTGTGTGTCTTAAAGGTGAGTCCGGTTCTGGCAAGACTGAAATGGTAATGTACATTAGCCACATGATGAATTGGCCGCTGACAATTAAGCAGATCAACAGCAATATTCGAGTTGATGAGCTTGAAGGTGAGCGCAGTCTTAATGGTGGTAATACAGGTTTTGTACACAGCGATTTGGTAACGGGATTTCGTAATGGTCACCTCATTCTTCTGGATGAAGTGGACAAAATCGATCCTGATACGGCAGCAAAACTTCACATGCCCATTGAACGTAAGCCCTGGTCACTCAGTGCTAATGGTGGTGAGGTTATAACTGCTAATGGCTACACGCGATTTATTGGTACTGCAAACACAAACATGAGTGGAGGCGCTCGCCGGTTCGTTTCTTCTCAACGTCAAGATGCAGCTTTTATAAAGCGGTTCTTGATAGTTGAAATGGTGAAGCCCGACAAAGTTGCTTTAACCAATGTGCTTACTAAACGATATAGCTCTTTGCCTTTTCAGGTCATTGAGAAGTTCGTAAGAGTAGCGATTGCAGTAAATGACTCTGGTACAGAAGACAGTGTGATGGATATTCGTCAATTAGTAGCTTGGGTTGGCACGTCGATGACGTTAAAAACCTTTAGTCTTCTTGACACTTTCAAAATAGCTTTTGCTTCTGCTTTACCTTTACATGTGGTCGATCTTGTTCTTCAAGCTATAGATCTTTCTCTTGGCGAAGACAAGGATAAATCGCTGGAGTATTTCACAGCAAAAAAGTCGAGTTAGATGGGATTTGTTATGAAACCTCTGATATTTGTATCTCAGAGTTATCCCATCTTGAATTTAGTGCGTTTTTAAGTACGGATGGTGCTGCTACCATTGCTATAGCAAAAAACGGAACTAATTTTACTGGACTTATGCAACTGAATAACGACTATTCTTTATTGTTTTATCATGATGGTAAAATAAATATGGAAGGTATAATTAAAGAAATGGAATTAAAAGGTTATATGTATCAGGGAGCAATGGGCAATGATGATGTTGCCGCTGAGTTTCCCGGTATTCTTTTAATTGCGCCAGAGAAGCTTTAATATCAACCCTATCGGGAAATCTTTCCCGTTGGGGAGGGTTTCCCCTTTTTTTTGGAGAAACCCATGACTTTAAATACTTCAATGCTTAACAAAGTATCTGCAAAACAAATCTCTGAGAATTTTGCAAAATCATATCCAGATTTACTGGAAGGTGCAGTTATAACAAAAATTGAAATAAGTGGCTGTCAAGGATCGCGTCGAACCGATAAAATCGATTTGTCTTATGATGGAGATGATATTACGGATCAAAAAAGCGTATCTAAAAGCGAAGTACGTTGGATTGACATAAAAGCCCTTAGCTTCAAAAGTACGATTACCAGCAGAATATCAACCCTTTGCTCACGCTTGTGCATCCGCTATAGCAATATGTGGATTTTACCAGTTTCCAGTATGGAAGAGTTTCTGGAAGGGGCCCAAGAGATTGAACGAGAGTTTCAGGCAGGTATTCAAAACGTTGTAGACAATTATGAGATGCATATTGAGGCTGAAAAAAATAGAAGCCCAAGAATGTCTTCTTTGATTGATCAGTTGAAATTAACTAAAGATGATTTCATAAAATCCTTTAGATTTAATATTGCTCACTTTATTCCTTTTACGCCTATTAGCGTTGAAGGTGATGAAACCCAGGACTACTATCAGGAACAATTGATAACAGATCTGGCAGAAGAAGCAATGAGGGTTTATGAAAAAATTAGTAAAAATAATAATTTGCGCTCAAGTACTATTGACCGACTGAAGCAAATGCAAAATAAGATCATTAGCTTCATGTTTATACATAAAGAGGCGGCAGTACTTGCAGAAGCTATAAAACACATAATGAATAATTTACCTAAAGGTGCCATTTCTGAACCTCGCGACGTTGCGGTGTTACAGCAGTGGTTTTATTTCATGAGTGATGCTTCAATGTTAAAGCGTATTATTTCAGGAGAGCAAAAGGTTACTGACTGGTTGGAATCTATTACCAGATCATTTAATCAAAGCTCACAAACAGAACCGAACGCGCTACAGAACACAGGTATTGAAGCTATTTTAGATTCAACAAATGTGTTTCAGGTTGAACCTGTCGTAGAGAACGATATAAAAAACAGCACGTTTTCAAACACTGATTCTGTAGCTGAACCTGAGAAATCAGTTTCGCAACAGGAAGACAATGCTGAAAATGGTTTTGATATCGAGCTCAAAGGCTGGTAACTGTTTGCTTTATTAAAAACCCCAGATGGGTACTTCACCATCTGGGTGAGTACCCCTTTTTTATAAAGAGGTATTCTATGAAATTAGATCTTAAATCATCGCCGCGCCATATTAAGCGTTTACAGAATATAGCAAAAGTCATTAGCGGCTTAGGCGATGTAAGAGTTGTAATAGACGACAATACCAAAGGACCGTATTTTGATCCTGTCAATAAAGTTTGTGTTTTACCAAACGGCGATTATAGCGATGATGACTTTGTCAGTCTGATTGAAGGTTTTACCTGTCATGAAGCTGGTCATGGTCGCTATACCGTCAGTGAGGTTTACAGTGACGCCTTTAATAGTGTTCTCATGTCATCTGAAGGGTTTACACGCTTCGATGACGGAATGAATGCAGAGTTTGAGAGCCTCGCTGAGAAACGTAAAGCTTATAGCAGGGCAAAACGTCTTACCGGGCTTATAAATCTGTTCGATGATGTACAGATGGAAGAGAAGGTTGGTAACGATTATCCGGATGCAAAGCGGCGGCTTGCAGCCACTTACGCACTGATGGTTAAAGCCGGAAGGATGACTCCTGATATATCTTCTCGTCCGGAAAATCCTGTCCTATTTATTGAGTGGTATCTGCTTAACTCATTGCGAGTAAAAGTCCTTCAGCAGGTAGGTCACAAAGAAACCCTCGATCCGTTTTTTGACTATGCCCAAAAGATACTTTCTCCAGTAATTTCTGATGTTGAGGAAATTTTTCATGATGCTCTTGGTTGTGAAAATACTCAGGGCTGTGAATCCCTTGCTCGTAAGACCCTGGCTCTTTTAGAGAGACTGCGGGATGAGGCAAAGGAACAACAGCAGCAGACAGAGCAGGAGGAGCAGGAGGCATATGATGAATCCGAGACCGATACCGATACCGAATCAGAAGATAAATCGCTTACGTCGACTGATAGTCGTGAGGATGATTCTGAGGACGATAGTGAAGGTCAGGCAGATGCTTCCGATAACGCTGATCTTGCTCAAGAGGGATGTTCTGAGCCTTCAGAACTTGCTGAAGATAACGAGGGAAATAATGAACCCACCGGTGGCAATCCCACGGGTGATAACATTATTGAAGACGATACTGATGCGATTAACCCTTCCGAGAGTGAATCAGATGAAGCCAGTTCGACTAACGTTGAAGATGAAAGTAACTTTTCATCGGCTCAATGGGAGATACTGGCAGATTTGTTGGATGCCTTTCTTAGCAGTGATGAGGATAGCGAAGATTATCACGATGCTTTGGCTAAAGAGATTGAAGGTATTGCATCAAAAGTATCCGATGACGTGAAAGCCGAATTCGGTGCTTCTGAATGGGATATCCCTGATCTCCTTATCGATTTGAATGTTTACAATGAGGCTTTGTCTCTGAGTCATTCAATCGGTAGCGACTTGTCTGTTTTACAGCAGGTTAAAATGCGTGGCCGAAACAAAACTCATGAGCGTGGAATTACCTTCGATGGAAATCGATTAATTCTGTCACAAATGGGAGTTCGTGATGTCTTCAGAGCTCAAAGCGAATCTAAAAATAGAGGGCATGTTGGCCTCGTATTAGTTCGTGATATTTCAGCGTCAATGGCTAATGATGAAAGATATATTCATGCCATTAAGTCAGATCTTGCTTTATCGATGGCCGCTGAAAGTTTGTCAAAAATGCATGTCTCCAATATAGTTTTTCCCTTCAAGGAAAGTGAATTTGAGATTATCAAAACGTTTGATCAAAGCGTTGAGGAATCTCTATCGAAATTCACTCTTGGATGTAAGGGTTATTATACCCCTACGGGATCTGCTTTAATGGCAGCTGTTGATCTGTTACTTGACAGCCAATTCGATAGGAAAATAATTTTTCTTATAACTGATGGTTATCCGAATAAATCGGAATTTACTATCGTCGAAGTTATGGAAAAGGCTAAATGTAATGGAATAGAAATCGTTGGTGTTGGTATTAAGACTGATGAAATAATTGGTTTTGAAACGGACACTTTCGTAACAGTTGATGATACTTCTTTATTGTCTATTGAAGTCAGTAAGCTAGTTCATCAAATACTTTCTTAATAAACTCTACCCAATCGGGGCAAAAAGGCCCCGGTGGGTCTTTTTGCTCCATGAAGGAATAAGGAGCAAAATATGACTCAGATAAAAACTTACCGTGTAGAACATGAAAAAGTCGGTGCGATGCATAAAGTCCGTATTTTCGGACGTGTTGGTGAAGTTATAAGCAATGATAGCCCTCAGGAAAGAATCTTCCGCGAAGTCACTATAGCGGAGGGTAATAGCCAGCAGGCTGCGTTACTTGTAGATAACTACATACAGCGTCTTGAGAATAATGGCTTCACGACTGAAGCATAAATGTTGAGGACCCCCGGGCCCTCTTTCTTAAATTCTGCGTTGTGGGTTTCTCCCTGTCTTCTGCACCGCAGAAGGCATTGAGAAACTCACAATGCCAGATAAGAGAGATCATCATGACTTATGCATCCCCGGCTCTTCGTCGTAAACCACAGGAAGTATCTGAACACTTTATTAAACTCGTTCATGCTCGAATTGCTGAAGTGTCTGGCTGGAAGTATATATTCGAAAGAATACCTGCTTTCAAAGACGCTTGTGCAAAAGCCCCGAGCCAGGTTCCTTGCCCGTTTACTGGCGCAGGGAAATCGAAGTTTCGTTTCCGGCAAAAAGACCTTTATACCGGATGTGCGATCCATAATGACTTTCCGGTAAATGAGTTTTGCGACGGAATTGATGTTCTGGCGAAATATTATGAATTAAGTAAAACGCAGACTTGCAAAAAGATTCTCTCAGATTTTTTCGGGATGGATCTGCATGCTCCGTTAACTGACGCCGACATTGAAAATGAACGACGCTATAAATCAGCAGTTCGTGCCACAGAAACTCTTGACCGAGAGGAAGTGGCAAAGCGAATGCGAAAACTTGATGTGATGTATCACTATACCGGTGAAATAAAGCCTAATACTCCTGTTGCTTTGTACCTCCGTAATCGTGGGATCTCCCGCTTACTGAGTCACTTACCAAAGGATTTAGGCTTTAATAACCGGATCTACTATTGGGATAAAGATAAGCAGAAATCGATTATCTATCCGGGAATGATTGCAATCTATCGTGACACCCGAGGTCGGCCTCTGACTATCCATAGAACATACGTAGACAAAAACGGTGATAAGGCACCTGTAGAAAATCCAAAGCTGATGATGAAGCCTCCTGCCGATATGACAGGTGGCTCAATTCAGTTGTTTGACCCTCACTATGATTCAGGTAGTTCGACCTGGACACTGGGAGTGGCTGAAGGGATCGAGAATGCGCTTTCTGTTGTAGAAGCGACTTCAACACCATGCTGGGCAGCCAGCTCCGCATGGTGCCTTGAAAACGTTACTGTTCCTGATTTTTTACTGCCTCCGCCGGATGTAAAATATATAAACTTTTATATCTGGGCGGATAAGGATATTGCTAACTCACAAGGCACTCGTGCCGGTATCGAAGCTGCTCAGCGACTTCAAAGCCGCATGGTTGAGTTTTTGGCTAAACGATATCCCGCATCAAAGCTGACAATTGAAGTCTTCGAACCAGCACAAGATATTCCTGATGGGAAAAAGGGTATCGACTGGAACGATGTTCTCCAGTTAACAGGGCAGGATGGATTCCCGATTCACTGGGCTCCTGAATGTCTTAATCAGCTGTAACAACGATAACTCCCCCGCATTTTGCGGGGGGGGTTATCTTATCAATATTATTTTTTAAATTGTATTGATAAGATAACCGCTTTCCTTCGTGATAATTACCTGCCTTTAAGGTCTTTTCACGGCTGAGATGCTTGCTCAGTTAAATAAATGTGCGGTACTACTGGCTATGGTCGGTTGTATGACATGGTTATTCCATAAACTATTAAAACCCATAACGGGAGTATTACCGTTATGGTGATGCTCGTCGTTTTACATCGGAGAGCATTTTAATGAATTTTCAAACTAACGAAGTTTTTAATAAATTTGCTGCTGTTATAAAATCGCGCATCGTCAATGAACCATCGTCATGCTATTTGCTGCATGATAATGAGATAGATATAACGATTTTGAAACATGGCATATTAGAAAATGACAGAAACCTGTTGTACGTAGTTCGTCCTTCAGGAACGTGTTTGTTGCGTTGTGACAAATATTTCTATCCGAAATATTATCTTCGTTGCCGTGGAGATTATAAGTCATTCATATATGTCCATCTTGATCTACATAGTGGTGAAGCTAAAGAAATCACATGGGAGCAAGCAGACGATATGCTGTCTAGTCCAGGAAAACCCCCATTAAAAGGAAATCTTGGACGATTTGAGTATATAAAAGTTGTGGTTGAGGACCTTCGTATTCGAGGTTACGCTGATTATCTTCCTGCGTATAATCTTGATGACCTTCGCCGTTTTGCCTTACAGGACGACCGCCCATCCCTTGTCAGATACATTGACAATGTAATGGCAACGGTCTGATTGGTTGCTAATTGATTTACATATTTTCCCTGATGGCCAACCTGCATCAGGGAGGCCTCAATAACGACTGGAGGCTGTATGAAGTTAGCTACGGACCTGGTAAAAGCTATTTTGATTAGAAATGGTGTTGAACCAGTAAATATAAGCGAATCATCTAAATTATCTTTGAAACAACCACTGACAGAACTTAAATTCAGTTTATATTTGCGAACTGAGCATTTATCTCACTTCCTACCCGGTTATGTTTATTCTATAAAAGAATGTCCACTGTCATATGACATCGGGATCGAAATTCAGAAAATCTTCGAAAGTTTACATTTGTTAAACGAAGAATTTGAATCCCTCGGTTTTGTTTCTGTATGGATAGAAATGCATCAAAGCATTTTTGAACAAAGTCGGTTTAAGAAAAGTAACTTTACTTTTCGGGAGGAAGAGGTCGAGCTTGCTAAAGGGCTTGTTTGTTCTCACAATTCACAAATAAGTAATGCGGCTTATTTCTGGCTTCAGCACTTTGAGGAGTTTATGATTTATGTTCGTAATAAGCTTATCGACCTCTTTCGAGAGGCCTATGACCTGATCCTTGGAATGCAGCAAGTATTTTTCATTCGGGAAAAGGAAGAGCTGTTGAAAACTATAAGTTATGGGGATGACCTGTATGAGGTGAAATTAATGGCGGCTGAGCTTTACTCTATCGAACAGAACTTAAAGTGTTCTGAATCGATAAGTACAAAATCTCAAGCTTCGGCATATATTAACCGCATCCGTGAGTTTGTGCGTTCGGGGTGGAGGCAGGGCTATATAGTCTGCCATCATAAGCGAAGTAATCAAATCTCATCATTGTCATTACCGATGTACTTGAAAGATACGTCAGGCCGAAGTGCTCGAAAGCGAGTAAAACGTCTTATATCTTCTACAGTTTGTGGTAGAAATAAAGATTTAGGTCTTACAGATTTTTAATTAAATTATACCCATGTGGGGATCACACCCCATATGGGAGTGATCCCTTTTTTATTGAGAGAGGATCACATGAAAATTATCGAAAAAATCATTAATGCCTTTTTGGTTGTTCAACATAAAAAAATACAGGTTAAAAACATTACATTTTTAGACAATGGGCAGGGCATGTTCTCTGGTATGTCTTTTGATGCTGATGTTTCACTGGAGTTTATGTATGAATCAGCAAAAGCATATAGTTCTTGTTTCTGTGATATTCCCTTTCCAGGTTTTGAAGATGCAAATCTGGAGGAAATTACGAAATTTCAATTAGATGCTTTGAAGCAAAGAAAGAATCATTCTTTCATTGTTAACCATTTGAGGTTTCCTATAGTTTTAAGGGAAGGGTGCAAAATCGAAAGAGGAGAAGTCTATTCAATTTCGAATTGCACTTATAATAAAGAAAGATTGCAGTATCTTTTTTCTCAGGATATTTACGGTAAGTTGTATAATTCCTTAGAGAAAGAATTAAGCTCGTTTTTCTCATTTATCAATGTTGAGGTGCACGAGTTGTTAAAAGATGCTGTATGCTTTGCATTAAAAATCCTGAATAAGATATCTTTGGATACACCTGAAAGACTTATTAAAGCTTTTAATTATCGTGACTGGTATTGTAGTTACGATGTTGAGCTTTTTAGGAAAGGCTTACCTGGTCATATTCTGGAAGAGCTCATTGCTCCAGATATCTTACTTTCAGACCTTAACGGTTGTAGAAAAATACTTAGAAATGCAAAACGATTTCTAAATGGACATACAAAAACCAATTGTGTTTATATTAAATATGAATGGTGGTTGGGGCCTGTGGATACCTCACACTCAGCTAAGTTGATGTCTGACAAAGAAATTAACAACCGAAGTGACTTGAAGAATTTTTCAAAGGTCTTTTTCAAAGAGTGTTTAAGTTCTGGTAAGTCGGAATATGAAAACCATCTTAGTGAAAAAGAACATGCGCTTCGCTACAATTATTAATTAAAATTATTTTCTCCCATAGGGATTTCTCCCTTTGGGAGAAATCCCTCTATTAAGAGGGTATTTAAATGAATGCGATACAAAAGTTAGTTGAATCTATTCTTGTTAAAATGGGTTTTGTTGGCGCTGTAGTGGAAAATATATATTTGGATTCAAAACCATTTCGGCATATTCGATTTGTGGCTGATATTCCAGTAATATCTTTTCTACCTCATTTGGTGAAATATCTTAAGGGCGCAGACCATCTTTACTGTGGTAACGATGATTTGCATCCTCTTTTCATTTATTTTTCCGAAGCGGCTACATTAAAAGCAGGCCCTGTAAATCTCGCGAACTTTCGTTTTGAAGTTTCTATAGCTTCAACTCATTTACGACTGGTCTCAGAGAAGCCTGATTTGCTTATCAAAGGATTTAACCGGGATAATCTAGAATACGTTTATTACCGCTCAGATTTGGCCTCTAAGGATCTTATACTAGGCCTTGTTGAACACGGTTCTCCTTTCATAAAACATCTACATGGACTTATACAAAAGCGAATTTTAAACGAGTTCTCTCTGATTTTTTCTGTTCTTGAAAAGATTTTAGAAAGCGCGAAGCCACAAATTCTTGCTTGCTTCCATAGTGTTGATTATGAAATGAACGTAAAAATAATAGCCGAAGCTATACCTGAAACTGTATCTAATCAGATAGTCACATCTGATTATATAGTTAATTCTATATCAGATGCGGACAAGTTTATAAATCATGTTCGTCGCTATTTAGCAGGCAGGGTAATGAAGAGGCGGATATACGCTGAATTAGATGTTTGTGAAGAAACATCAAATATTTCACTAGTGAACTTAGGATGCTTTACGTCTCCTCTGCTCGTTACGGAATATCAAATGTTTAAGCCACACTCTTCAGGGTTATATCGAAAAGCTATAAACAACTCCTTAAAACAGTTCAAACCAGAAATGCATGTACCTTCTGAAGAACTCTTTTATAATTAATCTAACCCATCCGGGAACTTGCTTCCCGGTGGGAAGCACTTCCTTTTTAGTCATGAGGTAGTGTAAATGTTTAAAGAATCTGACCACGTGGAATTTGTTAGTGCCTTTCTTTATCAAAATTTAGGCCTTAATGTTCCCGCTGACGATATAACCGTTCAATTATCTGATACTTCGTTCGACAAAGTAACCTTTGATTACGATGTAGATATCGATAATTTAAATTGTATGTTGGATCTCTACATATCTGAACTAATAAAGCACAACGCATCTTACTCCGATTCTATTCTTTTGAAACAAAAAATAATTTATTTTCTTGGAGTATTTAAGAATTTCGGATTTTTTACGTTTGATATTCGCGGATATAGTAATACTTTAAGCCCAGTTAAAGTTATTGATATTGTTTCAATGATTATTAATGACTGTGAAGAGTTATCTAAAGCTAATTCTTCTACTGATGCTATAAGAAATCTTTATCTCGATAAAATGAAGGTGGATGGGAAAGTGTTAGTTGCGAAATTTGCACTTAAACAGTTTTTTCATTCCGACTTTGGTGACTTTATCTCATTTGTCGAGAAAAGAATTACAGATTGTCTTAATGAAACTTTAAGGATTATCAAAGCTGTTGAACATGGCTTTGTACGTGTTGGGCAGCATAAGATTAATCGCCGTATTAATGATGACTTATAGTTATGCATTGATTTCAATACTGATGATTATCCGGCAAATATGCCAGATATATATATTAAGTTTAACGATACATTTGATGGGAACGGGGCGTTATATTGTGACAATGATGCCCTCATATCCCTCTATACCGATGTTGCTTCAATTATCAATGTGCCGGTGATGATGGAAGTAAGATTGATCAATAAAAGAGGGCGTGTTGTCTGTGATTCTTCGCATTCAACTTACGTATCTCTCGAAAGTAATGACCGATACAGAGTAACTGATCGCACATTACTAATAACTGAAGCTTTTGACGATTTTCGTAACGCGTCTCAATGATCCTTTTGCTTCAGTCCAAAAAAGTAACTTTGGTTGGCTGAAGACACTTGTCTATGACAATGTAAAATCTGTCGCTGGCATCTTCTTTTAGCTTAACCAAACTTTTATCTAACCCAGTGGGGAAGTCGCTTCCCTTCTGGGGCACTTCCTCTCAAATTTGAGGTAGTGTATATGACACATTCATCTGATGATAAAAACTATGTCCGAGCAGTTCTGAGCTATCTTGGCATAGATTTTGATGAGGCGGATATAGTATTAAGTGTTTGCCATTGTCAAAGTGACGAGCTTTCTTTTACCTGTAATATCAAAGCTATTGAACTCAAGAATGCTGTTGATTTATATGTCGATAGTATCTCTGAGAATGAAATAGAAGCTTTAAACAGAGAATCTTTAAAATCTCGACTCTGTTACTTTCTTGAGGTGTTTGACGCAGTCTCTGGTCAGTACCTTGAGATTTCAGGAAAACACTTTGCAACTAGCCGTTTTGAATATGATGATGTTTGTAGTGAAGTTCTTAGCATGTCTAATGATGTTTCTCAGTCGAAAGGTTATGACCGGGATGAATATAACAGACTGATGCAGGTTGATGGTCAGGTTATGATTGCCCGTTTTGCTTTGCAACAGTTCTGGGATACTCATTTTATTGGACTAATAACATTTGTATCTGAGTCTATAACATCGAGCCTCTATAAAGCTTATGAAACTTTTAGTGATATAAGTTTGGCTTGCTATAAACTGAGTGAATATTCTTATTCACGCTCTATCAACAGTGAATTGACCCTTAATATTTCACTTAAAGAAAATGACTTCTGTGAGGACCTATCTGATTGCTATATGGAAGATGAGGCTTTACCTTCTGGTAGGGTAATTTCTCGACACAACAATGACTCCATAATAAGTATTTATGAGAGCTATGCTGCGGCTTCTTATATTCCGATGATTGCATCTTTGGAAGTCGTTGATGAATACGGCGAAGTGGTTACTGACCTCTGCCATACCGTTTATGTTTCAGAGTTAACCGGTGGGCGGATTAAAATCCACGACCGTAATGACTTAGTATCTGAAGTTTTCGATAACCTAAGAAATTTAAATCTTGCAGTTGGAGATTCAGTTTCACAAGCTGCTTGATTCTTTCCCTGATTTTGATTTTTTCTCACATACTCTTATGGCACGGTTTCCGTGCCTTTTTTTTGCCTCGCTTACAAGCGTCTACTCCTCTTCTACCTATCCCACCTTACATCACCACTTAAAATCTATCTTTCTAATTCCATTATCCTTTTCGTAGCCTCTAATGCTCTGGTATGAACATACTCTTTAAACTCAAAAAAGTGCTATTAACGAAAAAAAATCCCTAAAGAGATTTGTATACTGTTCTCAACCAAGGAGAGCTCATGAATGAACTAAAATCCAAAAACGAGAACAGTACCAAAAGCAACTTTCCCCCGGTTGATAATCAGTTTTGCTTTTACCATGTTGATTTCAGCATAGAACGACTACTTTCAACGGCCGAGGATCTCCAGCTTGAGTACATCTTCCAGAAACCTGGAAGTGAAGTAAGAAAGGATTTGGTTGAGCGATTCGAACGTGGAGAGCGCTTTGTTACAGCTTCACACTGTGACAATTTCTGTGAAATCCTTGGTTGTCAAGGCCATCAGGAAAATGCATAAACCCATAAACCTACATTTCCACTTTTAAGGATGTTCACTAAAGAATGATTGGAGAAAGTATTTTTGACTGGGTAATTTACGGAATATCCATTTTGATATTTGCCTCAGCACTAATTGAAGGAAAGACAACTCGCTACCCAGCACTTTTTTTCTATGGGAGTTTAATTTTAATGTTAATCCTGATAGTTGCTGGAGGCCTTAACTGGTGGTTCTACAGGTCAAAATATGGCGCAGTAATCGTTATCTTCACAGTGGTCTCTTTACTGATGACTCGATTCCGCCTGGTCATATATAAATTAAGATTAAGAAAGTTAGTTTCAGAAATCAGATTTCGTATAAAAACGGGTTTTCGTATAATTCTTGTTTTGTCGGATAATGAGGATGAGCGTAATGTTCTGCTGTCTATGCTTAGCAACGTATTGCCAGAGCAAACGCTTATTCACACGCGTGATGCTCTCGGACCTCATTCAGAGCCTATCCTAAAAGCTCTTGAGCTACATCATCAACAGGGAACAGGTTACATACTCGTCTGTGAACAACAAATCTCAGCGCGTACGTGGTTGAGTATCGTAGAAAATGGGAAACCTGATACATCTATAGCTGTTAATTTTCATTCGATCCCAGAAATGGAGTGATTTTTCAATGAGTAGAACCGTTTCACAAAGTGTCACAGAAGATTGTCTTTTTGATACCCGCACACAAGTCAGATTACAACTAAGTCGAAGCGTTCATAAAACGCTGGCATCTGCTAAAGAAATTTTACAGGGAAGGGGGGTTGATTCGGTCTCTATTGAAGATCTTGTGCGAGCCTGTCTTGAAGAGAACCAGCCAATTGATCTAGCCTCACTTTACCTTGAAAATCTCTTAAAACAGAAAGGTACCAGCATTTGCGATTTTTAGTGTTTTCAAACCTATTAGATAAAATGCCGGTTGTGTTTATATAACATCAATAATTTCATGCAACAGGTAAAACATGAGTACTCAAAAGCAACTTTCCAGAACTACCGGCACTGAACGTATGTTTAAGGAAGAGCTGGCGTTATCCTTAATTTGTTGGGTTTTCACCAGTCCTTTTACCAACTGGACCGATAAAGTCTTCAGTGGTATTGAAGTTCCGTCTGAAGGACCGTCATCATTACGGGGTGAGACAGAAAAATTCTTTCGTTTTGTCGTTAATGAAGAAGGCTACGACGCAGGAAGGGCTGCTATTGGTCTTGACCTATGTTGTTTTTCACTTCCGTTGTGTTTGTTCCCGGACGCTGCCCTGTCTGAGGAAGAGGTTATGAGTAAGTTAACCGGAGAAGTTATCCATGGAATTCTTCTTTCCTTACCTGAGTTTATTGATATGCCAGAAGTGCTCGCTTACCAGGTCAGGGATGAAATTCTTGCTTTTAACACTCGCTGTGGAGACGGGATCTTTCATGGTTGGAACACGGCTTCAGAATTGTGGAAGTTTGAAATCTTTCCCCGCACCACCATCATGATGCAGCATACTTCGGCAATACATTAAAATTAGGCGGGGCAGAATGCATAAAAAACTTTTTCTTCTCGAATGGAAACCCTGTCAGAGCCGCGTATGGGCCGGTTGGATGGCCCTGTGGTTGACTATCAGTTTTCTGATGTTATCTGCCTTGCTTATGACAGATCATCTCCTGAACAAAGTCATCCTGCCGCCAACATGGTTGTTGATCTGGTTTTCGCCAATGCTGGGGTTTTTGATAAAAGTTCGCGTCGTCGAAACTCAACATTTCCTGGAGCATGACCTCTGTGTTGCAGGTTTCTCTTTTTACCGCTGGAAGAGGTTAGTTTCTCCCGGGCTTTGGTCAGTTGACTGTATAAATGGTCGTTTTCGCCTCAATCGGATCACCCAGGTGGGTAAGACTATCCACTATCCATGGCGTCTCCATTATCATCCTTTGTTCATGAGCCCTATCGAACATAAATCGCATGCTGTGAAAGCTGTTTCAAAATGACTTCTTTAGAGGTTTACATGACATTTATGTTCTGCAAGGTCAGCCTGGGCAGCAAAATTGATTGGAAATAACATGAGCCTGGAGAAACGTATGAGTTATGACGATTTGCCCTATTTTCGTGACCAGATTCTGGAACGCATCGACTCGCTCAAGTGTTTTCTTTCGAACACCCCCCCGATGATGGCAAACCTGATGACTGTCTCCACCGTATCTAGAACAGAAGAGCGCTTGAAGCAGGTTAAACCCATCAGGGTTAGTATTAAAGACGATGCTTCGGTTGAGGAAATTATTCAGGCACTTACTGACATCTGTGTGGATGACATAGAGTCATTAAGTCATGATTCCACCAAAGTAACCACTAAATACCCGGGTCTAATCATTGTCCCCGAAAGAGCAGATCTTCTCGAAAGCTTGATCACTTCTATAAACGAAGCAAAAAATGATTTTGCTGCGGCAATGAGGCGTATCGATAATAAAAAGAATGTCCGTTTTGATAAAGTGCACAAGAAGCTCCCGGGCCTTGTCGCTATGCACTCAACAAGAAATATCCTTTTCATCAAGTCCCAGCTTAAAAAAGTTACTTTTTCATGGCGGCTAAACCGAAACCAGGAAGTTAAAACAGCAGAGCAACTTGTGAGTTTGTTGGAGCGCAGGAGAGCCTCAGAAGTAAAAAATGTAGCAACTACCAATTTGAATGTCGTGTCTAATATCGATAAGGCTTTACACCGTCTTGAATTTCACCCACTGAAGCAGGGCGAATCTTATCGCCTTTGTCGAACTAACTCTTTCCCTGTTCCGATTGCTCACATTTTTGCATTTAGGCCTGAAGGGCAGGAACGAAACGGGAATAAATATGCTGAGACTGATTATTCAGTAGTAAAAGCATCCTTGCCCATTTTCGCAGCAGGCAACATACCTCAATTAAAAACGCTCTCTGACTGGGCTCCTGAAAACAGCCAGGGTCCGTCCAACCAACGGAAGCTGAGCCTGAAATATACAGAACTCGTGCCGGGGGCTGAGCTGGGCATTTTCATTGTCAGCCCCGAAAATTAAGGAACAACAATGCAATGGATTTCCACAGCCAGCCAGAAAATCGATGAGCGTCTCTATCGTGTCTGCGTCTGGGTAAAAAAATATCACGCTGATGCGATTAACCGCGTTGTGCTAACCGTTGATCTAAGTAAAGCCCGACATGACCCTGACGAGGACCAGGTAAGAGCAGAGCTGCTGTGCGGCCATTATTTTTTGCTTCGTAAGGAAAACGCTTCGAACTCTGCGCCTGACGATCAAAAGTTTGCTTTCCTGCCTGACGGGCGCAATCTGTGTTGGCAGACCGCAACCCCGGTGCTTCAGCATCTCCTACTCAATAAAAACGTTCCTGAGTCGCTGAGGTTGCTTACGGACTACATACATATGCGTCTGGCCAGGCTGACAATGGTACCTATGTCCGGAACCATCATGAACGAGGCTCTGCTGGACAGCATCAGCTGGGTTAAGGTGGATTTGACCTACTTCTGGCAGTACGAACAGCTCAGCTCTCATCTGGGACCCATCCAGATAACCCACAAGGCACTTGTACGCTTCGGGCACCTGGCAAAGAATGATGAAAACTCCAGTGCCATAAGAATTCTGCGTCAGCGTCTGTCTTCAGAATTCTTACAAGAATTTCAGATGGCTGAGGATGAGCTAAAGCGCAAACAGTCGTTGATGGGCACCATGGACGTGAAAATGCTGTTTCATGCTCATTACCCCAGCCAGAAGATGCTGGTGGCTCGATATAAAAATGGTTGGGTAATGGTGGATTGTTTTCTGTTTCACCATACCAAACCTAAGAAAAAAGCAAAAAACAAAACTACTGTGGCTAAGCCTCAACTTAAACAGACTAAAAGAGAAGGGAGTGAAAATGGAACTGGGCATTATGGTGTGCATCGTGTTGTTACTCTCAGTGGCGGCGGCGTGGATCAGTAATAAGACAGTTGATTTGCTCGAAAGATTCTATTTCAAGCGTCCGCTGAGCATGGAGTACGCGGCATGGCTACGTGTAATGTGTGCAGGCTTGTTATTAGTTTTTATTCAGGTTGCTCCCCAATTTACACTCCTGTATACCCTTAAACTTGTCACGCTTATTAATCTTGGAATCCAGACAATGAAATTAAATGGCGTGTACAAATATAAAAGGACGGGAATTTTGCCTCCGGGAGGGGCACTCTCTAATCTCACCAGACTTAACCCGTTCAAGAAAAAATAAAGTTATGCGCCCGTGAGGGCGCTATTCATCAAAGGCATTTCGCATAAGCTTGATCATGGCTTTTTTACCAGCTTCAATATTGCGAATGTAGCGCATAACCATTTCTTCATTCGACCAGTTCCCCATTTCCATAATCTGTGGTAGCGAGTAACCTTCAATATCCAGCTGTATCGCACCGCCTACACGAACGCTGTGCCCTGTCCAGTAACGGGTTTTAGTCTCATTTGGATAAAGCTCATTCCACATTTCTTTAAATGCCCGTAAAAGGGAATTTTTGCTGAGCATACCGGCATCGTCCACAGTGTCTTCCTCATCTTCATCGTTCAGAAGACTTTGTTTAGCACGGTAGGGCAGGTTATGCCGTTTAAGAAGCTCAGATAGCTCATTCCCTTTACTCCGAAGCTTCCAGCCGGGTGGCATATAGCCTGTATCATGGAAATTTACGGCCTGGAAAAGGTATTCATCCGGATGACTGTGCTGATCCATTTTCACAAGGTTCATCAATCTCAAGAGGCAGTTAGTTAACTGACGTGTCAGCCGGTAGGTAAGAAGTGTACTGATGTTCGTTTTTGTACGGTATACCGTCAGGTTAAATTCACCGGTCATACTATCCAGAGACAGATCTTTCAGACGTATACGGCGAATTTCGGATGAACGGAGCAGTGTTTCAAAACCTGTCCAGATCAGGCACAGGTCACGAAGCTTACGAACTGAGTTTGTAGTACTGCGTAACTTTATCAGAGCCTTGAGATCGCCAATAAGAAAGGGAGTTGCCTGTTTAGTCGTCTTTCGCTTCCGGGCTTCCGATTGTTTTAAGGCTTCCAGCATGTACCATGCTTCAGACGTAATAATCCCGGGCAGGTTAAGCCCTTTTTTATGGATACTGTTTAAGGCCTGAAGACAGCTGTTTATGCTGCTTCGTGACAATTTGCCTTCAAGATGCCCCATAAACGCCAGCAGAGCTTCCTCAGACACGGGGAGCGAACTTACTGGCCAGTCTGTATGCAACCGGGCATTCGCCTGATACCATTCGTTCCATACTCGTAGCCAGTGCAGATAGGTTTTAGCTGTGTTGTATCTCAGATGGGAAAAGTAACGGATCAAGCGTGAAAGCTGTTTATCATGGTTGCCGAACGTTTCCAGCTGCTGATGCAATTCGCTTTCCGAAAACTGTCTGATCACTGATTGATTCTTCATCCTGCTCACCGGGATACACTGGTTTTATTTACAGTCATTTTAGCACTCATGTACCTGGTTATGAACAGGGTGGAAACAACGAAAAAGGTTGTGAAATCGTTAGGCTTAAGTGAAAAATGATATTAAGATTATCCCTGGCCAGTTGAGGCCTGTCTAAAGAAGGTTGATTATGTCTGACACAAAGCAGTCTTATTTAATGAAATTCCGTAAGTGTAGTTCGTTCGAAACGCTCGAAAAAGTATTTGAAAGGTTATGTGAAAAAAACTCGGGTGTCGCCTCTCTTGAAATTTCTGGTGCTTATGATCATCGTAAAGCTGAACTGACAATGAAAAAGTTATATGACAAAGTTCCTGCGAGTGTGTGGACCTTTGTTCGCGAGTAATTATTGATATTGGCACAACAAAAAGACTGTGTCTGGATTTGAAAATAGTTTATGCCCCTTTCGGGGCTAAAGGCACTGTAATAGCCTGTCTTTTTAACTTTCTTATTAAGTTCGGAGAAAGACTTTAATCATAAGCCAAGCCCACTGCTAAATACATCCGATATTCTCCTTAATTTTAGAAGTTGTGATAAAAGTTACTTTACCTAAACTTCTCTCTCCATATTTGTAAGGCTCTCATTTGATTCTTGTCAAACATTAATCTGGAAAACTAAAAAATCATTTCTTTTAATTCGTTTTACAGAAATCCTCCTCCGTTATTTCGGATATAGTTTGAATAATTATCAAAAACGGGGTGCAGCCATGCGTAAGAGTTACACATTTGGTATTCCATTTGGACTCCAGAGAGAATCAGGACTCTTTTTAGATATTACAGAGGTCAGCCGGGGTATCGACTGTAACTGCATCTGCCCCGCTTGCAAAACTGATCTGTTAGCAAAGCAGGGGGAGGTCAAGCTTTGGCATTTCTCACACAGTACTGCTGTAGCCGGTGACTGTGATGGTCTGATGGAAGCCATCCGGGGAAAAATTATTGAAGTCATCAACGAGCACCAGGTTCTTGGTTTCCCAAATCTTCTCGCTGGCGACGATGGTGGGCCGGTTTCACTGAATGAGGTTATTGGAAGCGGCAGTATGTTCGGAGGCACAGCTGATCTGTTCGTAAAGGTTAATGATTTATGTGTGGCCGTCTTTCTGGACAGGGATCGTAGCATTTCTGCGAAGTTAACCTTTGACCACCTTCATCCTTCCGAAAGAGTTGCCGCATTGCGTATCGATCTTCCAGATATTGAATATGAAATCAGTCAGGTGCAGCTCGGGCGACGTAAAACAACATACAGTGAGTGCATTGAAAGCCTGATCATTGATGAGACCAGTTCCCGGGAATGGCTATATCATCCATTAATGCATGAACTTGAATCTGAACCTCTTCAGGAGTATCGGGGACGGGAGCCTTCAGAGGAAGGGCCTCTTCTTCAGCGCCTTGCTGACTGTAAGATGAAATTGCCTGATATCCTTCCGGGCAGTCATAACGCGTTAGTCAGGTTACAGCAGGATACGATTGTATGTCTGTGTCGGTTAACGGTTCGGGCTTATGACATCGCTCAGACCGATGAATTTCCTTTGTTCCTTCGCTATTTCAGGTTGCACTGCCTGGAAAACAGCGAACATGTCAGTTACGAAAGACTGATCTGCTGGCAGGAAATGATTTCAAAAACCCAGGAAGGCCAGTCCTTGACACAAAACGAACTTGAATATCTTCATGAGATTGTCCGCATCGCCTTATACAATCACCGGCTTAACAATGTCAGTATTTCAGATGTTAAAAACCATGACACAGGAAAGGAGAGCGGCAGGGTAGAGCCACAAAACTATTCACTCTTATAAATAAATTGGGCTTTGCGCATTAAACCCTTGCCGCAGGAGGTGTACCGCATATCCGGCACAGACAGTCAGTTTTTCTGGCAGCTTAAATTTGACACAGCTTAATATAGTGATTCATTAAACAGGTTCAGTATGCTGCCAGAACGTTTTAGTCGTTATGGGCGTCCGTTAGTTTTCTACTAACTGAACGACGACCAGCCTGCCGCCTTCCTCCTTTGACAGAACAAACTGAGCGTT
This sequence comes from Enterobacter sp. CFEC122, assembly GCF_052983755.1. Lineage (NCBI taxonomy): Bacteria > Pseudomonadati > Pseudomonadota > Gammaproteobacteria > Enterobacterales > Enterobacteriaceae > Enterobacter > Enterobacter sp. CFEC122. The sequence goes on along the minus strand of NZ_JBRIQR010000034.1, from coordinate 22,914 downwards.
ATTCGTCAGTTCAATTTTTTCCCCAATGGCAATCTGTCGTTTATCCGGTAATGACATAAGCCCATTTATGCCTTCATTTACTAACCACCACTGATCGTTATGGAAAACAAAATACCCAACTCGTTTCCTTTGCAAATCGGTTGTACGCTCATTTGGCGCAATGAGGCGATTCACATGCCACGCATAGATTGACTGCCCGCTCCACACCATCAACCGGTGGTCGTCAGGACGATAACTGCCTTCCTTTCGGGAAGAATATAAATTTAGAACCGGTAATTTACCCTTGTATGGCGTACCGCAGTAGGGACAAACCGGCTTTGTCTTACCCGAGAAAACGTACCATTTCTGTTCACACGCCTTGTTCTGGCAGGGCTGTATCAGATCGACTGTTTTAACCAGGGCGCTTTCCCACTCATCGGCGGTCGGGCGTTTAGTGGCATCGTGTAAGCCATCTATAAAGGCGCGCTCAAACAAAGGTGTCAGATAAGGGCCCATGATGGTGTAAGGAATTTTCTCCGGGTCAGCCCAGGGCAGTGAAAAGGACGATAGCTGACTGACTTTGACTGCATTGCTTTTGTCTGTCGGATGTTCAATGAAGAGTGCCTTCTCACCCATAGATAAGGTCTCATCACGTACTTCATCCGACATGTCATGTATTTTTCCGCCACGTAGCGGATGACGGAAGAACAGATACATGTAGATAAGCACCGACAGCGCATGACGGTCAGTAGTAATGCTTGGCAATACGCGGTTCGGATCCTCTTTGGAAAGATGACTGGTTTTCACCACTTCCGGAGCGATAAAATCCGGGGTGCCCACCACGTCGGGAGGATACTTTCCAGGGACAACCAGGCCGTCTACGTCAATGATGCAGGCATGTCCCATTTCTGGATCGATAAGCACGTTTTTATAGCTTAGATCGCTGTGACAGAGACCTGCCGCATGCATCCTTCTGACGGCTCTTGTCAGCAGCAGACAGACCTTGAGATAGGTAAGCGTATTGCCTCGTTCACGTGGGTCGAGAAATTTGTTCTGGTTGCTGGCGCTGGCAAACCATTTGCCTTCCTTTTCACGACCTTTTATGCCAAGAAAATCATCGTTTTTAGAGCCGTATTTAAAGAAAAAGTAGCTTTTGTAGGTTGGAACCACGATGCCGATTTTATGCCCATGCTCAACAACATGGGTCGGCCAGCAAAACAGGTCCTTCCAGTATTCACCTCCGGACTGGCCAAAAATGTTTTGCCTGTAGCGTCCGGTGATCATATCAATCCGATCCCGGGCCTGCTCGTTCTGCGGTTTATGATAAAAAGCGACGACGTATGATTTATCAGGCGAAAAGTAAACATCCTTCATCGAGCCCGAACCAATTACCTCGTCAACATACTGGACTGTTTCGCCGTCCTTTGTTTTGCACGTAACGATATTTGCCATATTGATCACCGAAAAAGCGTATCCCTTACCACAACACCGCAATAGTGCGGTCATCATGGTTCCCTGTGGAGAAAAAGTTAAGCCAGTCGCCTAACCTCTCAGGCGCAATACTGGCGTCTGTAAGGACAGGGTTGAGCTCATCAACGAGACGGGTCCATTTTTCGTCACTGCGAAGCCCATTATCCGTCTCAAACAGAGGGTCTGAGACGCCGTCTGTCATGAGGATCAAGTGAGATACATCATTCCATTTACCCACGCTGATGCGGCCGCTAAACGAGGGGTCTGCGATAATGCTCTGGTCAAGGAAACGGGTTTGTCCTGCGTATTCTCCGCTATCGGGATTTCCCAGTATCCTGACTTTACCGGAAGGGCTGTATGCACCTATCGCACCATCACCAAGCCAGAATGCAGTCGCAAACAGCTCGTTATCAGTTCGTAGCGCTACAGTTGCCAGAAGGGTTGTTGAATAGGATTTCACAGGTTGTTCTGCACAAATGGCTTCGTTCTGGATACTGTTGACCGCGAGCGTAGCTGCCTGTTTAAAATGATGAAGCATGGCGTTTATTGTTGCCTGCTGATCGCTCCCTTCCCACGCCGTGATGTGCTGCTTTAAATGGACGCCTTTCACACCACTGAGCTGATTTAAAAGGTAATCGCCAGCCGTTTTGACTGCAATCCGGGAGCCTTCCCGGGAATTTACCGCACTACCGGCTCCGTCTGCGACCAGCATGACAGACCATCCTGTTTCCTGGCAGTGGTTGATGTAGAAGTCGTCATCTCTGAAGCTTCCGGCATGCTCATGAGAGCGTCCCCGGCGACTGGCGGCAGCAATACGTATATCACCCCTGACCAGGCCAGCAGCGTCCAGATGGGACTTAGGGTAGGGAGCGTCTGCTGGTGGCTCTACCACCTTCCACAGGCTTCTCGGATCGGGATTGATTATAAATAGCTGTTTTGTTTCACATTCGTCGTGCGACGTGCATGACCAGATTACTGAAAGCTCTATATCGCCGCTTTCGGTGGGAGTACCTGTCAGCAACTCCTGTTCTTTGTCAAAAGACAGGCCAATGTTCCGGGGAAAGACAACGTCCCTGACAGTAGCCTGCTGGCCCTCACCCAGAACGATAGCAACCGGCGAAGAGAAACGTTCGCCTGCGCGGGCGTTGGGGATCGTTATTTTAGCTCTCGGGGGAACGGCAGGTGGCACAGCTAAGCTGGCCCGCTGCTGGCCTGTCGGTATCTGCCCGGGTTTTAATACCAGGGAAGACAGGTTTTCGTCTTCCCTCTGTGCTGGTTTATCAAATTCGTAATAAGGCATCAGCTTCCAGAACGGAGGATGAGGCTCATTTTCTGGCAGGGGTTGCAGTGCTGATGTATCGGTAGCGTCAATGCCCGGGTTATCAGCAACACTTACGACCGTTTGTTGCTGATCGGAAAGACTGGATGCTGACGAGGCGGCAATCTCTGCGTCGTTATCACCTTCGCTAACCCGCGCAGATAAACCCTGTGCAAGGCTCTCAATCCGCTCTTTAAGCCGCATAATTTCTTCGGTAAGGGATGGGTCCTGCGATAGAAGTAAAAGCCGCTCACCTTCAACAGGGTGGCCCAGCTCAGACAGAACTAAGCGGATAATCTTCTCTTCAAGTAAAGCATTTTGCGACATCAACCTCTCCCTCTGTTTACGTCGAAGTTAGTGTTTCCGCCATCATTGCTGAATGACAGGCCTGTTTCACACCACGGGCAGATCACGTCATCCGGGCCGTCAATACACAGCAACTTTCCGCATGAGCACAGGGCAAACGCACTGGCATTACCGCAGTGGGGGCAACCCGGTACGCCATGCAGTTCGCTGGTATTTACCTGCAAACCGGTAGCGGTGGCATCTGACCACGCAAAATAGTCCTCATCGATGGGATAGCATCCGGCAATATTAAAGCTGTTCAGGTTCAGACTGAAATCGAGCCCGGAAACCCTTGCTGGTGGCCGTTCATACTTCATCAGGTACGGACGACGGGTCTTGCTGCAACGGCCGGTAAGCGTAACGCAGTTTTCGTCGTACGCTTTTACTGGCTCGTCCTTGGCCAGCCGGACTATGTATTCAGTCTGGCTGAGCTCAGGTTGTTTGTCGTCCCCGACGCTGCGGCTGTGCGCCGTAACCGAGGCCGTGATCCATTTGATGAAGCGGGTAAAGTCCCCTTCCTGAGATTCGGTGAACAGCATGACATTCTCTGTCAGTTGCCGCAGGATATTCAGGTCCGCTGACGGCCCCAGGCCAACGGCAATGAGATTCACTTTACTCGCGTAGTGATCCTTCCAGCGCTTCACTTCTGCGGTTGTGTCGTCAGTCGGACGTCCGTCGGTAAGGAGATACACGACGGGTTTCCAGTCGCCTTTAGCCTCATGAGTGGTTTTTCTGACCTGGGTATCAATTTGCACGGTCAGCTCACGCAATGCAGCTCCAAGGCTCGTACCGCCGCCAACGGGAAGGCGGGGAGGGTAGAACGAGGCAATTTCGTGAAGAGGTACAATCGTACGGGCTACACCGGCAAATGCGATTACCGAGACCCAGGCTGTTTCAAGTGCGTGTGGATCCTTTCTTAAATCTCCGACGATCATTTGCAGACCATCAGTCATTTTTTTCAGGTTTTCACCAATCATGGACTCTGAACAGTCCAGGACAAAAAACACGGGAAGGCGTCTCATAATTTTCCTCGTACGGCTGGTACGGCCAGCAGAAAACGTTGCTGTACAGAAAGGTGCTGCCCGGAAACAGCACCTTTCTGTCTGTCAGAGCACCAGCTGGATTTCTGGTGGAGGAGGGGGAAGGGTATCAGTTCCGTTATTAATCCCCGCGCTTGTGCTGCCGGAAGACACGCTGGCCGATACCCATTTAAAGAAACCTGCAAACGCGGTTGAATCTAGCGTCTCCAGAGACACAACCTTATCGGTGAGCTGTTTTAAGTGCTCATGGCCTGCTTTAGGACCAACGGCGCAGGCAATGATGGATCCGAATCCCCGGCCGCGAATCGCTTTTACCGCTTCACCGTACGCCAGGGCATCAGAAGGGGTTCCATCAGTCATCAGGAATACCAGAGGACGCCAGTCTCCTTTGGTATCACCATCTGAGCGACGTACATCCCGTTCAACACACTGCATCAGACATTCAAGGGCAGCACCGGTGAACGTCCCGCCTGCGCTTGGCACAACGATGTCAGAAAACTGGAAGTCTTCCAGCGGCGTGAGAGGAATGAACTCACGCGCCTCATTGTCATAGGTGATAATGGAGATATGAACGCTTTCGAGGGCGTAGGGATCCTGGCGAAGAGCGCTAAGCATCGCCTGAATTCCAACGTTAACGGAATGGATTGACTCACCGCGCATCGAGCCGGATGTGTCGATAACAAGGTAAACAGGCAGGCGGCGCATCACATGTAATTCCTCAGGTGCGAGACAAACGAATCTGATTCTGAAGGCTCACCAATTGCCCTGAGTTTCCAGCCTGTAGCCTCGCGTATCAGCTCGGCAAAGACCATGGAGCGCTGGCTGGCGAAGGCGGGTCCGCCAGAAAGATCGAATCGTGCCATTTCAATATTACGGGCATCTACTGCCCGGATGAAGGCATTCTGAACTTTACCAAAGTGCTGCTGGAGCTTTTCACCATTGTAGATCTGAACGATGAACACAATTTTCTCGTACTGAGCGTCAAGGGAATTCAGGCGCACAATAATTTGCTCATCGTCACCGTCACCGGCTCCGGTTCGGTTATCGCCCGTCAGCCAGATATTGCCTGACTTATGGCGAAGGCTGTTGAAAAAGATGATATCGCCATTCACAAGCGTTGGTTTACCATTTTCCACATTGCCGAGATCGGTCACCTTTCCGGCTGAATTACACAGGAAAGCGATCACATCAAGGTCGTATTCTTCTTCTTTTTTACCAAAGATCCCGCCGAGAAAACCTTTCTTTTCCTCATTAATATCCCAACCGAGGCCGATAGTAACGGACGAGAGATCGTATTCATTTTTTTTCAGGCTTACGCCCTGGCCTTTGCTCAGACTGACAGACATGATATCCCCTTAATCAATAAAATTATAAGACCACATTTACTTCTGGCGGCGGCGGTGGCAGGTCTTCAAGACCGATCACTTCTTTTTTGCTGGACTCCACTTTCTGACTGCCTACCGAAATGCTCGCACTGACCCATTTAAAGAAAGCTTTAATCGTCGAACTGTCAGCTGTATCGAGCTGAACCACGATTTCAGTGATTTCTTTGAGGACGCTGGTATCGGCATCATGCCCGGCTGCACATGCCACAACAACGCCGGTTCTGGCCGCTTTAAAGTCATTCAGGCCTTTACGCCAGTCATCATTCGGACTTCCATCCGTCATCAGGAATACAAGGGGACGCCAGTCACCTTTAGTGTCAGCCGTCGTTTTCTGTACTTCTTTGGCAATGGAGCTGGCCGTGAGGGAAAGCGCTTCGCCAAGAGACGTGGTGCCGCTGGCTGTTAGTGCTGGCATCTGGAAACTCAGGAGGTCTGTCAGGGGGACTGCCTGTCGGGCTGAAGAATCAAAGGTGATCACTGACACGTGAGCCGTTTCGAGTGCATACGGATCCTGTTTCAGCGTGGTAAGCAGCGTCTGAACGCCATTTTTAACCGCTTCGATAGGCTCTCCGTGCATAGAGCCGGACGTGTCGAGTAGCAGATATACGGGTAAGCGTCTCAAATGTAATTCCTTCTTAAGAGATCGGAAGAGGAGAGTAGTTTCAGGAAGAGGCCAGGGTTTGTTGATTTGATAAAACGGCACGACATCTGTCGGGTGGAGATTAAATACTCAGAAGCGGCATTAAAGAAATAAGTTAACCACCATAGAATTACCGACATGTGAATGGCCTCTTATCAACAGAAAAATAATTCAGACCGGACTGGAATATAAGATTTCTGAAAAAACTCGGACAAATAAACTGTCTTATGTATGAAATTCATCATACATCACAGATCTGCATGAATGGAGTGTAAAACGCCCAAAGATTGATGTGTAGCACAAGAGGATGTCAAGACACCAGGTTTTGTAGTCAGTAAGGCGCTGCTGGCATTGCGGGAGGAGAATAGATCAAAACTACGTCACGCCAATACAGAGGTAAAATATGACAAAACCGGGGTTTTCACCCCGGTCTGAGATTTAGCGTCAGGACTTTTTAGCGCTGTATTCTTTTATCAGTTCGTCAACGGAGTGCAGAGCCAGCTTCTCTACCGCTTCACTTCGGGTCGAGCCACTCAGCGCAGCCAGACGGTCAATTTTTCTTAAGATCCGCATGCGTAGCGATAAGGACACGGCTGTTTTTTTATCCTTATCGAGTACGACCTTCCCTGTAGACTCACCGGTTTTCAGTTCAGCATTCTGTGCGAGCGCTTCATTCATCCGGCGAAGGGTCTTTTTATCCAGCTGGCCCGGATTAACGAGATGGTAGGAATGACCTGCCTTGCTGTATTTGATCTCCGCAGAATATGACTCGCGTAGCTCTTTGAGGGCCCGGGTTAATGTCGGCTCTGAGCATTCCAGACTGGTTATAATGTCGGCAGCGGAAACGGGCTTGCCGGTGCCCAGTAAGTTGGCAAGCTTAAAAATCCGGGCCTGTCTGGTATTTAATTGCATCGTAAGATTTAGCCTGCTTAAAGGGTTAGTGGTTCAATAGGCTGAAAAATGAAGGTACTGCTCATCTTTCGAATAACCGGGTGATCGCCTAACGCTTCAACCGGATCAATGTGTTCTATGCCTGCAAAATTTACTGACGACATCTGGCTGCGAGTGCATTTGCAGGACAGGATATACTCATCCTCCAGATAGCCGGTCCGCTTACTGACCCGTTGCGTAAAGCCTGACACAATCACGTTGTCGAAAGGTAGCGTATGTAAAACGATACCGACCAGGCGGAACAAGCAGCCATGGACGTGGCGGGCATAGTTTTCGCGTACGGCTTTTTGCGTCATGGCTTTTTCCGTCAGCTCCGTGCCCCGGGCATTAACGCCGTAAATCTTATCAGGGAAATCTTCAATCTCAGCTAAATCAACGTCCAGCAGGACTGCTGATAGCTCCGGCTTTACTTCAAATGCAACAATCGTTTCACGCGGCCATTCAGTTTCTGCCAGCACACCCGCCAGGTATGATTCGAAAAACGCGGCGTCTGTCCGGAACTGCTGCCGGGCATCTGCCTGAGCCGTGGCGAGCCGTTTTTCATGTTCTTCTGCTTCAAACTTCCAGTTTGCATACTGTTCGGCCCAGGCCGTCCGTTGTTGCTGGTACCGGTGCTGTCGAAGGGTATTCTCACGCTCCACATCAATCAGCTCCTGCTGCCACCGGCGAAGATTTTCGGCGTGGCGCTCAGCTTTAGCTGATTCCGATTCAAACCATTTACCCAGAAAACTAATGCCTTCGCTCTCGGCAGGCTTTTCCGGCAATGCAAGGTAGTCTGGCTTTTCTGGACGCACCGGTGCCGGAACCTGAAAAGGCGACGTTCTGTTATGCAGGTATACTGCTTCCAGCTCTGCCCAGCTGATGCCTGTTTTTGGATCCGGCGTCAGCTCGTGAATATTACGGATTGCGGTTACCGCTGACATGAGTTCAGCGGCTTCCTGCTCAAGCGCCTGTCTGAGCCCCGGGTCGGTTGCCGTCCGGTTTCCACCTCCGGAACGCGCGGCCCGGTCAAGCCGGGTACGGTAACTCAGCCCGGTACCGGGCAAGCCCAGATTGGCATAGGTCCCCCGGCTACCAAAAGAAACGGAAGCACCTCTCGGCCCGACACTCAGGCTCGGTGCACCGTTACTCAGGTTGAGGCGAACGCCAGGAATAATGTTGATCGACTTTCTGAACCTGAACCCCATTATGATTTCCTTAATGATGCTGGGTCACGGTAAGTAATCTGATTCCATCAGCGCTTTGCTCGTTCTGTAACCCATAAAAACGAGCTCTGTCCAGAATGCCAGCCGCCCAGCGGCGATGTGTGGCGGGTTCACACATTGCTCCCTGCGACTTAAACACGGCCTGGGTAGAGTTCAGGATCCGCAGAGCGTCAGAATACTCACCCTGAGTGACCATCAGCGCGTTTTGAATGACCTCTATCTGACCCGGGTGAATGGCCGTTTTCCCAACAAGCCCATGTGCCATATCAAGAGCCAGCTCTCTGGCCATAACGGCATGATCGTCAATATGCTCACATACGGGCGCGGTCAGGGCAAAATCACGCGGGCCGAAGACTGAAACGAGCATTTTGATGACGTAGCCCATCGGGCTGTCATACAGCGTCAGGTCCCGGGGGCGGCGAAGCGACACAACGTTCATAAGATCGTTGCCGCCGATTCGAAGCGCAATAATGCGGTCGTGGCAGGGATGTTCCACCAGGCGAGTGGCCAGCTCGCGCATCTGAACCACGTCAAAGACGTCTTCTGTTTCCAGCGTTGGCATCATGCACAGGTGAGTCCCGCCCATGATATCCCACCATTCAGCTAACGAACTGAGGGTAAATTTCGGCAACACAAACCCATCGACAGCGGAAAGATCATAATGCGCTTTTAACCATCTGCCCATGTCGGCATGCCGGGGGCGAATGAACACCAGAGGCCAGTCATTTTTACCCAGGCTACGCATGCTGTTACTGAGCTCGTGCAGCAGGTGCTCCAGATTTTTGAGGGCGATGGGGATGTCTGCTTCACTGACAGCATCCTCCAGGCAAATCACCAGAGAGCGCAAACCCGGGATTTTCCCGTGCAGGACGGCATCAGCAATATCTTCCCGTGTTGCAGGCATGTATAGCGTGGCTCCCAGATTCCAGGGAGAAAGACGATTTTTCATCAGAGTACCTTCTTGATAATGGTTACAGCCCGATACTGGCCGAGGGTTCCCCCCATTTCTGTAACAACTATTCCCTTTTCACGAGCAAGCCCTACAAGCAAGGCAACGTCCGGGTCGTCAATAGAACGCACAAATACATGGTCCGGTACCCGACGTAATACAGCCCGGGTTGCTTCAGCAATACCGGGTTTAATACGATTGACGCTGTCCACTTTAAATTCATCGGCCAGGAACGCGATAACGTCGCGACTTGTCTGCCATAAGACCCGGGCTGACTCCATATTCCAGCTCAGGGTAGCGAGGGATGACGGGGTTAACTTCTTACGGAAATGGGCGACGGTATCGACAAGCATCCGGCTGCATTCGAATTCACTGAGATGCTCGCAAACCATGCACCCATGTAATCCTTCAGAGGACCATACTGACCGGGAGATCAGGCCTGATACCGGCGCACCCATGATGCCAAAAGGAATGAGCCAGTCATCATCACTGGCTGCAAGCCAGGAGCAGCCACAGGGATCGGCCAGGACAACCAGTCGCGGCTGCTCAGGATAGCCCGGGCGATCTTTCAGTGCGCGTACAAGCTCTCCGGTAATTGCGCCTTTACCTGTCCATCCGTCAACAAAGACAATACCGCTGGTACCATGGCGCTCTTCAATGACGTCGAGGGCTGCACCGTCAATTCCACGATCCCGGATAATGCTGATACCGTAATGCCATGAGGTTTTCCCCATGTCACGCAGGGCCTGGTGCAGCATAACGCCGAGCGGCACGCCAGCTCTGACGAGACTGGCCAGTACAATGGGCTCATCACCGAAGCGTTCGGCCAGAGCAATAGCGAGCTGTGTGACTTCTTTTGCAAGTCTCTCTGCGCCCCGATCCAGCGCCCGGTGAAACAAATCAAGATGCCATTGTGTTGGCGCTGGCTCCTGACTGAGCATGTCCGAATAATGTTTCTTCCCTGACTGAATCAGCTCTTCTTTTTGCTCAACCGGCGTCATCTCAATGACTACCGGCTTTAGCAGAAATTCCACGTCACCGGGCTGGTATGAGCCGGTAAATGTGTCATGTGGCTGCATTTTAATTTTCTCCAAAAATTCGCTGTGAAATGGCATCTGCAAACTGACTCTGACGCGGGATGCCAAACCAGCTGCACAGTTTCATAAAACGATGATCGCTCAGGCTGTCGCCCAGACCAATTACGGGGAAGACTCCGCGTTCAGCCCGAAGTTTTTCAAGAAGCCATCTGACTGCCAGCCCTTTCTCAACCGCGGTGGGAAGCCAGGCCACGTTATTACTGTTGCGGTGGATGTAGAAGCCCTCGGTCGGAAACACCGTTTCTATCTCATCTGCAATGGCATTGAGCTCGTCAAGGCGGGTGCTGTCGCGGTGCTTCATCACCATATAAACCGCCGTTTCACCGTATTCGAAGTTCAGCCTTGCCCAGGCATTGATCCCTTTTGCGTCCATCATTTCAGTGATCAGACGCTGCATCGATGTCAGCTTTTCCTGATAGGGAGCCAGCTGGCCGAGCATATGGGCCTTCCACTCCTCGTCGGGTTTGCCTTCTGGCGTGAGAATGACGGCCCCGTGAGTGGTGATTGCCCAGGAGTGGAAAGGGATCCGTACGCGGCTGATTTCTTCAGTTCCCCGTGCGGTAACGGGTATGAGTTCAGCCTGCTCCAGGAGCCAGTCCACCAACATGGACTGTTCTTCCGTCATAAAGCTTCGTGGATTCAGGGTGCGATCAACGGCACCGGTACGGAATGGCTCCAGGGCCAGCTCGTCCACCATTTTACGACGGGTCTGAAAGAGCGTGTCGTCAAGGTCGCTCAGAACAACGGGTTTATTCATAGGTAACAATCTCCACGACGGCCGCAACCTCAGCCAGCGCTTTAAGAAGCTGCGTGTCAATACTTTCTGCGGGTGTCTCAGTACACACAAGAATGCGGTCAAACTGCTGGTGGGCGACGTTATAGACAAAATTGGGGATGCCCAGCCCGTAGTTATCCGTAAAGGAAATGGCGGACTCAATGGCATAACCAACGGCGATAGGGGAGCGGGTGGTCGATCCATAAAATGCCTGTGCTCCGGCAGCTTCGAGCCGTTCAGCAAGCAGGAACGGCTCCCAGACGAATTCCCCGGTCCCGAGAACCAGAATACGTTCCCCCTTGTGGACGGAGACCTCATGGCCGAGATCGGCCGCAGGTGCGAGCATCCCCAGTCGGCCCCAGGACTGTTTTCCCTGGATGTCCCATTCTCCTCGTGAAGTTACGTTGACTTTCGGCATGTCCGGGACAGGTGCATCAGGTAATGGGGTCCATCCCCACTTACCGCTTACAAGAGAAACCGAAGTGACTGGTAAGGTGCTGCGCTCGGACAAGGCTTTGCCACTCCAGTCGGTAAGCGTAACGGCTATAACCTGTTCAATATGTTGAAGCTTGCCGGTATTACGCAGGGCTGAAAGCAGGTTAATAAAGGTATTACCGGTGGTTGCCTCGTCATCAATCAAAACCAGCGTTCGTGCGTTGGTAACACGACGTCTTTTCTCTTCATCATCTGGCAGATAGATCAGATGATCGGTGGCGTGGCTGTGTTCTTCCTTGAACTCGCAAAGCAACGTGCCATCAACCGGGTGACGGGTAGAGGTCAGATAGACAGATTCAGGATGCTGGTGGCGCACTTCATCAAATACACCGGCCCCAAGCCCAACGGCGGTTTCAGCCATACCGATAAACAGTACGGGTCCTGTCAGTGTCGAGGGGAACTGGCTGGCAAGCTGTCTGTAGGCCTGCCGCATGACTGAGGGTGGCACGGGAATGTGCCTGCCGAGTACTTTGCTGACAAACAGAAAGGCGCGTTTCGGGTTACGTCTTTCAGCGATGTCAAACAGGTCATCGAGCGAAACTTCACCCTGGTCGCGGGTTACCTGAATCGTACCGCATGAGAGGGTACGGCGATAAATCATATCTTCGAGGATATCAGACATAAATACGCCTTAATTCAGAAGGTTAGAGAGTGATTCCGGGTATGCAATTACATCCGTAATGGATCTCACCGCAACCGGAGAAAAGGTGTTTTTAGCGCTCTGGCGCACCATATCTTCAGACATCAGACCGAGCTTAAAGGCAGCAAATAACCCAGGAAGGTTCACCCCGCTGTGAAGGGTATAACCCACCCCCCCTGACGGACGCATGTTGGTTTCAAGCAGCACCGGGTTGCCATTCACATCGTTTCGCGTCTGAACATTCACCAGCCCGTCGGCCTTCATAACCCTGGCGCAGTCACACGCCAGTTCCCAGGCGCTTCCTTCGTTTACCAGATACTGGATAACCCCTTCCTTACGGCGTCCCACGGCTGCGAGTATTTCGCCCTTATCCGCGAGGATATCGACGGAAAATTCCGGGCCTGGCAGGTACGGCATCAAAACAAGGGGTTTAAACGACTCAGCAGCTGATGCTGCTGCAATATACTGTTGCGGACTGACCAGACGATGTTCGGGATGATTAAAGACGGCCATAGGCGAAGCACTGTCATCAAAGCGCCAGAATCCCATGCCATAGATACCCGTCACCGGCTTCACGCATACCGGGCTGTCAGTGAACGGCGGGGCCGCGAGGTGTGTTTTTAATTCTGCCAGCGTATTCACCCGCCAGGATGGTACGACCGGGAGACCCTTTTGCTCCATAAACTGAGCAAAAGTAACTTTTTCGTCAGCCAGAGTTAACCAGTCGACGCCCGTTGCACCGGTAGTAAGGGTGGCACCGGTCGATTCAATGGCTGAACGGTGTTCTTCAAACCACTGGCTGTTACGGCCAGTATGAATATGGTGGATGCCGTAGGACTGAATGGTTTCCTGGATAAACTGAAGACGTTTTTGAGGATCTTCAGGTTCAGTCAAAGAATAGTCGGCAACGGAAAGGATTTCATTTCTTTCGTTACGGTGGGAGGCAAAAACGGTAATGGCAAAATTATTTTTTTTTGCAAATGATTTTACCCCCTGAATAATATCTCGCTGGGAGGATAAACCTTCCATAAACCAAATTTTCTTGTTCATTTTTTTTAATTATCCGGAACGCCATGCAAATTTATGATTGAGAAGTGAGTCTATGAGTGTCTAAGCTACATGTCAATCATAATATGATTTATAACTCCTGTGGTTATGGAGTGCGTCAGGTTTTTTGGATTCCTGATAACACATTGATATTTAAATTAAACTTAGAAAATTAACACCCTGAAAAGGATTTCTTTTTGTGTTTTTACAGAAAACTACCAAAATTTCCCTTGTCAGAGAACTTCATCATGATATGATTTTCTTCGTCAGTTACTAAATATACCTTTGATTGTCTCGGTCATTACCATTTTAAGGAATAAAACATGGTTTCATTAGTTAAGAACCAGACGGTATCACTCAGCAAAGAATCATCTGCATTAAGCCAGCTTCATTTCGGTCTCGGTTGGGATCCGGTTAAGAAAAAAGGTCTTCTTGGAGGATTGTTTGGAGGCAACGACTCAATCGATCTCGATGCTGGCTGCGTATTAATGGACAGCACCGGTAAAACAATTGACACCATCTGGTTCCGCAAACTGGAATCCACCTGCGGCGCTGTTGTGCACAGTGGCGATAACCTGACCGGTGAAGGTGACGGTGACGATGAGGTGATTAATGTCAACCTCTCCCGACTGCCTGCAAACGTTGAATACCTGGCGTTTACGGTAAACAGCTTCCGTGGTCAGTCGTTCAATGACGTCGAAAACGCGTTCTGCCGCGTTGTCGATCAAACCGGCAAAGAGCTGGCTCGCTACAAGCTGACTGAGCAGGGCTCACATACCGGGATCGTTATTTCTTCGCTGCGCCGTAATAACGGCAACTGGGACTTTACCGCCCTTGGCCATGCCTGTCGCGGCCGCACAATTGACGATATGCACTCCGATATCGTTTCAGCGGTTATTCGCTAATGAACCTGACGCCGGGGGGCAATGCCCCCGTTCCAGCCCAGGAGTTGCGGGTCCGGATCACCTCGGGCGGCCAGGTGGATGCTTCGGCGTTTCGCCTGTATGCCGACGGGAAGGTGCAGGGTGATGCGGACATGGTGTTTTATGGTCAGCCACGTAACGATGATGGTACCGTCAGCCTGGTCAGTGAAGGCCAGTACTCAACCTTTACTGTCGCGCTCAACCGGCTGAAACCTGATGTCCAGAAAATTGCGTTCACCGTGACCTGTGACGGTGGGCAGACGGTGTCCGGTCTTCGTAATCTTTCCATCGACGTGGAGCAAGGGGCTACCGGCCTGGTTAGCGGCAGTGTCGAACTGAGCGGCCGTCAGGAAGCAGCCTTAATTCTGGGTGAATTTTACCGTCGTAATAATGACTGGAAATTCCGCTTCGTTGCGCAGGGGTTCAACGGTGGACTTAAACCGCTGGCAGAGCATTTCGGCGTAAATATTGCCGACGAACCGGCTCCCGCAGCCCCGACTCCTCCGGTTGTAACCCCTCCGCCAGTTGAGACAAAAATCAGCCTGAGCAAGGTATCGCTGACAAAAGAGAAGCCTGCAATCAGCCTGACCAAACGGGATAACTTCGGTGAAATCCGGATCAACCTGAACTGGCACCGGGGCAGCGGCAAATCAGGCTTTGCAGGCATGTTCGGCTCCAAAGGAATCGACCTGGATCTGGGGGCCTTTGTTGAGCTTCAGGACGGGTATAAATCGGTCATTCAGGCGCTCGGTAATGCATTCGGTGATTATCGCGATGAACCGTATGTTCAGCTCAAGGGCGATGACCGGACGGGTGATGTATCAGACGGCGAGTGGCTGCATATCAATGGACGTGAATGGAAGCATATCCGCGAAGTGCTGATTTACGCCTTTATTTATGAAGGTGTTCCCAGCTGGGACAAGACTGATGGTGTGGTCACCATTCATGTGCCGGATCAACCGCCCATTGAGACCCGCCTGACCGAAGGTGAAAACCGTCGCACATTGTGCGCCATTGCCAGACTCGTAAACGAAAACGGCGCAATTAAAGTCGAGCGAATTAACCAGTACTTCAAAGGCCAGGACGAAATGGACCGGGCATTTGGCTGGGGATTTCGCTGGAGCGCCGGTTCTAAATAACACAGCAACAAAGGAAACAGGTATGAGCTTTTTCGACAAAGTTAAAGGTGCCATTAACTCAGGCCGTGACGAACTGACCCGCCAGGTTGGCCGTTTCAAAAACAAAAAATTCATGCAGGGCACCGTTGCTGTATGTGCCCGTATTGCCGTATCGAGTGACGGCGTAAGTTCGGAAGAAAAGCAGAAAATGATGGGCTTTCTGCGCTCTTCAGAAGAGCTGAAGGTCTTCGATACCAATGAGGTGATTGAGTTCTTCAATAAACTGGTTTCAAGCTTCGATTTCGATGTTGAAATCGGCAAGGGCGAAACCATGAAATACATCCTGGCGCTGAAAGATCAGCCTGAGGCCGCTCAGCTGGCCTTACGTGTTGGTATTGCCGTTGCGAAAAGTGACGGTAACTTCGATCAGGACGAGAAACTGGCCTCCCGCGAGATCGCTATCGCGTTGGGCTTCGACCCGGCTGAATTTGGCCTCTGATCCACATCCCTAAGGGTAAAATATGGTTTCCACACACATCGGCTTCCCGACTGAAACGGTCATTGTTTTTATTGCGCTTTCAGTCGGTGCCATCTTTATTGACCTGTTTATGCACCGTGATGACAAGCCTATTTCGCTGAAGAGTGCGGCGCTCTGGTCCGTATTCTGGGTTGTGGTTGCGATGGCATTTGCCGGTTTCCTCTATATCCACCACGGTGCTGAGGTTGCCAGTCTGTTTGTCACGGGTTATGCGCTGGAGAAAGTGCTGTCGGTCGATAACCTGTTCGTCATGATGGCCATCTTCTCCTGGTTCGCCGTTCCGGATCGTTATCGCCACCGTGTTCTCTACTGGGGGATCATTGGTGCCATTGTCTTCAGGGGCATCTTTGTCGCCATCGGTACGAGCCTGCTGAGTCTGGGGCCGTATGTTGAAGTTGTCTTCGCTATTATCGTTGCCTGGACAGCGGTCATGATGCTTAAAAGCGGTGATGACGATGATGAAATTGAGGATTACTCCCAGCATCTGGCTTACCGCATGGTTAAACGCTTCTTCCCTATCTGGCCGAAGCTCAGAGGGCATGCCTTCCTGCTTAACCAGAAGGAAGTGGATGCTGAACTGGCGAAACCAGAAAACAGCGATGTCACCATTGGCCGTGGTAAAAAAGCGGCGCTGTATGCGACCCCGCTGTTCCTGTGTGTGGCTGTGGTTGAACTCTCGGACGTAATGTTCGCGTTTGACTCGGTACCGGCAATCATTGCCGTCAGTCGTGAACCGCTTATCGTCTATAGTGCCATGATGTTTGCTATCCTGGGCCTGCGTACTCTGTACTTTGTCCTTGAGGCACTGAAACAGTACCTGGTTCATCTGGAGAAGGCCGTTATCGTGCTACTGTTCTTCATCGCGGCAAAACTCGGCCTGAATGCGACCGATCACATCTGGCATCATGGTTACAGCATCGCGGCAACAACCAGCCTGTATGTTGTACTGGGTGTACTGGCGCTGGGCATTCTCGCAAGCGTCATGTTCCCGGGCAAACCTGAATCTGAGGAAAAGGGGAGTTAATCCCCTTAAGTGTTAACCTGAACAATTACTAATCGAAGAGGTTATTTTATGAGTGTTTCTCTTTCCAAAGGCGGGAACGTCTCCCTAAGTAAAGCAGCTCCGTCAATGAAAAACGTCCTGGTGGGCCTTGGCTGGGATGCGCGTTCAACAGACGGTCAGGACTTTGACCTGGATGCTTCAGCATTCCTGCTGGCCTCAAACGGCAAAGTGCGCGGCGATTCAGATTTCATCTTCTATAACAACCTGACGTCATCCGACGGTTCCGTAACGCACACCGGCGATAACCGCACCGGTGAGGGCGATGGTGATGATGAATCGCTGAAAATTAAACTGGACGCCGTCCCGTCTGAAGTTGACAAGATCATCTTCGTTGTGACCATCCACGATGCTCAGGCTCGTCGCCAGAGCTTTGGTCAGGTATCCGGTGCGTTTATTCGTCTGGTTAATGACGATAACCAGACTGAAGTTGCTCGCTACGATCTGACCGAAGATGCGTCCACTGAGACTGCCATGCTGTTCGGCGAGCTGTATCGCCACAATGGTGAGTGGAAATTCCGCGCAGTAGGTCAGGGTTATGCTGGTGGTCTGGCATCTGTATGTGCTCAGTACGGCATTAACGCGTCCTGATCAAAAAGTAACTTTTCTACCCGGGGCTGTTAATGCAGCCCTCATTCAACTGTTTGCAGGAGCTAAAAATGGCAGTTTCTCTCGTAAAAGGCGGCAATGTATCTCTGACCAAAGAAGCACCAACCATGAATGTTGCTATGGTTGGCCTAGGCTGGGATGCCCGTGTAACCGATGGTCAGGGTTTTGACCTGGACGCTTCCGTGTTCGCAGTAGGCGAAGACGGTAAAGTGTTGTCAGATGCGCATTTCATTTTCTTCAATAACAAAACCAGCCCTGATGGCGCGGTAGAGCACCAGGGCGACAACCGTACCGGTGAAGGCGACGGCGACGATGAGCAGGTCAAAATCGATCTGACCAAAGTCTCAGCAGATATCAAAAAACTGGTGTTTGCCGTTACCATCTATGATGCAGAAGCGCGTAAACAAAACTTCGGCATGGTGAGCAACAGCTTCATGCGCGTTTACAACAACGACAACGGCACGGAAATTGCCCGTTTCGATCTGTCTGAAGATGCCTCAACCGAAACCGCTATGGTCTTCGGTGAACTGTATCGTCATGGCGCTGAGTGGAAGTTTAAAGCTGTCGGTCAGGGCTTTGCCGGTGGCCTGGCGGCTCTTGCCTCCCAGCACGGCGTTAACATCTAAAATAACGCTGAATCATACCCCGGCAATGCCGGGGTTTTTTTTGGTTGCGATCCGCTATCAGGAGGGGGGGGGCAGAAAGGGTTCGGGAATCTCAGAAAGCAGAGAGATGTTAATTCTGACGTGAGCCTTTTAAAGGCAGGAAACGGATTTTTCTCTGGTTGCTGGTTAAAGCCTGTATTCCGTGCCTTATATCAACAGCATGCCCCTCTGATATATGTTACGTTTGCGACTTATGAAGGCACGGGTTCTGGAAGATAAAATACCCGACCAATGGAAATTCCAATTCAACAGGTATAGAAACTTCAACGTGATGAAATATGGTGTCACACCATATATACGCCTCACCAGAAATCCAGCGTCCTGAACTAAGCCAGGGGAACCTATATAAACGCTGCGCTTTAAAATAATCAAAAATCAGGAGAGTTAATGTGAATCTACAATCCGGACAAAACATACCACTTCAGCAATCTGCGATCAGGCTGAATCTTCAGTACCCTACCAAATCCGGCTTTAAAGGCGAACCCGATACCTGCCTGTTCCTGCTTAATGCTCAGGGAAAGGTCAGCGGCGATTCTGACTTTATCTTTTACAATAATCTGTCTTCTCCTGAAGGGGCAGTAAAGCTCGTTACCGGTTCTCAGCAGTCCAGCATTGAGATAGCACTGGATCGTGTTCCTGCGAACATCAGTAAAATTGCAATCACAGTTGTCATTGATGGTGAAGATACCATCAGTGGGCTCAGTTCGTTGAGCATGCAGGCTCAAGGAATCGCTGAGTTCCAGGCTGAGACTCAGGGCCGCAGTGAGAAAGCAATTATCCTGGGTGAAGTATATCGGCACAATGGCGCCTGGAAGCTTCGTGCGCTCGGGCAGGGTTTCAACGGTGGTCTTGAGCCTCTGGCCATTAGCTATGGCGTTGATGTCGCACAGCCAGCTCCGCAGCCAGCAAAGCCTGCTCGTATCAGTCTGGAAAAGAAACTGGAAACCAGATCTCCGCGCCTTGTAAGCCTCGCTAAAAAAGCCTCGGTCAGTCTTACTAAAAATAAACTGGACACCCTTGAGGCAGCGGTTGCATTTGTACTTGACGCATCCGGCTCAATGAGTGGCCAGTTCAGTAAGGGTAACGTTCAGTCTGTGCTGGACCGCATCGCCGTTCTTGCCGCCCAGTTCGACGACGACGGTGAAATGGATGTCTGGGGATTTGGAGAGAAGCATAAGAAGTATCCAAACGTCACACTGGACAACCTGGACACATATATTCAGTCCATTCGCGGGGCTGGAAAGCGTTCAGCCTGGGAGAACCTGCCGGGCCTCGGAGGGACAAACAACGAGCCTCCTGTGATGGAAGAAATAGTCGACTACTTTAAGGACTCGAAAATCCCGGTGTATGTTGTATTTATTACCGATGGCGGGATCAGCAAGACCCGGGCGATTAAAGATGCAATCCGGCGTTCTGCCAACTACCCCATCTTCTGGAAGTTTGTCGGCCTGGGTGGTTCAAGCTACGGTATCCTCAAAAATCTGGATGACTTTACTGACCGCCGGGTTGATAACACCCACTTCTTTGCCATGGATGATTTCGGTTCGATTAGCGATGAAAAGTTATATGATAATCTACTGGAAGAATTCAGACCGTGGATCGATGAAACAAAAAGGTTAGGCATCCTTTAATACGCACAGTTTGAGCTTGGTTGAATGAGCTCTACAGCAGCTTAATACTGTAGAGCCTTTGTTCATTGGAAATCGTACAGGGAGGCGCATATGGACCGCATCAAGTACCTGAAATGGATAGCTGAAGAATCACCAAGTACGGCTCAGCAGCTGGTGGCCTGGTTAAACAGAGCAAGGCACTATACGCCCGACATGAAAGAGCATCAGGCAGGTGTACAGATTCAAGAAAAGGGGATTGTTGTAGGGCTTAGACAAAGTACTAATCGTTATCATGGAGATTGTCTGACCATACATGTGGTACGGCTTCCGGAAGAAATACAAAACAAGGGATGGTTTAAGTCTTTTCTGAAGCTTTGCTGTGAATCGAATCCCTGGTGCGATGTTGTAATAGAAGACGTGAAAAACCCATATTTATTAAGCTTTTGTAAGAAACTAAACTTTACTGTATTAGATGAATTTTACCCGAATACTTACATAGTAAACACAGATGCCATTATGAGTTTACCTATCCCACCCTTAGGGAGATACGAAACCTATCTTTATTAAACCTGCGAACCTTTACCGGTTGCGTGGGGAGCGGATGGACTTCGGCTAAAGAAAAATCACATCGTCTATTTTGACCAGAAAAAGCTAATCTGCTTGATGTAATGCAGAAACGCATTACATTAATATCTTCTCCCAACAATCACCTGAACAATTCCCTGATTGCTTTTCACCTCATACCAGTGCTGGCTCATAGTTAGTCCTTAAGCAAATTTGTTATCGGAATAAAGAACGAAGCCAGCCTCATCGAGGCGCATAACCTTCTTCCCTTAACGCCTGTTGTAATTTTTCAATTGCGCTTTTCATTACCCAGGCTTCTTCGTCACTCACAGCACAGCCACGAAGATCGCTCCAGCTCAGACGTTTAACTAATTGAGCAAGGGCCATAGTTTCATTCTCATCAAGCTGCAAACTCAGTGTCTCAATACCTTCCACTATCTAACCTCCCTTATACTGAAAAATGGCGCTTTATTTCTGACCAGATGCCGAAGCCTTGAATGCGGCCGGAACTGCCGTTGTTTCTACTTTACAGAAATGGAATTAAAAAGTGGTGGTGCTGGGCACGTTTCTTTTCCAGTCGGGGTTTAAGCCAGAGCCGAAACTCATTCAACTTCTCAGCAGCCAAAACCGCTTCAACGGGGAAAACTTTATATTTACCCTGCTGCTGAGGTTCACCCAACCATCGCCTGATGGCTCCGTCAGTCCATAAACGAGTCTCTTTGAGCCTGGTTACAGTGACCCATTTCCTGGACCATTCATCAAATTGTCGCTGGCGATCCCGATAACGTTGTTCTTCCTGCTGACGAAGCCAGTCGCGATCAACAGCGAATTTTCGGTATCCAACAAAGAGCCCTTGTACTTTGGCCATGACAACATTCCGGTTTGCTTAGAACTGTTCAGACAGACATGTCAGGGATAAAGCTGAAGAAAAAGGTACAACGAAGAATAACCAAGACATAGGCCTGCCGGGTAAGTGGTGCGGTGCACAGGACTGTCGGAAAGTACGCTCAGAGAGGGTCGTTTAAGCATGATGCACCACCGCCAGCCAGCCTTAATAATGGTAATGTACCACTGGGTTACCAGACAGACCAGTAACGCATCAAACATAAAACTGTTTTTTAAAAAACGTCAGGAACGTAGCCTGACCTTTTAACCAGTGGTGTAAAAAACATACAGATTGCTCTGAGGTATGAGGTTCAGCAACTAGCCTTGTCGACGCAGAAACATTAAGTAATCAATAGCAGCTATCGCAAACAATGGTGAAAACCACCACGTGCTTTTCAACAAGCCAAGCGGCAGAAAGAGTACAGTTGCCATCGAATAAACAAAAACACGAACCATACCATCTGTAATAAACATAGGCTATTTGCAATCTGAGGTTGGATTGTAGATTTTAGTTAGAAATGGATCAAAGTCCGTTTTGTGCAAAACTTGGTTGACAACCCTCTTTTGGAAGATGTGCCGTTTCGTGCAAAAGTTGGTTGGAGGCCAAGATGGCAGAGTTCGTAGGTTCGGCTGCTTCGCAAGCTGATTTCATTTGGAAGAACGCGGAAGACCTGTGGGGGGGGATTTCAAGCATACCGACTTCGGCAAGATCATTTTGCCGTTTACTCTGCTGCGTCGATTGGAGTGCGCACTGGAGTCTACACGGGAAGCATCGCTCGATAGCCAACCAGCCACGATTGAGTTCTTAGAAGCAGAGTTCAGTGTTGATTTCGATGCGCTGCTATCTTGACCGCCAATCAGACCCGCATGGTTCAGGTTTGTGTATGAGAGTCCCCAAATGGCTGTAGTTCTAACCAAAGCCTTGATTGAAGCCGGCCGCGCCGGAAATAGTGGGTACAGAAAAGGCAGTTGCTTGCGCTGGGCGTAAGTTACCCGCCGAAAAGCGGCTGGATCGAACGACTGATCGGCACTGAGGTATCTGACGAGCAGTACGAACGCTTTCTGGGGCACAGCACGAGCAAGCAGGCTGAACAGATCCTACGCGGAGAGCAGCCAGCCAAGGGGCTTCAGTATGCAAAGCGAGCGAAGAAGCTCGCTTCTGAAAGAAAAGCCACAATTGATCTGGATAACGAGCACCTGTCTGAAATCGAAAAGTATCGGTAGCCCTAGACTTTTAGCCGCTGAAGATCTCTTAGATACCATTGGTGAAACTTGCTGAAGTCAGCCTTCTGTTTCTCTACCGTGCTGTTATAGATCGCATCACTGGTAACCGCACAAGCAGTCCAGCCAGCCTCATAGACGAAGCGAGTAGCTATCGGTGACTTCTTCGGGGTGCTATCCCAGCGGTTTTTGAGCCACCGCGCAAGCCCTTCATCAAGAGGGACCACCAGATTTAGCTGCTGTTTTGTGCGAGTGATACCGACATAAAACAGCCGACGTTCCTCCTCGATTTCCTCTTCGGCCGGAGGGGTGTTCATCGATGTGCGAACGCTGTAAACATCATCGGGTTTGCCGCCAGGAAATTCCTGCTCATTCAGCCCGATCA